>NZ_JAMYLH010000095.1:0-505 GCF_040317925.1 Mesorhizobium sp. M1348 | reverse complement strand
TAGACAGCATCGTCTCGATGCCTTCGCCGACCGCAAGGACGTCGTCGGCAGCGCCAAAGCGGACGGCATGGCCGAGGAGGCCGCCCATGGCCCGCCGCGGCGTGTCGACCGGCGCCTTGCCGGAACCGTCGAGGGCAAGCCAGGTCCGATGCGCCCCGGTGATCCTCCCTTCGAGATCGGTGACGGCGGCGATCATCGCCGGCCAGGTCTCGGTCGGGCCGTCGCCCTCAGGCCGATAGTAGCAGCGCGGATGGAATCGCAGGCTGCCCGCGTCGCGCACGGTCCTGATGCCGCGATTGCGCAGGTAGGTCTCGACGAGCGTCCGGCGGATCGGCTGCGACATGGCAAAGAGACGCCGCGCCGCTTCCGGCGACCCGGCTGGAACGGGTGTGCGAACAGGCTTTGGGGTGCCGTATGGTTCGGCGCGCGGCAGGCTCAGAAAGCGCCGTGCCTCATCGGCGACATCGCGGAAATCGACGAGACCGCAGCTCTCGCGGATGACGTC
>NZ_JAMYLH010000094.1:0-507 GCF_040317925.1 Mesorhizobium sp. M1348 | reverse complement strand
TCTCGTGGAGAAGAATGTAGGCGTCTTCCAGATCCGCAACCATCTTCTCGGCGTTGGTGACGAAGTAGGGCGAGAGATAGCCGCGGTCGAACTGCATGCCTTCAACGACTTCAAGCTCGGTCTCGGCGGTCTTTGCTTCCTCGACGGTGATGACGCCCTCATTGCCGACCTTCTGCATCGCTTCCGCGATCATCGAGCCGACCGACACGTCGCCATTGCCGGCGATGGTGCCGACCTGGGCAACCTCTTCCGAGGTCTTGATCTTCTTGGCGTTCTTGATCAGCGTCGCGACGACGTCGGCGACGGCGAGGTCGATGCCGCGCTTGAGGTCCATCGGGTTCATGCCGGCGGCAACCGACTTGTGGCCTTCCTGGACGATCGACTGTGCCAGAACGGTCGCGGTGGTGGTGCCGTCGCCGGCGATGTCGTTGGTCTTCGAAGCAACTTCGCGGACCATCTGCGCGCCCATGTTTTCGAACTTGTCCTCAAGCTCGATTTCCTTGGCGA
>NZ_JAMYLH010000093.1:0-508 GCF_040317925.1 Mesorhizobium sp. M1348 | reverse complement strand
TGGAATGCCTACGACGAAGATCTCCGACGCGGCTGCGAGCTCCTCGAGCGAACCCGTGTAAGTCAATCCCAGCGCTTCCGCGCGGGACTTCTCGAGCGTCGGAGTGTAGGCAGCGGTCGGGCAGCCGAAACCGCTGATCAGCTGGTGATAGCGCCTGTTGATGGCGCCGTAGCCCGCAAGCCCAACCTTCTTGCCAGCAAGATCTCCATGGACATATCCGACCGCGTCCCACACAGATTGCTTCCAGCCGCCCGCTCTCATCAGTGCAACCGCTGCCGGAATGTCACGCAACAGGTTTAGAGTTTGAGCCACTGCAAATTCCGCAATACTGGGCGACATCGAGCGCGAGGTGTCTATCAAGACTATACCGCGTTCGGCCAGGGCGTCGATCGACACGAAGCTGGCAAAGCGGTTGTCGAAGGTTCCCCCGATTGCCTTAAGGCGAGGCGCGCTGTCGAGCAACGCGCCATCCATGAAGATGTCCGGCACCGTCCAGGGAGCTACCAGA
>NZ_JAMYLH010000092.1:0-539 GCF_040317925.1 Mesorhizobium sp. M1348 | reverse complement strand
CCGGGATGCCGGATTTCACCGCTGCAGCCACGGCTCGATCGATCATGTCGTAGTCGACCGTGTCCGTTCCCGTGCGCACCGGATACGGGTCTATGCCGAAATAGTCGATATGCGTGTTGGCCGGATTGTAGGTGTTCGTAAAATCCGGATTGGTCGGGGATCCCATGTTCATCATGGTGATGAAGGTCTTGGCGCCTGGAAAATGCTCATGGATCCAGTCGGATTCCGCCTTCAGGTTCTCGGCGGTTGCGTAGGTGCCCCACCTGCCGGTGGGATCGGGCTCGTCAACAAGATAGAACCCAAACACGTTCGGATTGCCAAGGAAGGGGGTCATTTTCTCGATGAAGGATGAGGTCACGCCCTCATGCTCATTGAGATAGACCAGGCCCTTCATGCCATCCGGCAATGCGTTGACCAGCGAAACATACTGAACGTCAGCCAGATTGAAGCCGGCGGTTGCGATTTCGGTGGCGGATCCACCCGATGCGTAGTGCAGAGTTGCCATCCAATATTCCTTTGTCTCATTCGATAGCGCCCCG
>NZ_JAMYLH010000091.1:0-541 GCF_040317925.1 Mesorhizobium sp. M1348 | reverse complement strand
CGCCTCCCGGCCCCGAACTACGGGCTATCGGCCGTGCATTCAGGACGCAGATGCATTCCGCGGCTTCGGCGTCGTGCCGTCCACCCCCATATACTTGATCGCATCAATCCGCGTGGCTTCGAAGCGTCGCGGCTGTCCCTCGATCGCGGCAAGGCAGTCAACGCAAGCATCGTAGAAACAGCGCTCATGCTGGTAGAACGGTTCTCCAGCAATGTGCGGCGTCGGCAGCACGTTGGGATGGAAGCGGAATGGTGCGTCCGGGGGCACCGGTTCGGCGCCAAAGACGTCGATCGCGGCCTTGAGGCCACGGTTGGTAACCGCATCCCACAGCGCCGCTTCGTCGACCACGGCCATGCGGCTCACGAGTATGAAGAGGCCACCGATCGGTAGAGCGTTGAAGACTTTTTCGCCGATCGCGCGCAGCGACGATTTGAGAGGTGGAATGCCTACGACGAAGATCTCCGACGCGGCTGCGAGCTCCTCGAGCGAACCCGTGTAAGTCAATCCCAGCGCTTCCGCGCGGGACTTCTCGAGCGTCGGA
>NZ_JAMYLH010000090.1:0-574 GCF_040317925.1 Mesorhizobium sp. M1348 | reverse complement strand
CTACCGCTCGGCGCCTGGAGCGTCGCTTGCGCACGGCCAGTCCTTCTTCGCGGTATAGCCGGTAGATGCGGTTGATACCCGATGCCTCGCCTTCGCGCCAGAATGAACAGCCGCCGATAGCCGAAGCGCCGGCGCTCGTTGGCCAGGTCGCGTAGCCGGCCGCGCAGTGCCGCCTCTGGCGCTCGGCGAGACTGGTAGCGGATCATCTTACGATCGGCGTCGACGAAGGAACAGGCCCGACGCTCCGACAGGCCCATCGTGGCCTGCAGATGCGCGACGGCTTCGCGCTTGGCGGCGGGCCCTACCATTTTTTTGACAGAAGCTCGCGCAGTGCCGAGGCTTCCAGCATCTGGTCGGCGAGCAGCTTCTTCAGCTTCGCGTTCTCGTCTTCCAAGGCCTTCAGCCGTTTGGCATCGGAGACGTCCATCCCGCCATACTTCGCCTTCCAGTTATACAGCGTCGCCTCGGAGATCCCATGCTTGCGCGCCAGGTCGCCCGCCTTCGCCCCCGCTTCGTGCTCACGCAGAACCGCGATGATCTGCTCTTCCGTAAACCGCTTTCTCTTCATCAGTCC
>NZ_JAMYLH010000089.1:0-578 GCF_040317925.1 Mesorhizobium sp. M1348 | reverse complement strand
CCGACTACGGCACCACCAATATCCGCAATCCGCAATACGGCCATTGGCAGCAATATCTCGGCATCGAGAACCGCTGCGTGGTGCCCGTCACCAGCTTCGCCGAGCCCAGCCCGACGCCCGGCGACAAGGACCCCGAGACCGGCATTCAGCGCAACTTCTGGTTTGCACTCGGCGAGGACCGCCCGCTGTTCTTCTTTGCCGGCCTGTGGACGCGCTGGCAGGGCATTCGCAAGGTCAAGGACGGCCCCGCCGAGCACCAGGTCTATGGCTTCATGACGACCAGGCCCAACGCGCTGATCGCGCCGATCCACGAAAAGGCAATGCCGGTGATCCTGACCACGCCGGAAGAAACCGAGACCTGGCTGACGGCGCCATGGTCGGAGACAAGACACCTGCAGCGCACGGCGCCCGATGACGCGCTGGTGATCGTCGAAAAACCGGCGACACAGATCAAATTTCCGCAGCAGGCGCCGGCGAACGGTTATGTGGCGCGCCACATAACCGTTCTTATGCGTCGGGCGAGATTATGTGGCGGAGCCTTCCTGGTGCCAGCCTAGGCCCGCCGGTCCGGATTTTTC
>NZ_JAMYLH010000088.1:0-707 GCF_040317925.1 Mesorhizobium sp. M1348 | reverse complement strand
CGTTGAAATGACGTAGGATTTGGTTGCTTAAGCCGATCCGAACCATTTCCCGGAGACCACACCCACCATGAACGATCTTGCGCTGCCGCTGAGCGGTTTGTCATCAGTCGGCGGCAAGTCCGTCGTCGCCCGTTTCGACGGCGGCATGCTGTCGTCCAACAGCGGCGTTCTGGCCTTGGCCGAGGTGGAAAAGCGGTTGCGGGTGGCCGAGCGTCTGGCGCGTTGCATCGACGATCCGCGCTGCCCGGACCAGGTCGTCCACAGCCTGGCGGACATGATCGGCTTTCGCATGAAGATGATCGCCGCCGGCTACGAGGACGGCAACGACGCCAACCGGCTGCGCCGCGATCCGGTCTTCAAGATGGCCCAGGATGCGCTGCCGTCGGGTCGGGATCTGGCGTCGCAATCGACGCTGTGCCGGCTGGAGAACCTACCCGGCGTGCGGGAGCTGGTCGCGATGGGACGGGCGATGGTCGATCTCTATTGCGCCTCGTTCCGGCAGGTGCCGAAGCGGATCGTACTCGACATTGACGACACCTTCGACGCTGTGCACGGAGGCCAACAGCTTCGCCTGTTCAATGCCCACCATGACGAGTACGGCTTCCAGCCGATCGTCGTGTTCGATGGTGCGGGACGGTTCGTCAGCGCGATCCTGCGACCGGCCAAGCGGCCGAGTGGGGCTGAGATCCGCCCCCACCTGCGCCGTC
>NZ_JAMYLH010000087.1:0-727 GCF_040317925.1 Mesorhizobium sp. M1348 | reverse complement strand
GAGCTTTTGACCAAGAACGAGTTCCCCGGCGACGACATTCCGATCGTCAAGGGTTCGGCGCTTGCCGCACTTGAAGATTCTGACAAGAAGATCGGCGAGGACGCCATCCGCGAATTGATGGCTGCGGTCGATGCCTACATCCCGACGCCGGTTCGTCCGCTCGACAAGCCGTTCCTGATGCCGATCGAGGACGTGTTCTCGATCTCGGGCCGCGGCACGGTGGTGACCGGCCGCGTCGAGCGCGGCGTCGTCAAGGTCGGCGAGGAGCTGGAGATCGTCGGCATCCGTCCGACCACCAAGACGACCTGCACGGGCGTCGAGATGTTCCGCAAGCTGCTCGACCAGGGCCAGGCCGGCGACAACATCGGCGCGCTGTTGCGCGGTGTCGACCGTGAAGGCGTCGAGCGCGGCCAGGTCCTGGCCAAGCCCGGCACCGTCAAGCCGCACAAGAAGTTCGTTGCCGAAGCCTATATCCTGACCAAGGACGAGGGCGGCCGCCACACGCCGTTCTTCACCAACTACCGTCCGCAGTTCTATTTCCGCACGACGGACGTGACCGGCATCGTGTCGCTGCCGGAAGGCACCGAGATGGTGATGCCGGGCGACAACATCACCGTCGATGTCGAGCTGATCGTGCCGATCGCCATGGAAGAGAAGCTGCGCTTCGCCATCCGTGAAGGCGGCCGCACCGTCGGTGCCGGCATCGTCGTCACCATCAAAGAGTAAT
>NZ_JAMYLH010000086.1:0-788 GCF_040317925.1 Mesorhizobium sp. M1348 | reverse complement strand
GCGGAAAACAGCGATTCCTGGTTGTCGTCGTGGATGCGATGCGGAGTATTGCGCGCCAAATCGGCCTTGATCCGTTCGTCTTCGAGGTCGCTGGCGCGGATCTGGTAGGGTGCGCCGCGCATGACCTGCTCGGCAGGCAAGAGGCCATCCCTGATGAACCGGCGGATTTTGACGTGCGAGACTCCAAGCCGGGCGGCCGCGTCCGACATGGTGAGCCACTCGCCATTCTTGTCGGAAGAGCGATAGCCGCTGATCTTGTGCACCGTGCGCAGCGATTGGACGCGACGCGCGGTCCAGGTCTTTCCCTGACCGGTCTGCATGCCCATGCGGTTGAGTGTGGCAGCGATTTCGGCATCCGACCATCGGGTTGCCATGGATCGCATGATCGCCAGAGCCTCCTCAGGCGTACGCTGGCCATGCTCTCCGGATTTGGGCTTGCGAACCCGTACCTGCGAGTGCTGGCCTCCGTGCCAGTGGATGGTCAAGATCACGTCGCGCGCATCGTCATCGACATCCGCCACGATGTCCTTGATGAGCGCGCGCAGCAGTTGCTGACGACAGCGCATGTCGACACCCGGCGCGTTCCAGGTGGCCTCGAGATTCTGGGCGAGGCCCGTGAAGTCCGGAACCGCGTCGACAGGCTCCACACGCTGGACTTCGCTCAGCCGGGCCTCGCAGGTCTCCACGCGCCTGAGCGTGGCTTCCCAACTCCTCTCGAGCTGGGCCGCAATAAGCCGGTTCTCCGGGTCGCAAGCGGCATAGCGGCGCTCGGCGAGCGATGCCTCATA
>NZ_JAMYLH010000085.1:0-800 GCF_040317925.1 Mesorhizobium sp. M1348 | reverse complement strand
CATGGCCGCCCAGTTCGGCGGTCCGGCATAGCTCGATCGCGCTCATCACGCGCCGCTCGACGCGCCCGAGATGGCCGTCATGGGCCTGCCGATACGCCTCGCCGTGGCGGCGGAAGATGTCCGCCACCTCCAGTCTCGCCGACATTGGCGGAACCGGTCAGCCCGGCGGCACAACCTCAATGGTCAGCCGATCGAGCGGGCTTTCCGTCCGCCGAATGAGACCGTTCGAGACCTTTGTGTAGCGCGCCGTGCTCGACAGGTTGTTGTGGCCGAGCAGCACCTGGATGATGCGGATGTCCGTACCGTTCTCCAGCAAATGCGTGGCGAAGCTGTGCCTGAGCGTATGCACCGTCACGCGCTTGTCGATGCCGGCAGCCGCACGCGCCGAGCGGCACGCCGAATAGAGAACCTGCACATCGATGGGGCGGTCGACGCCGCGCCCGGGAAACAGCCAGCCCTGCGGCTTCGCCAGCCGCCAGTAGACTCGCAGGATGCGCACAAGCTGCGCCGACAGCATCACGGTGCGGTCCTTGCCGCCCTTGCCGTGATGGACGAGGATCACGCCGCGTTCACTGTCGATGTCGCCGACCTTCAGCCCGACGGTCTCCGAGGCGCGAAGTCCCGCGGCGTAGGCCGTGGTCAATGCCGTTCGGGTCTTCAGGCTCGGCACCGCCTCCAGGAACCGGACGACCTCGTCGGCGCTCAGCACCACTGGCAGCGTGCGTGGCGAGCGGGCGTAGACGATCCGCTCCGGGATCTCGGCATGGCCCAGCGTCACGCCGTAGAAAAACCGCAGCGCG
>NZ_JAMYLH010000084.1:0-819 GCF_040317925.1 Mesorhizobium sp. M1348 | reverse complement strand
GGATGTGTTGCAACGTTTTGATTACCGGCGCTATGGCAAGACCCCTTCGACATTTTCGGAGGATTAGATGTTCAAGGGCCGCCAGTTCGACCAGTCAGTGATCCTGCTTTGCGTGCGCTGGTACCTGGCCTACAATCTCAGCCTGCGTGATCTTGAGGAGATGATGGCCGAGCGGGGGATCGCCGTCGACCACACGACCATTCACCGCTGGACCATTCGTTTCGCACCGCTACTGCTGGAGCATTTCAACCGGCGCAAGCGTAGCGTCACCGGGAAGTGGCATGTCGACGAGACGTACATCAAGGTCCGCGGCCAGTGGATGTATCTTTACCGCGCCATTGACAGTGTCGGCGACACAGTCGAATTCGGGTTCAGCGAGCTGCGTGACCTGCCCTCGGCCAAGCGGTTCTTCAGAAAAGCGCTGGCACGTCATGGCCGGCCCGACCGCGTCGTCATCGATGGTAGCCAGACCAACCAGGAGGCGATTATTTCCTGTGACACCACAAATCGCTTGCAGGATCGTTCCCGGCGTCGGCTGAAGCCGATCCGGATCCGCAAGAGTAAATACCTGAATAACCGGATCGAACAGGACCATCGGCGCATCAAGCGCCGCATCCGGTCAATGCTCGGCTTCAAGTCACCAGCATCAGCCGCGATCATCCTAAACGGCATCGAAATGGTTCACATGATGCGTAAGCAACAGGCGAGATTCGCCTTCAATCCGAATCCATCCCTGGCGGAGCAGTTCCAAATCCTTGCCGCGTGATTGGCCTCGTGTCAGACCTCTCTGCGCTCCCATTCAGCCGTTGCAACAAAACC
>NZ_JAMYLH010000083.1:0-882 GCF_040317925.1 Mesorhizobium sp. M1348 | reverse complement strand
TCGAAAAGTTTCCAGGCATCCGAACGCTGGTGTCAGGGGCGTACGGATCGGAAGGGCCTTGGGAGGAAGCCCTGCTGGCTGATGGCGTACCCGCCGATCAACTTTACCCGATGGACATCGATCGCATCTTCACCAGCCTGGACAAGATCAAGCCGCATATCCGTAAGTGGTGGGGCACGGGCTCAGAGATCCAGCAAATGTTGCATGATAAGGCAGTTGATGTCGCGCAATCATATGATGGACGGGCTCTCCTTCTGATCGATCAGGGCGCACCAATCGAGATCAATCGGAATCAGGCAAAGCTAACATGGGACTATTTTGTAATTCCGAAGGGGGGTCCGAACGTGCAAAACGCGCAGAAGTATATTGAATTTACTACTCGCGCTGATCGCCAAGCGGCATTCTGTCAGATATTTCCCCAAGGTCCAACCAACCGCAACGCCTTTAAACTAATCCCGGATAAGGTCGCCCGCAAACTTACTACCCATCCTGACTACATGAAGAGCAGCGTTTTCATTAATGGACAGTGGTATAATGATATCGGGCCGGATGGCCTGACGAACACCGAACGGCTCATTCAGCGCTGGAACGAATGGGTTCTTCAATAGACCTGGATTCCACTAGAGTTATTCTGGCCGGGCGACGGTCACACGTCGCTCGGCTTTGCCGACACAAGATGAAACAATCAAAGTCTACCCCCCTTTTTGGCAAACTTGGGGATTGCGCATAATGGCGCCGAAAAACTGGCTGGATGCGGGGGCTACCGCCGCAGCAGCTACGGTTGAATAGCAGGGGTCCGTCAGCGGTCGGATCGTGCTGGAGGAGCAACAGTGAACATGCATGGAACCCCGCCCGTCCCGCTTTCAGAGGTTGACGCGTTGG
>NZ_JAMYLH010000082.1:0-946 GCF_040317925.1 Mesorhizobium sp. M1348 | reverse complement strand
TAGAGCGGTTCCCCCTTTGACGGAATCAAAGGGGATTCCAGATTTATCTGTTTTGTGATTCAAGATGCTGGCTGGAGTGGAGGCCAGCATCGGATGACCCGACCTCTTTCCAATGATCTTCGCGAACGTGTTGTAGCGGCGGTTTTGGGTGGCGAGAGCCGCCGGTCGGCCGCCAAACGGTTCGGCATTTCGGTTTCGGCGGCGGTGAAGTTGTTGCAGCGCCATCGGGTGACTGGCTCGGTCGCGCCGGGCAAGATGGGTGGACATCGCAAGAGGTTGCTGGAGCCGCACCGTGCCTTCATCGAGGCGCGTATACGTGAGACACCGCATCTGACGCTGCACGGTTTGAAGGATGAGTTGGCCGCACGCGGGGTCAAGGTCTCGCACAACGCGGTCTGGATGTTCTTGAGGCGCGAGGGCCTGAGCTTCAAAAAAAACGCTGTTCGCCCTTGAGCAGGCGCGCGCCGATATTGCCCGCAGGCGTCAGCGATGGCGATCTTGGCAGGCCGGCCTCGATCCGCAGCATCTGGTCTTCATCGATGAGACCTGGATCAAGACCAACATGGCTCCGCTGCGCGGTTGGGGGCCGAAGGGCGAGCGGCTGCGCGGCTTGGCCCCGCACGGCCACTGGCGCACGCTGACCTTCCTCGGCGCGCTGCGCTGCGATAGGCTCGCGGCACCTTGCGTCTTCGACGGGCCAATCAACGGCCAATGCTTCCGCGCCTATGTCGAGCAGCAGCTCATCACCGTGCTGAAACCCGGCGACATCGTCGTCATGGATAATCTGGGAAGTCATAAGTCGGCGGCGATCAGGCAGATGATCAAGGCTGCCGGCGCCAGGCTTTGGTACCTGCCACCCTACTCCCCCGACCTCAACCCGATCGAGCAGGCCTTCGCCAAGATCAAGCATTGGATGCGACAAGCTCAGAAGCGTACCGTCGAGGAC
>NZ_JAMYLH010000081.1:0-961 GCF_040317925.1 Mesorhizobium sp. M1348 | reverse complement strand
GGCTGCTCGAGTTGTGCGGCGAAGTTGATGCACGCGTGATCGATCTGGACGGAGTCTACGATCCGGGATTGCCGAACGACCGCCTGCTGCTCGGTATGAAGGGCAGCATCAGCGAGTTCGAGCTCGGCGTGCTGCGTGCCCGCATGTACGAGGCCGCCCGCGCCAAGGCACAGCGCGGGGAACTGCGCATCTCCGTGCCTTTCGGCTATGTCTGGCACCGCGATTACGGTCTCGGGTTCGATCCCGACATGCGCCTGCAGGAGACCATTCGCCTGATATTCGCGCGCTTCCGCGAACTCGGCAGTGCGCGCCAGGTCCTGATCTCGATGATCGACGATGACGTGCATTTCCCCAGACCCTCCGACGGCAAGAAGATGGTGTCCTTCGACTGGGTTCCGATCCGCTACCGCAACGTGATCTCGATCCTGAAGAACCCATTCTACGCCGGCGCCTATGTCTATGGTAAGAGCGAGAAGCGCACTGAGATCGTCGATGGCCGCGTTCGCAAGAGCTATGGCCATTACAAGCCGGCTAGCGAGTGGGCGGTGGTGCTCAACGACCATCACGAAGGCTACATCGGATGGAGCGAGTACGAACGGAACCAGGAACTGCTCGCGGCCAACGCTTATGGCAAAGCCGGCGGCGTCAAGTCGGGCCGCGGCGGTCGCGCACTGCTCCCCGGTCTCATCTCCTGTGGTCGATGCGGGCGAAGACTGGTTGTCATGT
This sequence comes from Mesorhizobium sp. M1348, assembly GCF_040317925.1. Lineage (NCBI taxonomy): Bacteria > Pseudomonadati > Pseudomonadota > Alphaproteobacteria > Hyphomicrobiales > Phyllobacteriaceae > Mesorhizobium > Mesorhizobium sp. M1348. The sequence continues at coordinate 235 of NZ_JAMYLH010000081.1, read as the reverse complement.
ATGCCGGACGCGGCCAAGGTTATCCGGTATATCGCTGCGAGCGCGGCAACCTCATGATGGCCCAGGCGCGATGCATGTCGTTCAACGGCTTTCGCACCGACGCGGCGGTGACCCGCGAAGCGCTGGAGGCGGTTGCGCCGATGGCGATCGAAGCGGCGTTGGAGGCTGAACGGATGCAGCTGGAGAGCGAAGCCAAGCGGCGGCAGATGATCGAGATGGACCTGCAGCAGGCGCG
>NZ_JAMYLH010000080.1:0-967 GCF_040317925.1 Mesorhizobium sp. M1348 | reverse complement strand
ATTCTTTACGCTCTACGAAGTTGAGCAATTCGACATCATTACAGGTGAGGAGTATGCCAAGCGGCTCAATGCCCCGACGCCGTGGACGAGGCGCGCAACGTCGCATTTTCTCAATACGTCTCGGGGTCTGGCTCGAGTCTTGTTGTCTGAGGGGCCTGGGCCTGGCGGCGTCCTTGCCACGGTGCGCTTCCAGTCTGCGGCAAACGATGGACAGCAGGCGGCCCGTGAGCTTTCGGCGCTCGTGTCCGGATTTACTCGGTTTCCACTCCTGACTGGCGCGCATCTCTGCAAGGCAGATGAGGAAGCTACCCAGGTGCGCAGGGTGGAGAGTGAAGGGCGCAGGGATTATGATGCGCCGCCCAATTGGTTCATTCTTCTGGAAGGCTGCACCGTGGAGTCCTTGGAAGCACCCGTCCAGGCCGTTCTGCAACATCCTCTCGTCCGGAAAGCGCAAGTCGGCCGGTATCTGCTTGAATACACCCGCCTGAAAACCGACTCGGCGGCCGGCTGAGCCTTAAAGGAAATGACATGAAACTTTTGCGATTTGGACCGCCCGGCTCCGAGCGACCGGGGTTGCTGGACGAGGACGGCGCTATCCGAGATCTTAGTAGCGTTGTTCCAGATATCCGGGGCAGTACGCTGTCTCGCGCTGGCTTGGACAAGTTACGCTCGGCAGCTCCTTCGTCATTGCCCCGTGTCGAGGACAATGTTCGCCTCGGGCCTCCAGTAGCTAAGGTCCGTCACTTTATCGCGGTCGGCCTGAACTACACCGATCACGCAATCGAGACCGACACTCCCATTCCTGATGAGCCGGTTATCTTTTCCAAGGCGCCGTCGTGCATTGTTGGACCAAATGATGACATCTTGATGCCTCGAGACTCACGGATGCTGGACTGGGAGGCGGAAGTTGCCGTTGTCATTGGTGAGCATGCTTTTGATCTGGCTGAAGAGCATGCGTTATCGGTTG
>NZ_JAMYLH010000079.1:0-1035 GCF_040317925.1 Mesorhizobium sp. M1348 | reverse complement strand
GAGGGGCGCGGGCGTGCTTTCGACGCGCGGTTCGATATTGTCCTGCAGCGGGTTGGCCAGCAGCCTGCGACACAGGTCGAGCTTTGCGGCGCGATGGCCGTTGGCGAGGAATCCATAATGGCGGATGCGGTGGAAGCCGTCCGGCAGGGTGTGCAGCAGGAAGCGCCTGATGAACTCGTGCACATTCAGCGTCATGAGCTTTGCCTTGCCGCCATGCTGATAATCTCTCCAGCGGAACACAATCTTGCCGTCGGCCATGCTGACGAGCCGGGAGTTTGCGATGGCGACACGGTGGGTATAGCGACCGAGATAAGCCAGCACCTGCTCTGGCCCGCCGAACGGCGGCTTGGCATAGACGACCCATTCGAGGCGGCGGGCCTCGCCCAGCCGGCGTCTGAACACGACGGGCAGCGCCAGTTCGGCGAGATCGCCGAAGAAGCTCAACTTGCCCGCTTCATACGCTGTCCGCAGTTCCTCCAGAAAGAGTCGGCGGAACAGGCGCGACAGCACCCGCACCGGCAGGAAGAAGCCGGGCTTGCAAGAGATCCAGCGCGTTCCATCGGGCGACAGCCCACCACCTGGCACGATGCAATGGATATGGGGATGATAATGGAGGTTCTGACCCCAACTGTGCAGGACGCCGACAAGGCCGATCTCGGCTCCCAGATGTTTGGAATCGGCGGCGATGGTGCGTAGCGTCTCGGCGGCCACCTTGAACAAGATCGTGTAGACCGCCGCTTTGTTCTGGAAGGCGATCGCCGCGATTTGCGCCGGCAGCGTGAAGACGACGTGGAAATAGGGAACCGGCAGGAGTTCGCCCTGCCGCGCGGCAAGCCATTCCCGGCAGGCCTGTCCCTGGCACTTCGGGCAGTGCCGATTGCGGCAGGAATTGTAGGCGACGCGGATCGCCCCGCAGGACCGGCAGCCCTCGACATGGCCGCCCAGTTCGGCGGTCCGGCATAGCTCGATCGCGCTCATCACGCGCCGCTCGACGCGCCCGAGATGGCCGTCATGGGCCTGCCGATACGCCTCGCC
>NZ_JAMYLH010000078.1:0-1046 GCF_040317925.1 Mesorhizobium sp. M1348 | reverse complement strand
TGTTTGATCCCGGGCTTTGATGGTTCATCATTGTCGTCCGAATCAAAGGATGCACTATGGGCCAGGTTCTGCATGGGAGCGCCACAACGACAGAGGCGATCCGTCGAGCGATACAACATAGTCAAGCGAGCCTGAGGTCGCTTTCGAAGCGCTATGGCATCAACCCCAAGACGGTAGCGAAGTGGAAGAAGCGGAGTTCGACCGCCGATCTGCCCACCGGCCCCAGGGAGCCGAGATCGACGGTTCTGTCTGTCGAGGAAGAGGCCGTTATTGTGGCCTTCCGCCGCTACACGCTGCTGCCGCTCGACGATTGCCTCTACGCGTTGCAGCCGTCGATCCCGCATCTGACGCGCTCTTCATTGCACCGCTGTCTGCAGCGCCACGGCATCGGCCGATTGCCGGATGTCGAGGGCGACAGGCCGGCGAAGAAGAAGTTCAAGGCCTATCCGATCGGCTTCTTCCACATTGATATCGCGGAGGTTCGAACCGAACAGGGCAAGCTACACATGTTCGTCGCCATCGACCGAACCTCGAAGTTCGCCTTCGTCGAACTGCACGAGAAGGCTCCGACAGCCATTTCCAAAGAGTTTCTGCTACGCCTGATCGCGGCCGTCCCCTACAGGATCCATACCGTTCTCACCGACAACGGCATCCAGTTCACCACGCCAGGCGCTGGCGGTTCGGCCGTTCCGCTGATCAAGGAGGCAATCGCAAATGGCGAGATATTCCGGGCTCATGCCTTCGAATACGCCTGTGCCAAGAACGATATCGAACATCGAACCACAAAGCCAAAGCACCCCTGGACCAACGGTCAGGTCGAGAGAATGAACCGGACCATCAAGGACGCAACCGTCAAGCGCTTCCATTACGACGATCACGACCAACTGCGTCGGCATCTTGCCGACTTCGTCGCGGCCTACAATTTCGGCCGCAGGCTGAAGACCCTCAAGGGCTTCACGCCCTACGAGTTCATCTGCAAGGCATGGGCTTCCCAGCCCGAGCGCTTCACTCTCAATCCGCTCCAGCAAATGCCGGGACTAAACATC
>NZ_JAMYLH010000077.1:0-1351 GCF_040317925.1 Mesorhizobium sp. M1348 | reverse complement strand
CTAGGCCGTAGACTCATAAGCGCGAAGCCACAGTCGCATTGAGGCGAGTTGGATCATGGCGAGGAAGTTGGCTGCCAGTTTGTCGTACCGTGTAGCGACACGGCGGAAATGTTTCAGCTTGGAGAAGAAGCGCTCGATCAGGTTTCGCTCGCGATAGAGGCGCCTGCTGAAGCAAGGTTTCCACTTCCGGTTCCGCTTGGCGGGAATGTTGGGCGTCGCACCGTGCTGCTGGATCAACTCCCGGATACGGTCGGCATCGTAGGCCTTGTCGGCCAGGACGATGATGCGCGGGCCGAGATGGTCGAGCAATCGATCGGCGATCTGCCCATCGTGCGTTTGTCCCGCCGTCAGGCCGAGCCGGATCGGGAGTCCTTGCGCGTCGACGACGACGTGGATTTTGGTCGTGAGGCCACCTCGGCTGCGACCGAGACAATTATCTGCGCCCCCCTTTTTGCCGTCGCAGCCTGCTGGTGCGCCCGAATGGAAGTGCTGTCGATCATCTGGATTTCACCATCATGCGCTCCGCTGATGGCGTCCATGAGCCGATCCCAAACACCTGCTTTTCGCCAACGCGAGAAGCGGTTGTAGCAGGTGGTGCGTGGCCCATAGCGCTCGGGCAGGTCGCGCCATGGCGCACCGGAGCGCAGCACCCAGAAGATTCCGTTTAACACGCGTCGGTCATCGACGCGCGGCACGCCTCTAGGTTTGTTGGGTAACAGCGGTTCGATCACGCGCCACTCGAAGTCGGTCAGGTCATATCGGCTCATATTGAGCCTGAATCACAATCCCGCGCGATATGGAAGCGAGTTGGTAAACCCATCAAAATCAGACGTTCAGCGCTACAGCCTAATCGTAGTAGCCCGGTCCGAATGTTATCGCGGACATCACAGGTTGATCGGCTTCGCCTGTCGAGGACCAAACGCCTATACCAAGCTGCGTTGAGGTTGCGCCATCCGGCTCCAAGCGTAACTTCGGGTCGAGAGATTGGAGAATCTGTGTCGCTTCGCCCATCGATACCGAGATAAGAGCCAATCCGTTCAATGTCGGGTTGCTTGGGCTTGCAAACTCCAAGGCCTCCAGGCGCTCGTCGGAATCATAGTAGGCAAAAACGCCTGCATCCGCCCAATAATCTATCGGATTGCCTTCGGGTGTACGCTTAAACGGCTGGTGCTTACCACCGAAAAATGTCCGAACGCTTCCTTTGGACGATCCAATCGGAAGACCTCTCAATCCACCGCCGGGTTCTAATGCGAGTTCAGTCATTCCTCGACAATATGCGCGATCTGTCAAACGACGCAACGATCGCTTTTCACCCATCTCCCTCATTCCCATTTATGGGTTCACGACCTAG
>NZ_JAMYLH010000076.1:0-1506 GCF_040317925.1 Mesorhizobium sp. M1348 | reverse complement strand
GGGCCCGCCACCACCGCGACCGCGTTGGGGTGCTTGGTCGGGTTGGCGTTGGGCCCGCACCCCCGGGGGCCCCCTTGGGGCGTGCGCAATGGGGTGGTCCTTAGGGCCGCAACGACAGTGAAGGGCAGCCAGGGGGAGGCTTTCTTGTTCCGCGCGGAATGGCGGCGCAGCCGCCAGGGGAAGAAAGTCGCGACCGGCTGTTGCGGGTTTAAGAACGAGGCGCAGCGAAGCGAAGACGGCCTTCGGTCAGACCAGCCCCATCGAGGACGCAGGTGGTGGGCCTTTCCATGAAACCGCCGGCCAGACGACGGTCGAGCTCCCATCGGCATGATCACCGCAACTTCGACTAACGTCAGGCACCATCAAGCCTGGCCGTCCCCGTCACGCGTCATTGTAGAACGACGGACAGCTAGGAAAGAGCCGCACCCGCCTCCTGATATCGGCCGAACGATGACGGGCCGCGAGGCGAGTCCCAGGAGCCCGATAATCTGCTGTTCAAGCAGGAGCGGCCGCATAGCGGACATCGATAGGCATCTTTGGGCTGGACGCCGGCACCAGCCGGCTGATCAGGGTTCGGCCTCGGGTTACCGCCCGAACGGGGCCAGCCGCAAGGCGGGGCTCACCCTGATGTGCTCTGCCGAGCGAACGACGCTTGCCAAACTGGACCATCACACGCCGCACATCCTTCATTTGGCCAAAGGTCGAGCTGGCCCTAGCCGGCCACGTCAAGATGTCGACCTAGTTGAGGCAATCCCGCCGAGTTATGCGCTTCTCTATGGTCTCGCGGCTCGGCTTATCCGCATGGAAATCCCGGTCGACGGTGCCGGGGGTAAAGCGGGAATCGATGCCCGATGCTTGCCCTCAGCGACGTTGGGGAGATTTCGCGCAAAGGGCAGCACATTCGGCGAGGCAACCAGCGAAGATGGTCGTAGACAACGACCGCTTCCCTGCAAGTATCGGCGAATATAGGGCAAAAATAACCGTGTGCCGCCATCAGGACGAAGGGGTCGATTGCACTCCCGCGCCCAAACTGATGACGCGAAAGCGGATCGGGGAGGGCTCGGCGCTCTCCCCTTGCAACAGCGGAGCGCGTAACATCAGGCCGCACTCGCCATTTCTTCCGCCTGGGGCTGGAATTCGTGGAGATAATTGACCGCGCGTTGTGCGTGGGCGGCCGCCTGAAAGATCGCCCGCTTGTCGCTGCCCAGCAGGCTGGCCCAGCCCTGAATATAGGCGGCATGATCGGGCCTCGGCTCCAGCTCAGGGACGATATCGAGGTCTGCGCAGAGCATCGCGGCACCAAGCTCGACGAGCAATTCTTCGCGCGCCCGATCCGTGCGATCCTTGTGGTAGCGGCTGAGGTCCCTGTTCAGCCGCTGAGGAGCCGATGTCCAATGCAGGGTCTCGTGTTAGGTCCCATCTTTATCGCGTCCTTTCTGTCATCTTCCCGCACTGGAATCAGGACAGTCTTTCACTTGTAGGACGCTGTTCCGCCGCTTTGCGGGG
>NZ_JAMYLH010000075.1:0-1669 GCF_040317925.1 Mesorhizobium sp. M1348 | reverse complement strand
CATATTGACCGGCGGTCTGTATGCCCATTTCAGGAACACCGGCTCGATGATTCCCAGCACGCTCCAAGCACCCGACTTCCCGGCAAACGTTCGCGACCTCGAAGATGAAGCGCTGCTGGATATCGTGCAACGGCAAACGGCCCGGTACTTCTGGGAAGGCGCACATCCCGTCAGTGGTCTTGCCCGAGATCGACAGAAGACCACCGGTGCTCCGGCCAACGATCTCGCAGCCATTGGCGGCTCTGGCTTCGGCATCATGGCAATCATCGTTGCTGTTGAACGCGGTTGGATCGATCGCGCGGCGGCATTATGCCGATTGCATCGAATGCTGGATTTCCTGGAAAGCTCGCCGCGCTACCACGGCGTGTTCCCGCATTTCATCAATGGCCGTACCGGTGCGACAATTCCATTCCGTCGCAAGGATGACGGCGCTGATCTGGTCGAAACCACTTTCCTGTTTCAAGGTCTGATCTGCGCCCGCGAGTATTTCGCCGGGATGGCAACCGAGGAAGCACGCCTTCGCCATAGCGTGAACGCGCTGTTGTCACAGGCCGAGTGGAACTGGTTCACACGCGGGGCCCGGCAACTGATGTGGCACTGGAGCCCGAACCACGGCTGGGCGATGGACAGCCCGATCAGAGGTTGGAACGAATGCATGCTCACCTTCGTGCTGGCGGCGGGATCAACTCGCCACCCCATTGATCCGGGCATCTATCACGAAGGCTTTGCTGGCGGATCCGACTTTCGAAACGGGCGCGATCATTACGGGATCGTCCTGCCATTGGGAATGGATTCTGGTGGTCCGCTCTTCTTTTCGCAATATTCCTTCTGCGGGCTCGATCCACGAGGCCTAAGCGACCGATACGCCGACTACTGGCAACAGAACCTCCGTCATACGCAGATCAATTATCGGCATTGCGTCCGCAATCCCCATAACCATCTGGGATACGGCCCTGACTGCTGGGGTCTGACCGCGAGCCATGGGCCGCGAGGATACATCGCAAGTGCACCTGACAGGGACTTTGGCGTAATCGCCCCGTCCGCTGCCCTGTCGAGTTTCCCTTATGCTCCGGGGGAAGCGATGCGCGCACTGCGCGGTTTCCTGACCAAGCCTCGAAACCGCATATGGGACCGCTTCGGCTTTGTCGACGCGTTTTGCGAACCTCGCAACTGGTACTCCCGGACATATCTAGCGATCAATCAGGGGCCAATCATCGCGATGATCGAGAACCATCGTACAGGGCTTTTGTGGAGACTGTTCATGGGCGCGCCGGAAGTGCGCAAGGGCTTGGGAAGGCTGGGCTTCACCAGCCGGCACCTCGACACATCAACGTCTGCTCAGGGGCCACGAGCTGCCGCGGGTATGGCCACACTGGGTTGCACCTAGCGCCGCAGGGTGGTTTCTTCCCTGAGTGATCTGCTGGCAGGTCGGAGCAGTTCGCGAAGCGCGTCCCGCCGCGTCGTAGCTACTGCTCAGGATCGGGAAATGTCAGCGACTTGGTCTCGAGAAAGTCTAAGCGCGGACTCCAAGCGCTATCATGTATTCCCGAAAACGATGGAATAGATAGCGGCACCAATAAATAACGCAGTCGACATTCTCATGAATAGCTGAAATGAAAAATACTCTCTCATCGCGGCCTCCTTTGTTTCTATTAATTTTTCTCGGCCA
>NZ_JAMYLH010000074.1:0-1801 GCF_040317925.1 Mesorhizobium sp. M1348 | reverse complement strand
AAAATCCGGACCGGCGGGCCTAGGCTGGCACCAGGAAGGCTCCGCCACATAATCTCGCCCGACGCATAAGAACGGTTATGTGGCGCGCCACATAACCGTTCAGCGGGGCGGTCTACGTCTTCCGGGCGAAGCGGACGGACCGGATCAAGCTGATCTTCTGGGACGGCACCGGCATCTGTCTTTATGCCAAGCGCCTGGAGGACGGTGAGTTCCGCTGGCCGAAAGTGCAGGACGGCGTGATGCGGCTGACGGCCGCGCAACTGTGCTCGATTGGCGGCGGGTCCACGAGGCGCACCGGACCCGCGTTCCAGTCCAGGCGGGCTGACCCGCGACGAAGTGAATCAGCCTGGATTCTGCTGTCGCGGGCTGTCGGCGAAATATGGTCTGATCCGGTCATGGCGATGACGGCTGACCAGCTTCCCGACGATCCGGACGCGCTGAAGGCGATGGTCCTGGCGCGCGACGTCGAGAATGCCGTCTGATCCAGATCATCAAGGAATTGCAGCGTCACCGCTTCGGCCGGCGTGCCGAGACGCTGCCGGAAGACCAGCTTCTACTGGGGCTTGAGGAAGCCGAGCAGATCGAGGCGGCCGACGAGGAGAAGAACGAGCAGGCTGCTCCCGCGGAACGTCTGGTAAAGACTGCCAAACGTCAGGCCAACCGTGCTCGCTGCCGGCGCATCTTCCTCGCGTGGAGATGGTCGTCGACATCGAGGACCATGCCTGCCCGTGCTGCCGCAATGGGTTGCATCGAATCGGTGAGGACGTGAGCGAGCGGCTCGATATCATTCCCGCGCAGCTGCGTGTGATTGTCGTGCGCCGGCCCAAATATGTCTGCCGCGCCTGTGAGGATGTGGTCGTTCAGGCTCCCGCGCCGGCCCGGCTGATTGAGGGTGGTCTTCCGACAGAGGCAACGGTTGCCCAGGTGCTGGTCTCCAAATACGCCGATCACTTGCCGCTCTATCGTCAGGCGCAGATCTATGCCCGGCAAGGCATTAATCTTGATCGCTCCACGCTGGCCGACCGGGTCGGCCGCGCCGCCTGACACCTGCGTCCGGTGCATGAGCGGCTGCTTGGCAAGCTGAAGGCCTCGCCGAAGCTCTTCGCCGACAAGACGACTGCGCCGGTGCTCGATCCCGGCCGAGGCAGGACCAAGACCGGGCAGCTCTGGGCCTATGCGCGTGATGATCGGCCATGGCAGGGAGCCGACCCGCCGGGCGTCGCTTATGTCTATGCGCCGGACCGAAAGGCCGAGCGTCCGATCGCTCATCTCGCAGGCTTCACCGGAATCTTGCAAGTCGACGGCTATGGCGGCTATCGCGTGCTGGCCGACAAAAGCGGCGTCACGCTTGCCTTCTGCTGGGCGCATGTCCGTCGGCGCTTTTATGAACTGGCAGCGGCCGGTCCCGCGCCGATTGCCAGCGAGGCGCTGAGACGGATCGCCGAACTCTACAAGATCGAGGATGACATCCGTTGCCGATCGGCCGACGAGCGCCGCGCTGCGCGCCAGGAAAGGAGTGCTTCAATCATCGCAGCACTCGACCCATGGCTGCGTGAGAAGCTCGGCCTGATCAGCCAAAAGACCAAGCTGGCAGAGGCAATCCGTTACACGCTCTCACGCTGGCAAGGGCTCTCGCGCTTCCTCGAAGACGGCCGCATCGAGATCGACAGCAACGTCGTCGAGCGCTCCGTCCGACCGATCGCCATCTCGGGGTCATTCTGCCCATGTTGGGCAGGAGGTCGAGGTCCATTACCGTTGGCACCCGTATTTCGGACATCGGCTTCGCTGCGAGAACAGCGAA
>NZ_JAMYLH010000073.1:0-1920 GCF_040317925.1 Mesorhizobium sp. M1348 | reverse complement strand
AGGCAAGCTGGGTTTGGCCGACCCGAAAGGGGTCAGGGCGGCTCCGCCACATAATCTCGCCCGACGCATAAGAACGGTTATGTGGCGCGCCACATAACCGTTCAACGGCGCACTTTATGTATTCCGCGCCAAAAGAGCGGACAGGATCAAGATCGTCTGGTGGGACGGCAGCGGCGTGTGTCTTTATGCCAAGCGGCTGGATGAGGCGAAGTTCTGCTGGCCGCGGATCGGCCACCACCGGGTCCAGCTCAATCATGCTCAGCTCATGGCTCTGGTTGACGGAATGGACTGGAAACGGGTTCGAACGGAGACCGTCAGGCGGCCGCAATCGGTTGGGTAAAACCCTGCGGCATGATGAATCAGGGAGCTGAAAACGCGGGAAAATTGCCCGCGAATATGCTCTGATTTTGGCCATGTCGGCACCCGATCTCGCGCTCCCGGACGACGTTGACGCGCTCAAGGCGATGGTTGTTGCCATGGCCGAAAAAGCCGCCGGTCTGGAAGAGCGTAATGCCGATCTCGAAGCCCACAATACGCATCTCGAGTTGGTCAACAAGAGCGCCGAGCAGCGGATCGCACGACTGACGGCGGTGGTGAAGATGCTGGAGCGGTCGCGCTTCGGCAGCCGCTCCGAAAGGTTGCGGGCCGGTGCGCTGAGCGAGGAGCAGTACGCTCTGGTCTTCGACGAGATCGAAACCGGCGTGGCGGCCATCCAAGCGCAGATGGAGAAGTCTGCGGGCGGCTCGAAAGCGAAGCGCGCCCCGCGCCCTCGCAAAGGCTTTGCGGCCCATCTCGAACGGATCGAGGTGGTCATCGAGCCCGAGACGCCTGCTGGCTGCGAAGCGCTGGAAAAGATCCTGATCGGCGAGGACGTCTCCGAACGGCTCGATGTCACCCCGGCGAAGTTCCGGGTGATCGTCACGCGTCGCCCCAAATATGCCTACAAGGGTTGGGACGGCGTCATCCAGGCAGCCGCGCCCGCCCGCATCATCGAAAGCGGCATTCCGACCGAAGCGCTGCTGGCGCAGATCGCGGTGTCGAAATACGCCGATGGCCTGCCGCTCTACCGCCAGGAAGCGATCTATGCCCGCGATCAGGTCGAGATCGACCGGTCACAGATGGCGCAGTGGATGGGCAAGCTCGGGTTCGAGCTCGAGCCGCTCGCCGATTACGCACTGACCCGCATCAAGCAGGGGGAGCGGGTCTTCGCCGATGAGACCACGCTGCCAACGCTGGCGCCGGGATCTGGCAAGGCCAAGACGGCCTACCTCTGGACCTATGTCCGCGATGATCGGCCCTTTGGCGGCAGTGGACCGCCCATTGTTGTCTATCGCTTCGAGGACAGCCGCGCCGGCGAATGTGTTGCCCGTCATCTGGACGGCTATCGCGGGATCCTGCAAGTCGACGGATACGCCGCCTATAACCGGCTGGCCCGATCCGATCGGGGCAACGACGGCGTGACGCTGGCGGCGTGCTGGTCGCACGTGCGGCGCAAGTTCTACGAACTGCATGCCGCAGGCTCCTCCGTTATCGCCTCGCAGACGGTGGCGCAGATGGCCCCACTGTGGGCCGCCGAGGAGGCCGTACGCGGCCAGGACCCGGCAGTACGGATAACTGCGCGTCAGGAGAAATCCGCCGCCGTCGTTGCCGCTCTCTTTGCGCTGTGGGAAAAGGAGCTGCCGAAGCTGTCGGGAAAATCGAAGCCCGCCGAGGCGATCCGCTATGCGCTCGGCCGGCGTGCCGCGCTGGAGCGCTTCCTCACCGACGGCCGCATCGAAATCGACTCCAACACCGTCGAGCGCGCCATCAGGCCACAGGCCATCTCGGGGTCATTCTGCCCATGTTGGGCAGGAGGTCGAGGTCCATTACCGTTGGCACCCGTATTTCGGACATCGGCTTCGCTGCGAGAACAGCGAAGAG
>NZ_JAMYLH010000072.1:0-2479 GCF_040317925.1 Mesorhizobium sp. M1348 | reverse complement strand
TCGGATTGCCAAGGAAGGGGGTCATTTTCTCGATGAAGGATGAGGTCACGCCCTCATGCTCATTGAGATAGACCAGGCCCTTCATGCCATCCGGCAATGCGTTAACCTGGCTAGCATATTGAACGTCGGCCAAATTGAAGCCGGCGGTTGCAATTTCGGTGGCGGAACCACCCGAGGTGTAGTGCAGAGTTGCCATCCAATATTCCTTTTTTCTCGTTCGATAGCGCCCGAGGCCTACCTACTAGAGGGTGTATATTAGCGCCAAATCACATACAGACACCCGTTGATAGAATCATTGAGCGTTTGTAGAAATGCTGCACGCATTGTGGCTTATTTTGGCAAAACCGATTGCAGACAAGAAATTTATCGCTTTCTGAGGTCACAATCCCGGCGGAATCGCGACTTTATTTTGAAGCAGCTGTAGATTCGCAACTCATGACCTTTTGTATTACGGGGACGTTACATTATTGGTTTGTTTTGATTTATAAATTTACCTTACGAGATGAAAATAAGACAGACGTTAACTTAAGAGCCAAGCCGCTCCGCAGTCTCACTGCCGTAAGCAATTAGTTGTGGACAATTCGTAGGCATCTGCGCTCATCATCTTATATCGGTCGGCAGATCTCCGTGATCGAGATCAAATCAATGTAGGAAACCGCTCAAGGTGAGAATAGGGGCGGTTCCCAGTCGGAGCGCCTGCCGCACTCGCTCATGAGGAAGACTTAAGCGACGTAAAAAACTGTTCGGCCGACGTTTATGAGCGAGGGACAACTGCCGAATGACTGCCGGGGTTGCGGTGCCTGGTCCCTGCTCTCGCGCTCAGGTAATTGGCATTCCCGATTTATCTATCCCTGATCTGCGAAGGGGCGGTTTGCGAAGCTATGGCCGCTATTGCGCAGAGGATCTGATAGCGGCCTCGGGATCTGGTACTCGATTCCAGGTTCAGATGGGATCTGACCGTTCGTTGCCGAGAAGAATCGAATAAGAGTAAGAATAAGAGTAAAGAGACGAGAAAGTGCATACCAGATTACTCGCGAAGCCGTTTTGCTTCGTCATGCACCGTGCGATGAGCTTCTATTTCACTGAGATTCACTAGCCGTTCAAGGCACGGAAGCGGTCGAGAACCGCGCCGAGTAAACTCGGTGACGGGCAGATTCAAGCCACCCTTCAATGATGCCCTGCTAGCGAACCCGCTGGGTGACAAGGTTGAGCATCAGCCCGAATGGGCACCCCCTTTGGAAAAATCCGGTGCTTGAACAAAGACGGAACGGCGGACCGGCTCGAGCAGAAGGTCCGCCGTTCCGGGTCGTTCAGATCACGAGAAACGAACCTGCTGCAAGCGACAGACCTGGAGAGAGAGTGGCGAACTGTATTTGAGCTGCGCCACCGATCCCGTCGCTGTCGAAAGACAGCGCCCCGGTTGAGCTGTTGTAGATTATATGGTCGGAGCTGTCATGCGCGGCCGTGCCAGCAAAGAAAGCATCGGATGAAAGGCCACCCAGCTTAAGCCCGGCAAAAACCGCGTCGTCGAGTTGGATCTTGTCCTGGAGCTTGTTGAAGTCGGTGATCCTGTCGATATTGCCGGCCCCAAGAGCGCTGTTGAACACGAATGCATCATTGCCTCCGTTACCGGTCAAGATGTCGGCACCGCCGCCGCCTTTTATGACATTGGCGCCGGCATTGCCCTGGATGGCCTGTGCGAACTCGTTGCCGGTTAGGTTGATTGCCGTGGTGGCGGAGGGGTACCTCGTAGCGAGAAGCTCGACCTCCGAGCCGGCCGCAAGCGCATAGCTCACCGTGGTGGCTATGTTGTCGCGACCGCCGCCTACCGCCTCGATCACTCGGTCGCCGACATTGTCGACATAGTAGCTGTCGTTGCCGCCATAGCCGACCATCGTGTCGGCACCACCGAGGCCATTGAAGACATTGCTACCGGCATTACCTTGGATGGTCTGGGCGAACTCGTTGCCGTTGAGGTGGATCGGCGCTGTGCCGGACGGGTTGCTGGTGGCGAGAAGCTCGATCTGCGAGCTGGCGGCAAGCGCATGGCTCATCGAAGTGATCACCTTGTCGGTGCCACCGCCTACCGCCTCGATCGCTTTGTCGCCGGCATTGTCGACATAATAGGTGTCGTTGCCGCCATAACCGATCATGGTGTCCGCGCCGTGTCCACCGTTGATGACATTGGCGCCGGCATTGCCCTGGATGGTCTGGGTGAACTCGTTGCCGGTGAGATTGATTGCGGCCGTACCGGAGGGGTTCGTGGTCGCAAGAAGCTCGACCTGCGAGCCAGCCGAAAGGACATAGCTCACCGAGGCAAGCACCTTGTCGGAGCCGCCGCCAGCGGCCTCGACCACTTTGTCGGCAGCATTGTCGACATAATAGGTGTCGTTGCCACCATAGCCGCTCATCATGTCGGCGCCGCCGAGGCCGTTGATGACATTGGCGCCGGCATTGCCCTGGATGGTCTGGGCGAACG
>NZ_JAMYLH010000071.1:0-2781 GCF_040317925.1 Mesorhizobium sp. M1348 | reverse complement strand
AGGTCATCGACTGGTGCCGCGCCAACGACGTCGACTTCATCTTTGGCCTCGCGCCCACCACGACCCTGCGCAAGCATGTCGCGGATCTGGAGGCCAGCACGACGGCGCGCTTCGAAGCGTCGGCCAAGACAGGCAAGGTCCGCAGGTTCAAGGAGTTCGTTGACGGCGCCCGCGGCGCGGCCGGGCCGGCAGCACTCAGGCGACTATAACGGGCGCAGAGCCGACCCTGCGGCTTCCAGACATTGTCGTGTACAGCTTCAGACCCTCAAGCCGAGCCCGCAGGGCCTCGCTTACCTTTTACGGGGCGGCGGTACGTCCAAGCCGCTTCAACAGTTAAGAATTTCGCAAAGACGATACCCCCGGATCGTCGAGCTTCCGCTGCCACTTCCCGCATTCGCCGAGGCGGTCAATGACCCGCCCTTCACAATAGTTATCCGGCAAGCATCTGGATGCGAGAGATAATGTGGCCGGAGGCATCTCTCATGGCTTCTACACCTGCCTGAACGCCAGAACCGCGTTCGTGCCGCCAAAGGCGAAGGAGTTGCTCAGTGCCACGCGCACCTTGCGCTCGCGTGCCACATTGGGCGTGACGTCGAGATCGCAATCGGGGTCCAGCTCACGATAATTGGCAGTCGGCGGCACGACGCTCTCGCGGATAGCCATCACGCAGGCGATCAACTCGAGCGCGCCGGACGCGCCGAGGCAATGCGCGTGCATGGACTTGGTAGAAGAAATGGACATTGAGAAGGCGTGCTGACCGAAGACGCGCTTGATCGCCGCCGTCTCGATCTGGTCGTTGGCCTTGGTGCCGGTGCCGTGCGCGTTGAGATAGTCGACATCCTCGGCGTCCAGCCTGGCATCGGCAAGGCAGGCCCGCATTGCTGCCTCCGGCCCCTCGACAGTCGGCGCGACGATGTCGGACGCATCGGCGGAAAGGCCGGCACCGGCAATTTCGGCAAGGATGGTGGCGCCCCGAGCCAGGGCATGCTCGTAGCTTTCCAGCACCGCCATGCCGGCGCCTTCACCAAGCGACAGGCCCTGGCGATCGGCCGAGAATGGCCGGCAAGTATCGGGCGAAAGCACGCGGATCGCTTCCCATGCCTTCAGCACACCCCATATGAGCGGCGCTTCGCTGCCGCCGGCAAGCATCACGTCGGCCCGGCCGAGCCTGATCTGGTCCACCGCGCAGGCAATCGCATGGTTTGCCGAGGAACAGGCGGACGTGACGCCGAAGACCGGCCCGCGCAGGCCGAGACTCATGCTGACCTGGCCGGCAGCGGCACCCGGCATCGCCTTGGGTACAGTCAAGAGAGCGGCACGCTTACCGCCCAGAAGGATGGCGCGGTAGGTTTGCTCGATCGCATCCCACCCGCAGCCGCCAACGCCCACCGTCGCACCGAAGCGATAGCTATTTCCCTCTTTGGAGGAAAGTCCGGCCTGACGCATAGCTTCGCGCGCCGCAAGCACAGCGAGCAGGCTGAAGCGGTCCATGGAGATGAGTTGCTTGCCGTCGATGTCATGCTCCGGCAGCGCCTTGATCTCGGCACCGATCCTGACCCTCAATTCATGGAGCTCGGAGTTGACGATTGGGCCGATGGCGGAGCGGCCTTCTCGCATCTCTGTCCAAATGGCGGCGGCGTTGGTCCCAAGCCCGCAAATCCCGCCAATCCCAGTAATCACGACGCGCCTGTCCATTCACACCCCCTTAGCGAGCAAGCTGCGCACGGCTTCCACCATGTCCCCAACATTCTGGAGATCCGACCATGCCTCGGCCGTATTCATCTCGATCTCGATGCCGTAGGCCTGCTCCAGGTCCCAGAGAACGTCCGCCAATCCCAGTGAATCGATACCGAGCGAAGTCAGTCCCGTGGCAGCCGTTATCTCGCCGCCTGTGGCAGGCGCTATGCCGCCCTCCGACGCGGCGCGCTTCTTGATCATGGCGATTATTTCGTTGGCGAGTTGATCTGCCATCTTGTTCCTTTCCAGCTTGCGTTTTCGGCGTCGTTCAAAACCCGAGTCGCGTCGCGTTGCCAAAATTGCCCCTCATAGAGCCTGTGCGACCGACCAAGCCCAATGCCCATAGGAACCGGACGAGTTCCGGCTTCTGCGGCGTCAGCCCGATGACGAAGAAAAGTCGCCGGCCTCCCGCTTTTGCGCCAGCACATCAAGAATCTGCGTGTAAATGGATAGGAACCGTCGTCAAACGTCAGCTAAACGCTGCGACGGTGGGTGCTGTCAGCGTATTCACTCGGCACCTCATATGTAATCGAGATGTTTCATAGCTCCGGACCAGTTGCGATCAACTATTGTACCGGTCCGCCATTCGTCGGAGAGTTCGACATGATCGGAGCGCTGCCTCTCATTCCCAGTACAATCTCCACCGCACGCGACAGATTTCCTCTTTCGGGCTCTTCTCAAGGGACTCGCCACGCGATAGAGGCAGTGATCGGCGCACGTGAGGTCCTGCCAAGTCCATGCGACATTCCGGAAAATTGGTAAAATCGTTTGTTTCAATCAAATGCATCCAGGCTATGGATAGCTAAGACATGCGTTTCAAAGGGCTCGATCTGAATCTTCTCGTCGTTCTCGACGCGCTGCTGAGCGAGCGCGGCCTCACGGCGGCGGCACGCCGCATCAACCTAACCAAATTCATGGGGGTTGGTGGATGTGGCGCAAGCCGTTGAAATGACGTAGGATTTGGTTGCTTAAGCCGATCCGAACCATTTCCCGGAGACCACACCCACCATGAACGATCTTGCGCTGCCGCTGAGCGGTTTGTCA
>NZ_JAMYLH010000070.1:0-2895 GCF_040317925.1 Mesorhizobium sp. M1348 | reverse complement strand
AGCCCTGCCTGCATTGCATTTGGGAGCGGCGGAGAACCCAAAAGAAAGACTATCCATTCGGTCGATGTCTAGGCGCAGGCCTTTCTCCAATTGCCCCGGGCCACCGCCTGGACACAAAGGCCACGCGCTGTTGAAACAGATATTTTTTCAGAAGATGCCTTCAAAAAAGGCCTCACGACTGTCGAGCTAATGAAATGAATACCGACATCACCTCCGCCATTACTTTGAATGTACTCTACGACAACTGGGGCAGGATTTTACTAAAGCCTACGTTGAGCGAGGTGCGATCAGACTAAGCCGCACCCGTAAGATGCCTAATTTCATCGCCACCCACCTTGGAACGTCCACATATATGGAACGTTTTATATATCTGGAACACCGTTCCATTCTATGGTTTTTCATACTTTGTCAACCGCGATGTAAACGCAAACGTGCGGGAGCACCCCTGCACCGCCAATTTATGAATGTTCGCGGGCCTGGCCGTAGCGGCATCGCCCCTCTCACCATCCCCTTTTTGCGGCCGGGGACGCCGAGCTTCACGTCGCCCGGATCCAGCTCGGCGAACACCGCGCTCCTCTCGAAATGCCCGCTCCACGCATGGACCGCATCGCCGAAGGTCTCATCGGCCGGGTTGCCGGTAGACCTTGCTGAAAACTTCGCCCCGATGAGGATGTTGGCGCACGTCCGTTACGCCGAGCCTGCCGGATACGGGTGTACGCCGACGCGCATGAGAGCCTTGCCCGACATGCTGCCGGATCAGGGCCATGCCTTCTTCCGGCGTGGTCGGGCGGGGAACCAGCACTACTCGATCGTGGGATCGAAAGGTGACGGCAAGTGGATCGGTCGAACCCGCCTCGGCGATGAACCTCTCGACGAGCCGGCTTCAGGTGCTCTACCGCCCGCGTCCAGAACCCGAGCGCGATCTCGGGAAGCACGATGACCTTTACACCCTGCTCCGCGACGCCGCATGACCGTGGCGATCAGGTCAAGCTGCCGGTCGAGCGCGCCGTTCCGGCCGAGGCTCTGCCCCATTTCCACCTCGACCCCCGTAAACCCCTCTGGTAGGGGTGGGGCCGTCCACGATGCGGCACGGACCACAGCCAGATCCCTTGCCAAGGGGATGGCGTCAGCCGCAAGGCCCAGCCATCCCGTGCCGGGAACACCGGGAACAGCACGCCGGCCGCCCTGAACGGATGGGCCCATCCGACGATCCCGAAGGCCGGCACCGTCGCGGCGCAGATTCGCCAGGATCAGCAAGGTCTTCGAGGCATCGTAGTTGCGATCCCAGTCCGCGATCAGTTTGGCGACGGCCTCGACCTTCACTACGGAGCCGAGCACCTTGCCTTGCTTTCGATAGGCAGAGATCGCCTCGGCGATCCGGCCGCGCGCCAGATCGAGCGAGGCGGTGCGCGGTCCATTCCTTACGCTGTCGATCGCCTCGATCGGCTGGACCTGCTCGGGATCGGCCACGAGCACCAGCTTGGCGCCGGCGAGGCAACCGCCTCGTCGAGGACGAAGACGGTCCTGGCGTCGAGCGCCTCGCTGCCTTCTATCCAGTGCAGTCCCCATGACGTCAGCGTTCGGCTCGTTGTAGCGCGACGATCTGGAATTGTCGCGCTGCAGCTCGTGCTGTCCGCTTCCTTCTCGAGGCCCTTGGCCGCCTTGCCGGCAAGCACGCCGGCGAGCTCCCAGGCTTCCCGCGCGGCCATCATCATCGTGGTCTTGGCCCGGCGCCGCCGACGACCAGCGGCGATCGCGTGCGGCTTCGTGACATTCTCGATCGCCGGCCCCACGTTCTCGGCGCGCTGCACCTCGAGCAGCTTCAGCCGTTCGAGCTCGACCGCCGCGCCGCCGCGGCCGCTCGACGACTGCCTCTATGCGCTTCAGGCGACCATCCCGCACCTGACGCGGTCTTCATTGCATCGCTGCCTGCAACGCCATGGCATCGGCCGGCTCCCGGATGTCGAGGGCGACAAACCGGCGAAGAGGAAATTCAAGAGCTACCCGATCGGCTACTTCCACATCGACATTGCCGAGGTCAGGACCGAGCGGGGCAAACTGCACATGTTCGTCGCTATCGACCGCACCTCGAAGTTCGCCTTCGTCGAGTTGCACGAGAAGGCCCCCACCGCCGTCTCTAAAGAGTTCCTGCTCCGGCTGATCGCGGCCGTGCCCTCACACCGTGCTTACCGACAACGGCATCCAGTTCACCACCCCCGGTGCCGGTGCTCGGCGGTGCCGCTGATCAAGGAGGCAATCGCCAATGGCGAGATCTTCCGCGCTCACGCCTTCGAATACGCCTGCGCCAGGAACGACATCGAGCACCGCACGACCAAGGCAAGGCATCCGTGGACCAACGGCCAGGTCGAGAGAATGAACCGGACCATCAAGGACGCCACCGTCAAGCGCTTCTACTACGAGAGCCATGACCAGCTACGCACCCATCTCGCCGACTTCGTTGCCGCCTACAACTTCGCTCGCAGACTCAAGACCCTCAAGGGTCTCACGCCCTACGAGTTCATGTGCAAGGCGTGGGCGTCACAACCGGAACGCTTCACTCTCAATCCGCTCCAGCAAATGCCGGGACCGAACACCTAGACTAGGCCGGCACGTCGGGCGGCAGAACAAATTTCTCATGGGCGAGATTGCGCTTGCTCGAATGGTCGACGGTGCGCGCCTCGGCCTCGTGTTCCATGGGTGCCAATGATGATACGTGGACGACAGCACGGGGCTGCGGCCATTGCTGCGCCCAATGAGCTGGGGCGTGAAATGCATGATCGCCACGGTGACGGCGCCTCCCGGCCCCGAACTACGGGCTATCGGCCGTGCATTCAGGACGCAGATGCATTCCGCGGCTTCGGCGTCGTGCCGTCCACCCCCATATACTTGATCGCA
>NZ_JAMYLH010000069.1:0-3401 GCF_040317925.1 Mesorhizobium sp. M1348 | reverse complement strand
TTCTTATGCGTCGGGCGAGATTATGTGGCGGAGCCTTCCTGGTGCCAGCCTAGGCCCGCCGGTCCGGATTTTTCCGCCACATAATATTTAGATGCTGTTCAGCAGTTGCAGAACGGAGTCATTTGGTCGGAAACGCACGCCGTGAGCGCCGGTGACGCCCGCCTTCTCGAGTCCATTGCGCATCATCTCGACATCCGCTGCGGCATAGCGGTGGGTCGTGGCGACCTGTGCGTGCCCGAGCCAGGCTTGGATCGTCAAAAGGTCCACGCCGGACTGGAGAAGCTTCATGGCGAGGGAGTGCCGGAAGATGTGCGGCGATATGGGCTTGTCGGCCAAGGCCGGCCTGGTAGGCACGGCCTCTGTGGCCGCACGCCGCACGATATGGATCGCTCCGAAACGAGTCAGGCGTTCGTTGCGGGCGCCGACGAATATCGCTCGCGGCTCGTGATGGGTGATCCCGCGCTCGCTCAACAAGGATGTCAGCGCCCGCGCCAGGTCCTTAGCAATGGGGACGACGCGGTCTCTGCGCCCTTTGCCGCGCAGCAGCACTTGTGGGTGCGGCCGTTCCAACTGAAGGTCGTTTGCGTTGACGCCGGTGGCTTCGGAGACCCGGGCGCCGGTCCGTGCCAGAAACAGTAGAAACGTTCGGTCGCGCCGCCCACGGGACGTCCTCTGATCGGGGGCCGCAATAAGGGCGTCCACTTCGGCCTTGGTGAGGTGGTGCGTCACCTCAATGTGAGCCCGTTTTATGGGAATCGTCAGCACGCGTTGGGCGACACCGAAGGACGCCGGGTCAGCGGCTGCTACGTGATGGAAGAAGGATCGGATGGCCGCTAGTCGGGCGTTGCGCGTGGCGATGACGTTCTTGCGCTTCTCCTCGAGCTCGTCGAGGAAGGCGAGAACGAGGTCTCGATCGAGGTCTTCGAGTGCCAATGCGGCCGGCTTCTTCGCCAATCGGGTGGCGGCAAAGATGATCAGCATGCGCAAGGCATCGCGATAGCTGGCCACGGTCGCGGGAGTCGCATTGCGTTGTTTGGTCAAGCGCCGGCGAAAGTAGGACTCCAGGAGCGGCGCCAGCAGCAGGTGTTCGCTCATGCTGCACCTCCGTCGAGGAAGGCGCGCTCCGCCGCAATGGCGAGAAGATCTGCCGAACCGGTGAGATAGTAGGCAGTGTCGCTGTAGCTGGCGTGACCGAGATATGTGGCGAGCAACGGGAGCAACGCCTGAACGTCTGCGCGCTGCTGATGCCAGAGGCCGAGACGGGTCACGGCGAACCGGTGCCTGAGATCGTGTGGCCTTAATGGCTTGCCGCCATCGAGACCAGCAAGCTTGCGGGCCTCGGCAAAGCCGTTTTGCAGGCCTGTCGCCGAGAGGCGATTGCCACGAGAGCTGAGGAAAAAGGCCTGGTCCTTGGGCATGGGAAAAGCGGCATCCCGTTCATGGACGTAGCTACGAAGGGCAGCCTGGGTCGTCGTGTGAACTGGAACGAGACGGTCCTTGCGGAACTTCGTCTTCCGAATGAGGAGAATCCCGTTGGCCAGATCAACGTCGGAACGATCAAGTCTGACCACTTCGCCTGATCGCAGCCCCGAGCTCGCCAATAATCCGATCAGCGTGGCCATTGTCCGCCCCTTGAGAAGGATTCCCGGCGAGATGCGGCGGCATGCGTCGATGAGTGATGCCAACTCGGCCTCGCTGAGGATTCGCGGAGGCGGAATCGCTCTGGATCTGGGGAAAGCTCTGCGCTCCAAGGCTTCGGTTCGCGCGTCATAGACGGCGAGATATTCGTAAAACCGGCGCAGCACGCCGTGACGACTGACACGGCTGTTGGCGGCGCCGCTGAACGACAGGGCAAAATCCAGCGCCAAAGTTCGAGTGGCAGGCCCATCGAACTGAGCGCGCTCAATGTACCTCACGAAAGCCCGCAACGTGCCGGCTTGCTTGCTGAAGGCATAGCCGAGGGAGTGGCGTAGCTCGATGTAACACTCGGCCTTCTCGCCGAGGAATCGGGCAAAGGCGGTCATGCCACGCCTCCCGGAAAGGGAAGTGCGACCTCGGCAAGTTGCGACGTCGCGACCTTTACGTACAGCGCCGTTGTGTTGATGCTGCGGTGTCCCAGGAGATCGGCGACCTCGTTGATCGGCCTTCGCTGCTTGACGAGCTGGGTGGCAAGACTGTGGCGCAGGAGATGCGCACCTGCGACCTGCCCGAGTTCAACCCCGCCATGTCGCAACCGCTTCCGCACGATCCTCGAAACAGGCGACGCGCATTTGAATGGTGCCACGGGCGGCGTGAAGGACAGGAACAGATACGGACTATCCACCTTCGGTCGAGCGCGCAGGACGTAGTCGGCGAGCGCGGCACCGGCTTCCTCGATGAGCGGGGCCACCCGATCACGCTTGCCCTTGGTGTGCCGGACAAAAACCTCGCCAGTTCGCCAGTGGATATCGTGCAGTTGAAGGGCGCGCAGCTCACCGTTGCGAATGCCCGTGGTGGCGAGCAGCAGCAGGACGGCTCGATCGCGGACGTCAACCGGTGCCGTTGCGCCGATCATATCAATTGCACGCCGAACGTCATCCCATGCAAGGCGCGGCGGCAGATGAGCCAAACGCCAGTGGGGCGTCCTGGGGACGACGCGCGCGAGATCCTGATCGTGGTGGCCAGCCCAATACAAAAACCGAAGAAATGTCCGGATGTGAGAAGTTGCTGCGGTGCGGGTACCGGAGGTCGCCGATAGTGACAGCCGATGTTCGACAGCGGCAAGGACATGCTCAGCCGTCAATGCGTCGAGGTCTTGGCCGGAATGGTGGCGATGGAACCAATCCAGAAAGCGGCGGCTGCCCAGGAGAACGCCTTCGCGAGACTTTGACTCCAGTCCGCACACCCTGCTCAGATAGTCCGAAAAGGAGCTCAGAAGCGGAGCATTCGGATCATTATCTACACTGGGAACAGCAGCAAGGAAGCGTTCTGGAGCCACTCGCCGCGCGTGTCCCAGTGCCGACACTGCTCCAATGCGTGGAGTATCCGTAGTAAACGTGCACAAATAGCTGTCGACGACATCTTGAGAGATAGGCATCGGACCACAGCGCGTTGCGGCAAACTGGCTAAAGCGCGCAATCCGGCTCAGGTAAATCGTGGCAGACGCTCGCTTATAACCAAGGGTGAAAAAATGCTCCGCGAGGCGATCCATCTCGCCACCGAGTGCACCGCTACGCAGGCGCCTGAGCACCCCACAATAGGAAAAATAGAACTCGAGCATTCTGCCCCTCCGGCGTTGTGGCACAGGGGAATCCCGCGCCATGAGAGAGGCATGAAATATTATGTGGCGGAGGCAAGCTGGGTTTGGCCGACCCGAAAGGGGTCAGGGCGGCTCCGCCACATAATCTCGCCCGACGCATAAG
>NZ_JAMYLH010000068.1:0-6329 GCF_040317925.1 Mesorhizobium sp. M1348 | reverse complement strand
CTCGTGTTAGGTCCCATCTTTATCGCGTCCTTTCTGTCATCTTCCCGCACTGGAATCAGGACAGTCTTTCACTTGTAGGACGCTGTTCCGCCGCTTTGCGGGGACGGGCCCGAGGGCCTGTCCCCGCAAAGCGGCGGGTCGCCCGAATTGGAGACCTGTTTGGCAGAGCTGCTGTTCACCACCGATGACTTTGCGCCGAACGGTATTCCTCGGCCGCACGTTCCGATGCTGCTCGATCGCGAGATGCGGCTGGTTGAACCAGCCTGTGCCTGGTTATTGCATGTTGCCCTCGTGAGAGGACGGACGCGCAGCATCCAGACGTGGCGGACTTACGGCGAGGTTCTCTACGACTGGTGGCAGACGCTCGAAGCCAATGAGTGGGCCTGGAATGTGATCGGGGTGGCGGAAATCGCTGCCTACCGCGATCGAATGCTCTCCGGTCGCAGCGATCATACGAGGCGAGCGTTTGCACGGAGCACCATCAATGGCCGGATCAGAACGCTCGCTCTGTTCTACCGATGGTGTGTCAATGCTGGCCTGACCGAAAATGCTCCGTTCACTGCGAGCGAACTGGCCTTGTCGCGGAGCCGGCCGCAAGGCTTTCTTGCGCACGTTGACGCGACAGGCGGACAGCAGGTCGTCAACGAATTGACTGTCCGACATACGCCGACGCTTCCCAGGCCGCTTTCGCCAGCCATGCTGCGGCGTGTAATGGCCAATTTGGGATCACGCGACCGACTGATCGTTGAATGGGCCGTCGCCACAGGCATGCGCCGGATGGAAGTCGCCGGATTGGGACAACGGGCGATTCCGCGATCCAACTCGGATGCCCTGACAGCCATCAAGATCGAGGAGACCAAGGGTGGCAAGCCGCGGACCGTTTATCCACCATCGCCTCTGGTCGATCGGACACGCACCTATATGCGTGAAGAGCGCACCATCATTGTCCGGCGTGCGCGATCGCGACATGGCGACTATAGGGAACCGGACGCGGTCTTCCTTACGGAATCCGGACGCGCGATCAGTCCGCGGCGCATCGGTGCAATGTTCGCGGCAGCTGCGGCTGCCGAAGGTGTCACCGCGAGCTTTCATGCGTTGCGCCACACCTTCGCAACGGCGATGCTCCGGTTCCTGCAACGGCGGGCACAGCACGAGCCGGAGCTCAATCCCCTCCTGACCCTCCAGGTGATCCTGGGGCATGCCGACCTCACCACGACCGCAATTTATTTGCGCGTTCTGGCAACCGATCTTACTTTTGTGGAGGCATCGGTCGATGAGCTGTATGAGGCTCTTCTGTGATGGCCCGGCGGCGCAAGGATTATCGGCTCGCGCCATCACCGGTACCGCTGGCGGGCGTGCCCGGTTCTCTGATCGTCAACTTCCTTGATCCCGACGGCAAGCTGGAGCGCAGCTTCGACTTCTCGGTCTATCGCAACAGGCCTGGGGTCGCGGCCGAAATAGCACTCGCCTTCCGACAGCATCATGCGGGCCACAGCGCCGCAACACGCAGGGGCGCCTTCCACATACTCCGTCGCTGGTTCGGGTTCCTGGATGAGCGAATGCCCTCTCTCGTCTCAATGCGCGAGGTCACCTCGGACGTGTTAAGATCGTTCATCGCATGGCTCAATGCCAAGTCATGGGCAAAAAGCACGCGTCACGCCGCCTGGTCGCAGCTCAAGCAAATGGTCCGTTGGTTGAAGCGGAACTGGCCAAGGCTAGTTGCACCAAATCTTGAGATCCCGTTCAACGCCTTCCCAAGGAAAAACGCAGAGACGCGCCCTCGCGACGCCTTGACCCGATCGGAAATAGAAGCGGTGCTAGTCGCGGCCAGGAGAGACATCGAGGAGAGCTGGTCGACTTTCCAAACAGGACAAGCCCTGCTCTCGCAGGTCGATCGCAAGGCCATCGCGCGGGAGCACGATCTTAGCCGCCTCGATCTCGACGATCTCGGCGTGATGCTTGCTGTCATCGTTGAGCATTATGGCGGCGTCGTTCCTCCGCAGAACGTCACATTGGAAAGGGGTGCGGGCCGGTGGCGGCTTTACTTCGCAGCGCTCAGGCATGGCGGGACCCCAAAGCTCGCCAGCTATCTTCATACCCTGCCCGAAACGCTCATTCCCTACATGATCGCTATCGGAGCGCAGAGCTATGCGAACCCAGAGGCACTTCGCGAGATGCGGCGGGACTGCATGAGCGAGCATCTGCTGCTCGATGGACGCGAGGTCATGACCTGGTCGAAAGGCCGTTCCAATCGCATGCAACGTCGCAGCTTCCTACGCGACAAGAGCCTCTCAGTGCCGAACCTGATCGACCGCGTTCTGGCGATGACAGCACCACTGCTGTCGCATGTCCCAGCGAAAGATCACGATCGGCTGTTCCTGGCGGCAAGCATAAACGGCACACGGGCGATCAAGCTGATTCCCGACTATCTGATGAGCAAACATGTTCGACTGTTCGCCCAGCGCCATGGTCTTGCTGATGAGAGCGGCGCGCCTCTTGCATTGACCCTAGCGGCATTGCGCACAACGGGACTTACACTGGCGCATGAGGCGCTTGGGCACGATATCCTGAAAACCCAGATACTCGCCAATCACTCTACGCCAGACACGACGCAGCGATATGTCGATCGGCCGATTGCACGCAGGGC
The DNA here is from genome assembly GCF_040317925.1 of Mesorhizobium sp. M1348. Classification (NCBI taxonomy): domain Bacteria; kingdom Pseudomonadati; phylum Pseudomonadota; class Alphaproteobacteria; order Hyphomicrobiales; family Phyllobacteriaceae; genus Mesorhizobium; species Mesorhizobium sp. M1348. The sequence goes on along the minus strand of NZ_JAMYLH010000068.1, from coordinate 3,682 downwards.
GCAAGAACGGGTCATCGGCAATCTTCAGGCCCGCTTCATCGACGTTGTTCGAGGCGCGGATGGCAGCCATAAGCACATCGAACTCGACACGCAGGTGATCGACGCCAGACACGCCACCGCTGCAGGGTTCACCTGCAGCGATCCTCTGGCAGGTGTCGTAGAAGGTCAGAAGGCAGGACGTCTTTGCACGGCCTGGCTTGGCTGCTTCACCTGCCCGAACGCCGTGATCCCGCTCGATCCGGACGTTTTGGCGCGCTTGCTGTCCACCCGGGACGCCCTCGTTGCTGCGCGCAAGACATTGGCGCCAGACCGTTGGAGGCTCCTCTATGCACCGAAACTGGAAATCCTCGAGAACGACATCCTGTCCCGCTTCTCTCCCGAACTGCACCTTGCAGCGTCAGGCATGACGGCGCCAGCTTTGCCGGTGATTGAATGAAAGCGCGTCTTGATAAGACTACCTCGATAGCAACGTGGATGGATGCAGCGGTGTCGCCGAAGAGCCGCTTTGGCGACGACGAATGGCTGCTTGATATCCGAACGGCTGGTCGTCGCGCCGATCAGAACAGAATAGGCTGGCTGCTGCCGGTACCGAAGGAAGCGCTGATCAGCACAAAGGCCTGGATTGCCCTCCACGTTGCGGCAAAGCAGTTCCTCTGGTCCATGACCGTCAATCCGCCCACAGGTCGAAAACGACTGTCGGCAAGCTCGGTGCAGAGCAAGAGCATCAACCTGAAAACCATGATCAGGTGGATGGCGATAGATGGACTGGAGACGTTCAGCAGCATCGATGCTGCGGCGGTGGAGCGGTTGCGGGCCTGGCTTTTGACGCGGCCCGGATACAGCGGAAAGCCCATTACCGCCAACACCATTGTCAATTACATGGTGGTGCTGAAGGACCTTTATCGGCAACGCGCAAAGCTCGAAGATGCACCGTTGATCGATCCTCTACCACAGGAAACAACCTACGAAGCGGCGGGACTGACGCCGGCAACGAGAGGTGCGATCCCCTTCATCCCCGACGCCATCGCGATCTCCCTGCTGAACATCGCCTTGCAGTGGGTCGAAGAGCATGGTCCGACGATCGTGAAAGCGGAAACCATCCGTCGCGAAGCGCGGGCCTTTGGATTGACACAGCGCCATCGTCGCGGCCCATCGCATTTTGTCCGTAGCGCCTTAGCCCGTGCCGCATTGGCGGGGCCGGCAGGCGAACCCTTGTTGGGCGCCTATGCGGTCCGCCATGCCGCCAATCACCTGGTCGAGGCCTGCTATATCGTCATTGCCGGCTTCGTCGGCATGCGCGTGAGCGAAATCCTCTCGATGGAGGTTGGCGCAATCGAGTTCCGCGCCATCGGCGAAACCGGCGTCAAGCAGGCCTATGTCGTGGCCAGGCTCTTCAAGACCGTCGACCAGCATGGCGGGCGGGCGGAGCGCTGGATCGCTCCAGAACCTGTCGTGACAGCGGTCAAGCTGCTCGAGCAATTGAGCGCGCCGTTCCGGGAGGTGTCTGGCAAGCGCGAGCTGTTCCTTGTGAAAAATACGCAGTACGGCGAGATCGTACCGGTCACCCAGATGCACATCGGCTGGCGGATCAATGACTTTGCCCGTCATGTCGGAGTGCCATTGCATGAAGGAAAACCTTGGCCCTTCAGCACTCACCAGTTCCGCAAAACCTTCGCGCGCTTCATCGCGCGTAAAGACCGATCGCAGCTCCTCGGTCTGGCCGAGCATTACAAGCACGCGTCGGTCGCGATGACCGCGCGCGGATATGTCGGCAGCGACTTCGATCTTCATCAGCTCGTCAACCATGAAAGCCGCGAAGAGACAGCGACAGCACTGGAAAGGCTGTTGGTGAGCGACCGGCTCGCGGGACGGATGGGCGAACGGATTGCCGCGGGCAACGCGCGCTTCCGGGGACGCGCCGGCGAGCAAGTGAGGCGCGATTACATAGAGTTCGTGCTGAAGGAAACGGACCTGCGGATCCATGCCTGTGACTACGGCTGGTGTGTCTTCCAGTCGGAAACCAGCCGATGCGGCGGCGAAGTTGCGCCGAGCGAGGCAGGCCGGAGCCCATCGGTCTGCCTGGAGTGCGCCAACATGGTGATCGAGGCGCGTCATGCGCCGTATTGGCGGGACCGGCGAGCCCGCAATGAGGCCTTGATGCCGGGCGCCAATCCGATGACCGCCGCCGTTCTCACAGAAGCGATCAACCAATGCGAAAACGTGTTGAACAAGATCGGAGGAGATGATGAGCACATCTGATCCGCCATCCGCGTCAACAACGTCCGCCGCTCGTGCCTATCGCGCGGCTCTTGCCCGTCTGGCCCGCGGCGAAGGACGCCACCCTAATCATCAGGGCCGAGTGGTACGGATCAATCCGGCTTCCGTTGCGCGGGAGGCAGGCAAGAGCCGCAATCCGCTCTACACGACCCACCGCGACATCCTCGATGAAATCGAGGCAGCTTCGCAGGCACCGGGGCCGGCCAAGGATCTGGCTGCAAGAGTGCAAGAGATGGGAGCAGAAATTGCGCTCCTGCGATCGGACGCCCGTCGGCACGCCGAAGAAAAACGCAAGTTGGCGACCGAGAACCTTTCCCTTCTGCACAGAGCAAGGGTTGCCGAAGCGCAACTGGCTTCATTGCAGCGGCGAGCGGCAACGGCGCCCGCCGCTGAACTGTCTGTCAGGCCGCTGCGCTGACCTGGCTGGATGGTTGCCGGGCATGCATCCAGTCGGCCGCCTGTTGAGCCTTGCTGGCGGCGGTGAAGATAGCGGAAGAGTCATTGCGCAGGACCTTTAACCAACTTGAGATGTACGAGGCGTCATCAGGTCGAGGACCCGCCACAATACCGAGGTCTGCAAGGATCATCGATGACCCCACCTGGGCAATAATCTCCTCCATGGCATAGGCCTCGGAGCCGAACCGTCCGGATAGATCGCGGTCAAGTCGATGCTTTGCTGCCGTTGCATGGAGCCCTTCATGAAAAAGCACACTATAATGAGAGGCAGCATCCCTGAATGAACTGAAACTTGGGAGATGCACCCGATCAGCCGATGGCAAATAATAGGCTTCATTGCCGCCATAGACGGTATTGATGCCAAGGTTGGCGTAGAAAGCATCGGCATGCGGCCGAACACATTGTCGGTCAGCTTGATGTCTGTACCGGGCGACGCGTTCTTCTTCTGAGTGCGCAGCAATAGGTTCCGGCTCGTAGCCATCGACCTGCGCGCAGTTGAACACGGAATAGCCGCGAGCAAAGAAGCGGCGGCGCTCCGCTCCATCATCCGAACCGCTGTCATCCTCGTCACCGTCACCGCCGATCTGCTTCCAGAAAACGACCGTCGTGGAGCGCTCGCCTTTACGCACCTGAGCGCCAAGCGCCTGCCACTGCCGATAGGTTCCCCAGAGGCCTGTTGGATACGCGGCGCTTTGCGCCGCGACCCACAAGGCGAGTGTGTTCACGCCCCGATAGGCCTTGCCGGAGGCGACGTTGACGGGCCGCGCCGTCGCGGAGCCGTTGTGGTGCCAAGGCATGACATACTCGCCGGCGCCGGCTTCGATAGCCGCAACAATCTCGGCTGTTATGCGGGCGTAGACATCCGCGCGATCGAGAGAAGCCATGGTCAGGCCCTCCCAGCAACAGGCGTCGCGACAAGGAGGACACTTGCGATGAAACCTAACTCGTG
>NZ_JAMYLH010000067.1:0-6496 GCF_040317925.1 Mesorhizobium sp. M1348 | reverse complement strand
GATGATCTGCTCTTCCGTAAACCGCTTTCTCTTCATCAGTCCGTCCTTCAATCGAGGCCGGACTCTAATCTCAGATGGAGGAAATTACCCGTGGCAGGTCACCGCCCAAAAAGTCAGTTTCGAATATTTCATTGTCTACTCCAGCTGGAACGTGCCCGGTGGCAGCCAGCTGGAAACCTGGCGGAGCCAATCAATTGAGATCGTGAAACACTCCACTTACGCCAATGGTTACGCTCGCGGCTCATCGGCCGTACATCGTCCGTCGCGGTCTATAATGGGTCGGCTGGCTGCTCCGCGTCGGCGCAATCCTGAATGCCGAAGGACTGGCGCGGCATGGACCGGGCAAGCGCAGGTCGCCTTGGCCTCGGCCTGGTCACGGCGTTGTCTATCGTAAGCAGATATTCATCGGCCGGAACTTCGGGCTTGGCGAGCTTGCGCACGGCCCACAGCGTTTTGGTATATTCCTGGCTGGGCGAGGCGAGCATCTGGCGGCAAATGACTTAACCAGTCCCATCTCGTCCTCCCTTTGCGTGTTCGACATATTCACCGGATGAATAGCGCCAACCCGAGTGCGCCGCCGTGTCCGCTCAATGACCAGATCATGATTTACATTAGGCTTATCTGATATGGATAGTAGGCAACGACCAAAATAGCCGCGCACACCAGCAAGCCCGGTAAAGAGACCTGCATTGTTGATCGAGCCTCCCGCTTGGTTTGGCCCTGGTTATGCGCACGCAGGACGCTGTTCGACGGCTCATCTTTCGGCAGGGGGGTATTCCGGGCAAGAGAGCCAAAGGGCGTAGCCTAAGATCCCGCAACTGCAGGACGCGGCAGGCACTCCTCCTTACGGTGGATACTCGGAGGCTTAACCGCCCTTGCAGCACTCCTAGCTAAACGCAGTTTACCTCATTCAAACAGATGAGGACAGTAGGCCAGCCCGCCCCTAGGGTAACAGGTCGTTCTGTCGAAATTATCTGGGAGATAATGGAGATTTATATTGAAGGTGATGGGAAATAGAAGCAACCTCGTGATACTCCATGCAAACATTAATGCAGTTCATAAGCTCTCATCCCATAGGGGGGGACATTGTCGAAGAACGAGTGGGGGAACGACGATTTTCTCGGTGTTACCGCAAAAATCTACAAACCCCATTCGGTGATATGCCGCCAGGATGACGACAACAGCGAGATATTCATCGTAAAATCGGGTTGGGCTATCCTTTACCAGGGATTACTGGACGGAGAACGGCAGATCATCGACACTCCTCTTAGGGGGGACATTGTCGGTTTCCGTGGTGCGGACGGACCCCGTCTAGCGTCACTGGCGGCCATAACCGAACTAGCCGTTTATGAAATTTCCAGTAAGGAACTGGTAGAGGCGATCTTGTCGGACGGCCGCCTCGGCAAGAAGATCGCCTCCTCCGTGGCCCGCCTGAACGCCATCCTTGCCGAACATCTCATGAATACCGGGCGGCGGAACGCGATGAGGCGCACGGCCCATTTCCTGCTCGAGTTGGAGGAGAGGCTCTCCATGGTTGGGCTGTCGGCCCATGGAAGATATGATTGTTCCCTTACCCAAAATGAACTGGCCGACATTCTTGGAATGACCACCGTTCACGTCAACCGAACATTAAGGGAACTTCGCAAGGCCGATCTCGTCTCTTTCAAGTCAGGCCATGTAGAGGTGATCAACCGCAAGAAGCTGGTTGAAACAGCCGGATTCGATAAAGAGTATCTCAGGTAACGGGTGTCTCTGTTCGAGCGGCAGTGCATCGGCCATCAGTAAATTTTCCGCTGGGAGAGACGACGTTTGCGGACAACTGGTCGTGCGCCGCATACCTGGCAGGGCCGCGTATGTCTCGACGGCGGCAGCCGCGACGGCAACACGGTCTGTCGCGAGGACCGGCGCGCTGCCGAAATATATGCAAGTGCCCACCGCGGCAAGCGTATACCGGCTTCGTACCGACCGCTCGGACAACCGTCGATGAACCTTTGGAAACAGCCCGTCACGGACTCAGACATGCCTAACAAACGGTTAACCGTCCTCATCGCTGAGCCGGTTAGGACGAAACCCGCTAGCCGCCCTGAGGTCCCTTCATGGCCCCCCACTGGTTCAACCCTCCGGTCCCCGTCAAGACCGAGCGTCTCGGGATCATCCGCAACGTCAACAACGCCGAGGCAGCCGGCGAGGAGCTGATGAAGTGGACCAAGCGTGGCCCTTGCTGGGACCTCGCGGTGCGCGTTTGCATCGCAGTGATTTTCGACGAGATGGAACCTGAGGAGGCCCGCAAGGCATTCCTGGCTGCTGCAAAAGAGGAGGGGACGTTACTCCCCCCAAGGACAACTAGCTAAATTGGATTGCGGTATGAGGTTCTATGTGTCTCTGACCAACACCGCCTCGCGAAAGGAGCCCGTCGCCGGTGAGGGAGAGGCGATGGCCCCCCACAGTGGCTGCACATCCACGAAGAATCGACCGCTGCGAGCTCTAAACCCGCGAGGGCCTACATCGTTCCCTCATCCGCGCCTACGCGAGTTGCGGCTGACTGGGAAGGGACGCCCCGAACATGACAAAGAGAAACAAAGAAGGTCATGCGTCTGTCTCCAAAGCAGTTCGGAAATTGATTCATTCGGAAGACAATCGTCGTCACATACACAAGCTGTTAAGGCTAGAAGTCGAACCAGAACTGCCGCCGACCCTAGCGTCATTACTCGCGGCTATTGATCGGGCCAAACAGGGGCCGACCGAAGAAGGTGCCTAGCGGGCTGGCTAAGCGTTAAACAGAGGCTCGCTCCGTGCTGGTTTCTCTGATCCCCTCTTAGAAAATTTCCTACAAACATTCCCCTTGATTTTTCCCGACACAGGATCATCAATGTTCCCTTGGATTATCGCTGAGGTGGAGGCCTCGGATGATCGCGAGCAGGTATTTCACGCGATCATGAGCAGCCGCTTCGACCGACCTGTTCATTGATTCAGGTGTTTGCGGCTGCGTCAAGAGCGGGGGCAGCGAAAGCCCTGTTCGGGATGCGGCCGGTCAGCGATGACAGTCTGGAAGAAGGCGGCGGTGGAAAGCCCGATCCTCTCGCCGGCCGCGATCAGTTCCCCCGGCGTCCACTTGCCGTAGCGGCGATGCGCGCTCGGCATGTGATCGGCAACGGTCGTATGGCCGCGCCGGTTGGGCGCACGGGCGTGCTGGCGATCCGCTGCCCCTTGTGGAAGACTTCGACGGTCTTGTCGGCGACCCGCACATCGACGAGCTCGCGGATCAGGCGGTAGGGCGTGGAATACCAATGCCCGTCAACCTCGATGTGATAGTCGGGCGCGACGCGGCAACGCTTCCAGCGCGCAAAGACGTATGGCTGGTCCGGCAGTTCCCTGTCGATCTCGGCGAAGAGTTCGGCGCGGCTGGAGCCGAAGCCGCGCATCTGGCGGGCGTTGAGTTCGGCGACGAGCAGGCGGATGGCGGCGTTCAGCTCCGCCAGACAAAAGAAGCGCTGATTGCGTAGCCGCGCCAGGACCCAGCGCTGGGCAATTTGCACGGCAACCTCGACCTTTGCCTTATCCTTCGGGCGTCTCGGCCTCGCCGCGAGCACTGCGGTGCCGTAATGGCTTGCCATCTCGGCATAGGTTCGGTTGAGGCCGGGGTCGTAGTGATCGGGGTTGGTGACGGCAGCCTTGAGATTGTCGCAGATCACGAACTTCGGCACGCCGCCCAGAAAGGCAAAAAGGTTCGTGTGCACGCCGATCCAGTCGGCTCGGGCACGCCTCGGCGTAGGTGTAGTTCGAGGCGCCCATCGCCGCGACGAACAGCTTCATGGGGTGCGCTTCGCCCGGTGACGGGGTCGAAGATGTCGATAGTGTCGCCAGCGAAATCGACAAACACCTTCTCGCCGCCCAGATGCGTCTGGCGCATCGTCAGGCGCGCGCGCCCTTTCCAGGCCTCGAAGGTCGTGCAAAACCACGTATAGCCCAAGCCATCAGGGTTGGCAGCGCAACTCCTTCTCCACATAGCTCCAATGGGGCACCGGCCGCCGAGGGCTTTGCGAAGCCGCCTTCGGCGCCGGGAAGAGCAGCAGCTCAAGCCCTTCGTCATCCATCCCCTCGGGCAGCGGCCAGCTCAGCCCGGCAAGACGGGCACGCCGCAGGTAACCATGCACGACCCCATTGCTCACCCCGAGCGTGCGCGCGATGGCGCGCTCGGTCAGGCCTTGGGTTGCGGCTCGGGAATAGCTCGGCAGCATCACGCCGCGGCGCTTGCCCACCCGCCACCAGGCGCGCAACAGATGGAGCAGTTGCGGCGACAGCATGGCGTGACGATCCTTGCGCCCCTTGCCCTGCTCGACACGGATCAGCATGCGCGTCGAGTCGATATCGGTCACCCTGAGCGCCACGATCTCGGAGACCCGCAAGCCGGCCCCGTAGGCCGTGCCGAGGGCGGCCTTGTACTTGGGCCCGGGTGCAGCTTCGAGCAGCCGCGCCACCTCCTCGACGCTCAGCACCAGCGGCAGCTTGCGCGGCTGGCGGACGACGGCGAGACGGCGCGCGAGATCGAGCCGGTCGAGCGTCACGGTGAAGAAGAAGCGCAGCGCCGAGACCAAGCTGTTGATCCCCGGCGGCCGCATGCCGCTCTCGGTCTGGTGCACTTGGAAACGGCGCAGGTCCTCAGCCGTCGCAGTATCAGGCGATCGCTCGATAAAGGCTGCAAACGCCTTCACGCAATGGATATAGTTACGGCGCGTATTCTCGGTGAAACCGCGCAGAGACATGTCTTCGATCATGCGCTCGCGAAGCGGGCTGCCGGATGGATGCGAAGGGACGGTCATCGGATGCTCCTCTCAGGCTGAAGGTTGACACTTCATGCTCGGAGGCCGATGGCCGTCCGTCACCCCTGATCGATCACCTCACCGATGCTGCCGATAAAGCGCAAGCCTCGAAGCCCGCGCCATCCCGCGAGCGGATCGTTCACTGACCCCTAATGGTCATTCCGGAGGCGAGATTGCAGGTCCGAATCGGATTGAGAAAACGGACGTTCGGCCATCCTATCTGCGCCGACCGTCGCGCCACCCCGCTGGCGAGACGCCCGTGAGCCTCTTGAAACCCCGACTGAAGGCCGCCTCCGCCGGCCTACAAGCCTACGGTGAAGGCCGCCTTGTCGCCTTAGGACGAACATTGCAAGTCCGGGGAATAATCCTGGGAGGAATCCTATGACGATTCCGCGCGTGGAAGTGATCACCTCGGTGCAGCGCCGGCGGCGCTGGTCGCGGGCGGTGAAGGAGCGGCTGGTTGCGGCGCGTTCGAGCCCGGCGTCACGGTATCGGAGGATTCGCAGTATCGTGTGCCGGCTACGTCAACCGATTTGCGACATCTCCCAAATTTCTCGTGAAATGTTGGGGATAACCGTACTGGCCGCATTGCGACGGAATGGGTGTCCACTACACGATTAGGCCTTGGTGGGGTAACCGCAAGAATGTTGAGAGAACGAGGTGCCCATCAATGGCTGCGACGGATCTTCCTGGCGATTGGACCGGACAGTACGAGGGATCGAAACTGAACCTCTCGGGGTTCAAGCTCTCCTTTTCTGACGAGTTCAACACGCTTGATGTTGTGCCGAACAACGGCATCGGCAAGTGGTTCGCGCCGGTACACGCCCCCTACGGGGCCGCTACGTTCATGTCGCCGGTGGGAGCAACGAATCCGTTCTCTGTCTCTGACGGGAAGCTGACCATTACCATGAAGCAGGCGGGCGGCGTCTGGCAGTCGGGAACGATGCAAACGGTTAACAGCGCCGGCCAGGGTTTCGCGCAAGTGAACGGGTATTTCGAGATGCGCGCCGCCTTTCACGGCGGGGCGGGAGCCTGGCCGGCTTTCTGGATGCTGCCGCAGGATACCTCCGTACCGCGTCCTGAGGTCGACATCGTTGAAGCGTATGGCGGCGATCCTGATGGTCATCACCGGGCGGTGCACTTGCGCACTTCGGAAAGTTACGCTCGGGGCGACTATACGCGCCTGGCCGATTCGATGTTCGATGGGGCGTTTCACACCTACGGCGCGAGGATCACGACGGACTGGATCACCGTCTACTATGACGGCCAAGAGTTGAGCCGCTTTCCAATGAACGAGTTCTTCCGCACGCCACTTTATATGGTGGTCTCGCTGGCCATGAATCCCAAAGAGGTCGAGCAGGCGTCCGGCACGTACAAGATGGTCGTCGACTACGTCCGCGCCTATGCCGCGCCGAACGTGATGGAGCAGCACCTGACCGGGACGGATGCGGCGGATATCCTGAAGGGCGGCAATTTTGATGACGTTCTGGACGGCAGAGGTGGTGCTGACAGAATGTCCGGCGGTCTGGGCAACGATACCTACCGCGTCGATAACGCATTCGACGTAGTCATTGAGGCTTCGGGCGGCGGTCACGACAGGGTGTGGACCTCTGTGAGCTATGCGCTTTCGGCCGGCTCGGAGATTGAACTTCTTGCCACCACCAACGCGTCCGGCA
>NZ_JAMYLH010000066.1:0-7843 GCF_040317925.1 Mesorhizobium sp. M1348 | reverse complement strand
CGTCGTTCGCTTCATGCGCCGGGGAGCGGTCCGGACGAGGTAACAGACAATTCTGGACCGTCCCGGCAGATCCGACGAGGGGGCATCAGAACTGCTCCGGCGCGGCGATGCGCTGGACTCCCGAGCGGGCGAGCACGCCCTGTTTGAGCCGCTCGTTCGCACCGTAGTCTTCAGCCGAATGGAAAAACAAACGCGGTGTCGTGTTCGCCGAGCCGCTTCCTGTACGCCTCCGGCGCGACCCGGCATTAGGATTTCTGCTGGTTTGCTGTAGAATCGTTGAGACTTGATCCGAGGAGTAGCAATTTGACCCTACCACCAGGATACAAGAGTTATGGCCTCACGGGAGCTTCGAACACGGCCGACGGTTGGCATCCGGTCTATGATTTGTGGTTCCCGCCCGAACTTGCCGCGATTGATCTTGACGGTTACCGACGGATTTCGGACCGATGGTTTGACGGCAGCACCAATGCCAGCCTGCTGCCGTTCGAACCGCTGGTCGAGGCGGCGATGCGGGGCGAATTGGATCAATGGCTGGCATCCCCGCGGGGGCGACTATCGCTTATCCTTGTCCTCGACCAGTTTCCTCGCGGACTGTGGGCGGGAACCCGTCGGGCCTTCGAATACGACCTCCAGGCGCTGGCGATCACCAAAGAGGGGCTGCGGAACGGGCAGTACGATGCGCTGGAGTATTCTTGGGAGAAGGTGTTCTTTACGCTACCCCTGATACATGCTGAGGGGCCAGACCAACTTGAGCGGGCGGAACAGATGATTGCGCTGACCAAGGCGCGGCTCGATCTGGGACCCATGCATCTGCTCCCGGCTCGCGAAGCCGGTTTGACCCGGGCGTATCAGAACCGCGATGTCATCGCTCGCTTTGGGCGTCATCCGCACCGCAATGCTGTCCTCGGGCGCGCGTCCACCCCGGAGGAGGTCGCTTATATTGAGCTTGGGGATTTCCCGCACAAACGTTAGAAGGCGCGCCTCAACAGCGTGACGGAGGCGCGCTCAAAAGCCTGCTAAACGCTCCGTCTCAGTATCTGCGTCGCTGACGGTGCCGTCGTGCGTCTCGGGTGATCCGTTTGATCCTGGTTTTAAGCCTGGGCGACGCATCTCGCTTGCGACCGCTTTTCGGTCCGCCCCGCATTGCCTCGACGGCGGGCGACTTTGCCCTACTGTTCACGCGGTGCCATCGCCGGCCAACGACATGTGGTTCTGCATCGGGCCTTTAATGGGAATTTCCTAGGCTGATCTGAAGGTGCCGTTCTTGCTCAGCACCCGGCCGGGATTGCGCGTCAGGAAGGCAAGCAGCTCTAGGGTTTTCGGCCGGACCGGCACGATCTTGCCGTCACGCCGGAGCGTACCCCGGTCAAGATCGAGAACCGCGCCGCCGATCCGTAGCGCCAGGCCCTTGCCCCATCGACACGCCTAATTGCACATCGTCCATGGGAGCGGCAGGCATAGGCGAGGTCAAGTCTGAAAGAGGCTGCGCAGGCGAAGCCATGGGCGGGGGCGTTCGGCGGGCGGTTCCGCGCCCGCCTCGCAAGGTGTCAGCAGGTAGAGCCAGGCCAACATCTCATGGGCCTCGCCGCAGCAGGGACCGGCAATGCCCGCAGAAACGATGCTAAGTGCTTCCCCCCGCGTCAGCGTGGTGGGCGCAACCGGCGCATCGATCCTCACATGCATGATCGACCTCCATTGTTGACGGCGGCAGCAGGGTACCGACTGCTCGCCGCTGTTCCGCAAGCATGGCCGCAAAATCTGCCTTTCGTCCTGAACGGCGGCTGATTTTTTGCTGAATTCTGCCTGCCTATCGGCGGCGCTCGCAGCGCCTTTGCCATCTGGTTCCGCCTCATCTCATCGACATCAGGTCCGTCATGAGGCCGACCCCGACCCTGACGAAGAACGTAGGTCTGGGGACCTCCTGACAGCCGATGTCCTTCAACTGATCGGACGTCAGGTCTGCTAACGCCCTGCGCCCTGCAACGGTCCGCCGCCAGGCTGTGAAGGCTGCGACTGCTGCTGCCATGCTGATCGACGCTTTCCCAAGCAGCCGGTGTTTCGATGTGCAGCTCTCTGCGTGAGCTTCCGTGTGAGCCATTTTGCTCTCCTGTTCCAGATTACGGTCGCAGCTTGTCACGGGGGCGATTTGCGGTTGTTCAGCAGGGCGTGAACAATCGTGGGAAGTCCGATGGACCGCCGTTAAATCTGCGTTAAATCGACCGGCGAAGATGCTATTCTGCTGGCTCGTTCGAAATCTGGAGAGGGGTCGTGCGTATCCGGTTGCTTGGCGGTCTCGAAGTGATGTCCGGAGAGGGCCAGCCCGTCCGCTTCGCAACGCGCAAGTCGGCACTGCTTTTTGCCGCCCTGGTCCTGGCGGGTCGCCGCGGCGCCACTCGCGAACGGCTTTGCGAAGGATTTTGGCCGGGACGAGGCGATGCGCAGTCGCGCAACAGCCTGCGCCAGGCGCTGGCCGACATCAGGCGGTGGTTTCCCGCCGCCGGCAATGCGGCCATTTCCATCGATGGGGATCAGGAAACGGTCGCGCTGACGGCAGGCCCGGACGAAGCGGATATATGGCTCTTCGAGCGCAAGCTCGCAGAGGGCGGGACGGCGGACCTCGCCTTCGCCGCCGAGCTTTACCGTGGTGACGTCCTTGCGGGCGAAGTCATTCCCGACGGTCTGGATGAATGGTTCGGCCCGCATCAGGTCAGATACCGGCAGAAAGCGCTGCAACTGGTGGAACGCCTGAGCCTCGCGCTGCCCGAAGCCGGATCCGCGGATGAAGCGGCCTGCGAACGGCTCGCGGAAAGGCTGCTTGCCTCGGATCCGACCGCTGAGCCCGCACATCGGGCGTTGATGCGCATCCACTCTGCGAGGGGGCATGAGAACGCGGCCCTGCGCCAGTTCGAGTCCTGCCGCGCGCTGCTGAAGAAGCATCTGGGCGTGGAACCCGAGGCCGAGACGCAGTCACTGGCGGCGTCGCTGCAAACGCGAGGCGGAAATCGCCAGACCGGGCCGACGCACGACACCATCCAACCGGCCCAGTCAGTCGCCACGCCGCCGAGACCGCACGACCAGCCTTCGGTGACGGTTATGCCCTTCGACAATCTCGGCGGGGCGGACGACGAGTATTTTGCCGACGGCGTCGTCGAGGAGATCACCGCCGCGCTGTCGCGCGTCCGCGACTTCTTCGTCATCGCGCGCCAGTCCGCCTTCACCTACAAGGGACGCTTCGTCGACGTGCGCGAGGTGGGTAGGGAACTCGGCGTCGACTACGTGGTCGAAGGCACTGTGCGCCGGGGCGGCGACCGGCTGCGCATTTCCGTGCAGTTGGTCGATGCCGAGACACGGGCACAACTATGGTCCGAGCGCTACGAGGGTGCGATCGAAGACGTTTTCGAGTTCCAGGACAGGATCGCGGCGCAGGTAGCGGGCGCCATCCATCCAGCCATCCGCGGCGCCGAAATCGAATTGGCCAAGAGCAAGCCGCCGACCAGCCTGCGGGCTTACGATATCGTCATGCGCGCCTATCCGAACATTTGGGGCCGCCGCAAGGACACCAACGACCAGGCGATAGAACTGCTCAAGAAAGCGATCGCAGTCGATCCGGCCTATGGCCGCGCCCATGCGCTTCTGGCTTGGTGCCACGCCTCGAACGCCGCATATCTGTGGGCCGAGCACCCGGAAAGCGAGCTGAAAAAAGCGCGTGCGGCGGTCGAAGCCGCGGGCTCGATCGGCGATGATCCAACTGCATTGACCGCCGCCGGTTCGGCATTGAGCATGTGCGGTGACCAGCAGCGCGCTGCCACCTTCATCGAAAAGGCGCTCACGCTCGATCCGAACAACGCGTGGGCATGGGCACGCCATGGCTGGATCGCGATCTACAAGGGCGAAGCCGCCTGCGCGCCGGAACGGTTCCAACGGGCGATGACACTGAGCCCGATGGATCCGTTCGCATTCGCCATGAGACTGGGAATGGCCTCTTCGATGGCCATGGCGGGTTCTCTCTCCCAGGCCGTTGCGATCGCGCGTGAGGTCATAGCCGCCCACCCCGACATCATCATGTCCTATCGGTATCTCACCGCATGGGCGGCGATGAGCGGCGATCTGGAGACCGCCCGCTGGGCCGCGCAAAAGCTGCTCGCCGCCCAGCCGGACTTCACGATCGAGCGATACCGATCGCTGCCGTTCTTTACGCACATGTCGGAATGGGCAGACCGGGTGGTCGAAGCCTTGAAGCAGGCGGGATTGCCCGAGCGCTGACTATCTTCGGCCCATCCTTGGTTTCAACTTGGATGACATGATCGCCCCCTGCGCCCTGGCTAGGATAGCGATCCTACCGGCCCACGATCATTGCGCGCCGTTTAATTGGCCACAGCATTAGCATGTTGTGACCGCCTGCAAAACGATGTCTCGAAAGCTTGCAGCTTGCGCAAACGCAATATCTCTCGTGTTCGTTCGCGATTTCAGCACTTGGCAAATGGCTAGAATCTGCTCACGGCCGACATTGTAGGAAAGCCAAGGGCTGCTCTAGGTGTCGCAACATACTCCTGACTCACAACGATTTCAGAAAGGCCATGAGTTCCTTGTCCTCCTTCCATGAGCGAGCGGGGCGCGGCTGACCGACTTCACAAAGAGCTACGGCGTTGGCTTTCAGCGTGAGGTCGATTTCGGCATAGATGTTGGTGGTGCTGATCGAGACATGGCCGAGCCAGGCGCGGATTGTATTGATGTCCACGCCGGCGAGAACCAGATGGCAGGCCGTCGTATGTCGGATCACATGCGGGGTTATCGTTCTGTCAGTCAGCTCCGGCACCCGGGCCGCGCAACGCTCGATCAAGCGATAGACCCCGAAGCGAGTAAAAGGCGTTCCGAGCCTGCTGACAAATACGGCGTCATCGACCGAGCGACCGAGGATCTCGTGGGCCAGAACTCGTTCGGTTTCTGGCCACAGTGGGCATTGGCGCGTCTTGCCGCCTTTCCCGTGCAGCGCGGCAAGATCGTGACCGCCATTCCCGCCCCCGATTTGCAGATCGCGTACCTTCAGTTGCGTGGCCTCGGAGACTCGCGCCCCGGTGTTGTAGAGAAAAAGCAGAAGCGCGTACTCGCCGCGGCCCCGCTTGGTTTTGCGGTCGGGCACGGCGAGCATGGCCTCCATTTCCACCCGGGTCAGCCATCCGACCGGTGACGGCATGGATTTCTTCGATGCGATGGCGCGGATATGACCGCACCATTCGACATGGGCGGGATCCCGGCTCCCGATGAAGCGGGCGAATGCCCGGATGGCGGCAAGCCGCTGATTGCGGGTCCGGGCGGAACAGCCGCGATCTTCCTCCAGATGCGCGAGGAACTCCAGCACCTGCCGGGAGGTGAGATCGCGCACCGCCAGCCGGTCCACGGGTTTGCGCAGCTTGCGACTGACGAACGGCAGAAGAAGGCTGAAGGTGTCCCGATAGCTCGTGCGGGTGTTTCGGGCCAGATTTCGTTCGGTGACGATATGCTCGCACAGGAAGCGTCGGAGCCATGGGCCGAGGGTTACAACTTCATGCATTCTCACCCCCGACGGCATAGTGTGCAAACCGCAGCGACGCCTGCTGCAGAAGCTCCGGCGTCATCGACAGGTAGACCTTCGTGCCTTCCAGATCGGAATGGCCGAGATAGGTGGAGAGAACGGGCAGCAATCGTTGCACATCCGCTCCCCGACGATACCAGGCAGTCAGGCTGTGAACCGCGAAGCTGTGCCGAAGGTCGTGCATGCGCGGGATCTGTCGCCCGCCTGCCATGCCATGGATCGCGGTGATACGCCGCAGTGCGTCGAATGCGGCCTGAACGGTGCTGCTGGCGAGCCGCGTGCCGTCCCGATTCGCCAGAAGGAAGGAGGTCTCGCCTTGGGCAAGCTCGCCGCGCCGCCGTAGCGGCATGTAGTTGGTCAGCACCGTCGCCAGCTGCGGTCCGATCGGGACCAGACGGCTCTTGTAGAACTTCGTGGCACGTATTGTCAGGACGTGTTCCGCCAGATCGACGTCCGCGAGTGTGAGACCTGTCGCTTCGCTGAAGCGCAATCCGGCTCCGTACAGCAGAAGAAGCAGAGTCCGGAATGTCACTGCGTCGAACTGAACCGCGCCGCGCCGGCTGATTTCCAAGGTCGCAGGGTCAAGGAGCCGTCGCAACTCGTCATGCGAGTAGATATACGGTGGCGTCCGGGGCGGCGATTTCGGTTCGCTGTTCGGAAGCGGTGAGCGAGTCGCATCGCCACGGCTGATCGCGTGCCGCCAGAAGCCGGCAAGGGCGTAATACTTGTTCTCGCGGTGTCGGGACAGTGCCCCCTTTCCTGCGAGAAAGGCCAGCACCTGCGTCGTGGCGACCGCGTCGCACGTGCCATCTCCGTCGGCATATCCGAGAAAGCGACGCAGGAGGTTCGCCCCGGTTGTGAACTTCGCGCCGTGGGCCTGTCGCCAGAGGATGTATTGCTCGATAGCCTCGCGCAGCGTCATGCCAGCCCCTCCAGATCGAAGGCCGCCACCTCGCGAAGCGCCGCGAGATTGACCTTTGCGTAGATCGCTGTGGAAGATGGGTCGCGGTGCCCGAGAAAGTCCCCGATCACCTTCATCGACATGCCCTGATCCAGAAGATGCTGGGCTGCAGCATGCCGTAAGACATGCGTACCTCGTCGGCCGGAGACGATGCCAATGCCGGCCAGCCGATCATGGACCATCTTGCCCAAAACCGCTCTGCCGAGCGGTCGGATCGGCGCGCGAACTGTGAAGAAGAGGCGACGCCCGAAGCCGGATGGCCGTGCCTCCCGTATGTAGCGCAGGATGGCATGTCCGACCTCATGCGACAGCGGCCAGAGATGGGTCCGTCCGGGCTTCGGGCAGCGGACACGGAGCATCTCGTTCTCCCAGTCCAGATCGTCCAGTTGCAGGCCGCGGACCTCCCCGGCCCGCAGCCCGTAGGCGATGAGAAGCATCAGAATCGCCGTGTCGCGCTTGTCGACCGCGCGATCTCCCACAACAGAAGCGAGCAGGTGCAGAACATCCTCGCGCCCGAGGCCCTTCGGCACGTTGTCATCGGCCATAAATCGGGGCGCCATGATACCCGCAGCCAGCCCGGCGCGGCACCAGCCGCGCGTTTCGGCAAACACGAAGAAAGCCCTCAGACGCTGAGCGTAGTCGTGTATTGATCGGCGCTTCCAGACCCCTCGCTTATGTTCTGCCGCAATGACATCGTCGATGTCCGCCATCCGGATGGCGTTCAAGGCAACACCCCTTTCAGCCGCCCAGAAGAAGAAGTGGTCGGCGGCGGCGCAGTAGGCTTGTACGGTCGCGTTGGAGAGGCCGCGCTCCTGGCGCAGCCACCTCTCAAAGATCACGATCTCTGCGTGATGCGGGTGATGCTTATGCTCGGGCTCGTCGAGCCACCCCAGGAAGCGCAGCCATTGTATTCCGCGACCGACAAAGTGCGCCTTCGCCTTGGGCGAAGCTGCCCCAGCGTATCTGTGTCCTTTTGGCAGGGCCCAGATTGCTGCTGCGTCTTCTATTTGGGGAACGCTGACCCGGACGCCTTCTCGCAAATCCAGTAGTCGGACGAGACTGAGTTGATCATTCGCATGCTTTCGTAATGTTGTTCGGCGAGCGCCCAGTTCATTAAGGTGTCGAAGGTATTGAGCGCGTGGCTCGGATAGCGGCGCTGCTCGATATCTCTCTGCAGTTCGAGGAAAGAAGATTGCTTCAAACATACTTGTGCCTCCATGTTGGTTGAGGCTCAAGCTTTCGCACTGAGCACCGTGACGAAAACCCTGCTGCGTAGAAGGTGCTCAATGATCTGTTAAATAAAGCAGCCA
>NZ_JAMYLH010000065.1:0-9444 GCF_040317925.1 Mesorhizobium sp. M1348 | reverse complement strand
CGATGATCTGCTCTTCCGTAAACCGCTTTCTCTTCATCAGTCCGTCCTTCAATCGAGGCCGGACTCTAATCTCAGATGGAGGAAATTACCCGTGGCAGGTCAAGCTTCACCAAACCTGCTTTCTCGGCGAGCTTCAACACCTGCACGAACAGCGAGGCCAGCGCCGGCAAGTGCCGCTTGCGGAAGTCCGAGATCGCGCGGAAGTCCGGCGGGTCGCCCGCCACGATCATCATGAAATCCGCACGCTCCAAGGCAGCCTTGGCGATCCGGCGTGAGGAGTAGAGGCCGCTCGCGTAGCCCTGCAAAAGCAGCGCCGTCATCATGCGCGGATCGAACGGCGGCTGACCAAGCACGCTCGTGTAACTGCCGCTAATCGCGGATAGATCAAGCTCCTCCCTCACCAGCGACACGATCAGCCGAGAGAGGTGGTTCTTGGGCACGTAGTCCTTCACGCTCGGCGGCAGAAGCTGTGCCTCATCGATCTTCCAGGGGCGAAATTCCTTGCTCATAGTCCGCAAGGAATCAGACTCGTCCCAACTTGACCAGTGACTACTCGGACAGGCTCCTAGCGTTGAGCGCCCCGATATTCGTCGACAATGCTGCTTAGTGAGATACTGGTTCCGGTGAGCCTTCCCAGGAAATAGGCCCCATTGCTGCCGTCGATCTTGTGATCCTCTCCGATCATGCCGTCCATGAGCGCGGCCAGCGCGAAGGGAAGACTCAAGACGTCACCAAGCCGCCGGCTCCGGGTAAGGCCACGTAGGAAATATTTCGCCGCCCAGTAGAGTGACAAGCCGGGTCCACCGAGCGCTCCGCGACTGATCGTTTCGAAATTCCGGAACAGCCAGCGATGTCCGACCTCAGTGAAGCGCGTAAAATCATAAGCGCCCTCATGCACTTGCTGCATGAATGGTGTCTCGGCGTAGACGAGACCGCCGGGCCGGAGCACGCGGGATATCTCTGAAACGACCTGTTCCGGGTTAATCACATGCTCGAGGACCGCCTGAATGCAGACGCCGTCCACCGAGCCACTGGCAAGCGGAATTTGATGGGCGTCCGCGATGAAATGCGTGTGTGCGGACGGGTAGATGTCGAATGCAATCTGTCGGACGGCCTCGGTTTCATAAAGTCCGTCGGTCCCCGCGCCCTTGGTTGCGGCGCCGATCATGAGCACGAGGGGGCACTCAACGCCGTGCGAGAGAATGTGATCGCGAAAGCTGACAACGTTTTGCGCGCTGAGATTCGCAGTTCCGAAGAGCCATCCCTTGGTGATCCTCAGCCAGTTCGGTCGCCTCTTTATGGGTGAGATGCCACTTGCCGTCAGCACATCGGCACGCACGAGACTGCAAGAGAAATCGATCAGTGCGGGCTGACCACGCACAACCGGATAATCGGCCGTTCGCGCATCAGAGAGCTCGGATTTCGTCTCCGTTATGGTCCTGCCGTTGCGGTACAGAATAATCGGTACGGAAGGATTCCCGGGCTGCCGCATGAGATGCTCGAACTCTCGCCATTCCGCCAGCATCTTTAGGAGCCCTCAGCAAAGTCTTTTGCGCAAGGCGCGGTAGAACAATAGCTTGGCTGCGCGGCGCACCTGCGGATCCATGCCCCTCGGCAGGGCGCAAAGGAAAATGTAAACGTACACCCGCCAGGACAATGGATCGTGCCGCATCGCGCGAATGAGTAAGCGCGCTCCGCGTTTCTTTTCGCCTTGAGCCACGCAATCATTGCCGGCTTTCGCGTACAAACGCGCGTTGCGCCGGCGAGCGAGGTGCGCAAGCTCCGGCCGTCGCATGACCCATTCTCGCGTGAGGCGTTCGGCGACCGACAGAAGCGCGTCGAGTCTGCGGGTTGTGTTCGAGCCATGGCGCCGTTTATAGACGAGGGCTCCGGCCACATGTTGAAATGTCCAACGCTCGGCTACGCGCATACAAAACTCTGTATCCTCTCCAACCCTGAATGCCTCGTTGAATAACCCGATATCTTCGACAATCTCCCGCCGCATAACGATACTGGAAGGAACAATCGGCCCATCAAGCAGAAAATATGTCGGCAGCGTATCGCATTGGTCCGCGCGATAGCGGCGAACGGTGACGTGTAGAGCATCGGAAAGATCCGGAGCGGAAAAATCGACAAAATCACCATAGACAAGACCTGCCTTGCAGCCATTGCCAAAGGCGGTCAATTGACGCTCAAGCTTGTCCTCAGCCCAGAGGTCATCGCCGTCGAGAATTGCAATAAAATCACCGGTAGCATGCCTGAGGGCAAGGTTCCTCGCCGATGAAGGCCCAATACCCGCCGCCGTCAGGACATGTATGCGCGGCTCCCGATCGGCCAGCGACGCAATCACTTCCGTCGAGCCGTCCGTCGAGCCATCATTGACAATGATGATCTCTTTGATGCGGTTCGATGCGGTCTGATTGATCACGCTTTCCACTGCCTGCACAATGAAGCGTTCTTCATTGTGGCATGTCATGATAGCCGAAACACTCATCTTGTGCTTCCTGGCAAGGGGCGCCCAAGAAATCGAGGATGCCTCATGCTTGTCGGGTGACTCCTCCGCGCCCTGTTCAATGATAGGCAAAGCCCGTGCCGCGTCAATTCCGGCAGGAGCGAGACAAGGATCAGCGTGACGAAAGCTCGTGTGCCTGAGGCTTCTGTTCCAACGTAGAAGGCGCAGGGAACAAGGAACATGAGGGGCAGAAGCCGTGCCTGGGCCGCTCCGATCAATCCGTGAAAAAGTGCCCAGCTTAGAGCACGGCTTAACCGAAACCATGCGGCGACCCATATCAGAACGTAGAGGCTGAGCCCAATGATGCCGTTCTCGGTGAGGATGCGTTGAAACTCGCCATGGATTCCCAGCCGCAGCTCGGCAGGAAGATCGCGGAACTCAGTATCGATAATATTTTTGAATTGGTTCGTCCCCACGCCCATTATTGGATGTTCGGAGATGAGCCGTCTGGACAGAGTCCAGGAAAACGAGCGCTGGACATTGCTCGGCGTGTCTCCAGGGGCATATTTCCCCGTTGCGGCCAGGTGTTCGTACTGCCCCATGCTCAGCGGATCGAGCATGGACTGCAATTGCTTCTCGACATAGGGGTTGTCCACCATGGTCGACACCGCAAGAAGAGCCACGAAGCCGGCGACGATCGCCGGTACCATCGCAGTGAGCCTTCCGCGCGTCAGAAGTGCAGCGGTCAGAAAGAGATAGATCAAAAACGCCTTGCGTTCCCCAGATAGCACGAGCAGGGGAAGTAGCCCTGCCCATACAAACCAAAGGGTGCGCCCCTTGGCCCGGTTGGCGAAGAGGAGGAGCCCCGCGAGCGCAATTGGAAGGAAGGTGAACACGAGCCTTGGATCGAACAGATGCTTCCAACCGACCGGGTAGCCATGATCCACATGCCAGGCGATCGTATAGGCGAGGATCAACACCATGCCGAAAAGCAAGATGTTCACGGTCTTGTACGTCTCAAGCCGTCTGGTCTCCTGTGCGAGCGCGAACGCAAAGGCGCCCACGGCTGACATCTGCAACAGCTCGCGCAGGCCATTCTCTATGCCCACGCTGAAGGCCGAGACCATGTGCCAGCCCAAGAAGGGCAGGAGCAGTAGAAAACCGGCTGGAAAAGCCAAGCTTTGCCAACGCCCCGTGGCCAGGCCGTTGATGAGCGCCAGCAATGTGATCAGCTCGAACGGACGCAGCAATACAAGACCCGTCTCGAGCCTGATTGGCAGGAAGAGGCTTAGTATCGCGAATGTGAGGAGATAACGCATCACAGCCCCTCGCGGCGCGATATTCTTTTAACACGTTCTCTTTCCGGGAAACAGAACCTTGTTGGATGTGTCAATGCCGGCAGGCGGAGAAAGACTCCGCCATGCCGCACGCGTGTCTCACCAGTAAGCGGAACCCGCGATGCCGTATTGGAGGGGAAGCTTGGCATCATGTTCCTACCGGATTAGGAAACCTCCCGCTTCTAGTTTGCGGCCAGGACTGCTAATCAAACACCTAGCCGACGGTCTCGCTTTCCGGGGTCCAGGCTTCTGGCTGGTCGAGCACAGAGACCGCGCGAACATGGCAGCGAATCTTATGCCCGACATCCCGCGAGCTGAGCTCATAGCTTGTGCCGGTTTCGCCCACGATCGGAACGCCGTCACGATACCATAGACACTCAATTTGCGACGCAATAACGTTCGCTACGACGGTCAGCGCCTGGCCCGGTGAAGCCTGGCCCGAGAAGGCCGGCAACGCGCTGAACCCCGTCGGGACCCTAGCCAGATCCGTTTCCGTCTGCCGGACCCTTATATAGTCAATCACCATGTCATACGTCTGCGACAGGTCCGGTTGAGCGCGGCCCTTTTTTTCATCGTAAGCGAAATCCACTATGATGTATTTTTTCGCTGTGAGTTCCGGCGTCGTCGGAACGCGCGCCACTTCATAGCCATCGATCACGAAATAACTATAATCATCCTCGATCTGTGCGTACCAAGTATGAAATTCGCCATCGTATACGTCGATCGTCGCTGGAAAGCCATTTGATGGATCGACTTGATAGCCGGCGATTTTCCGGTGCATGCCACGTGGCGCGAGATTTGGACCTGCATAATCGAGTCTGGGTTTGTGGACGTGCTGGCTTATGTTGATATAGGCCCCATTGAGACCGTCATATTCCCAAAAGTCAGTCTCAAGGCGATTACGCGTCCGCCAGATTAGATGCTCCCTGCCATACGCCCAAAAGGCAGGAAAAAATCCGGGGCGGGGCGCTGCGATCTTCGGTAGTTTGGCGCGGATCTCGAAGATCCCCTTTCCCCAACACCGACCCTGGCCATTGTTGTTCACGGAAGAGAACGCACCTGTTCTCCAACGGCGCTTGTACAAGAGCCGGAGCGCCAGCGTGTGGCTGGCGGCGTCGTGCACATAGGAGGACGGCGACGCCGAGACCCGCTGGGCATTGGCGTCAACACCGACGCCCGCGAGATGGGTCGGCGCATACCAGATGCTGCCTTGAGCGCCCTTGTAATCATCGACAATCGTTCCGGAATCGAAGTCGTCAAGAAAGACCGTTGAATAACCGCGGATCGGGGGCGCCGCCTCACCACGATGAGCGTATCGCTCATTGCCAATGGCTGCCCAGGACGCCCACGAGGCTGAATCGAACTCATAACGTGCCGGTTTGTCGTTCGCATCCACGGCTGAAGGAGGGCTCTGGCGATAGGGGTGATCGTCGGGCAGGGCGGATTGCCGGCCGACGCGCCACATCCCCCATCCGATCAGCTTGTCGATCTGCGAGTCATTTAGTTCACCTTGTCCAATGATGACACAGTCGATCGCGACTTCGGCCCTCATCGGATTGTTCACATCGCCCATGAAGCTCTGCGATTTCATCCGGTTGGGTGCCAAAGCATAAATCGTCTGGCCGGCCGTCTTGACCCCATTCACCACGGCCTGCATCACGAATCCGCGGCGGTACCCGACCATGACATTCCAGTCGCCAAAATCCTTCGAGCATTGCCCTTCCTCGCTCTTGAGCTTGCCGTCATGGAGCCGCGAAACGAATGTGCCTGCCGAGGGCTTGAAACAGACCTGCGGCTGGCGATGCAGCGGGCCACCCTCCGCTCCATTGACGCAAAGAACGGAAACGTTATTCGCATCGGCGTTGACTGCCGAATTGCACCGGGCGATCACGAACCACCAGCGGTGAAGGTACGGGGCATCGTTATCGACGGGCCAAGTCAACGCCTGTTTCGTGTCCTTTTTGAAGAGGACGCCGCCGTTATTCGGAAGCTTTGTCGGGCGCAGGGTGGGCTCGGCTTGCACCGCAGCCACCGGCTTCACACCGCCGGATTGCCACGAGGAGACTTCGCCTTCGGCCAGGTCCTCCTGAAACCAAGATTTCACGATCATTTCCGGGAACAGACCAGGATGCCAGGAGTGAGCTTTCGGTTGCGAGCCTTGCGCTGGACCGGCGGCGCGAGCATCCCGTCCTGGGCGACCGGATGCCGTCAGCACAAGGGCGGCGCATGCGGCCCGTGCCAGATCCCGGCGAGAAATGCGGTGGGTCATTATCGTGTGCCTTACCTATCTCACGTCGCGCCAATATCCGCTGGTTTCGAGCTAAGGCTGCACCAGGACGCCCGTTACCGATTATTGCGCTTCTCCTCGCAAAACAATTCGCCGCTTTAGTTTGGCTTTTCAATGACGCCCTGCGGCGCGCCGAAGGGCAACAGAATCCTTCGAAACGGAGTGGTCTGCGAGCATCGAGGTACTTATGGAACGAGCCGTTATCGTCATTCGTTCGGTCGAGGGGGCTCGAACATACGGTCAACATGATCGCTGCCTCTCTCTCGACGTAAGATGGCCGCAGACAAGTTCTGGCAATTCTGCTACAAGGGGCCCAGCTTGCTCCGAAGATCTATCCGCGCGCCGGAACCCACTTGGTTCCGGTCGTCTCCCGCGAGTTCAATGTGATGGACTCCGCCCGTCCTAGTACCTCCTTCGGAAATCGGATTTCCCATGCGTTTTCGTGTGGTACGCTCCTGACGATGGTCGATAACCAAAAACACGCGCGCTACAGGTACAGTGACACGAGCCTTTACGACGCGAGGGTTAGGAAATACTATCGCCCAATACACTCAGACAGTTCAAATAGCGCACCGAACCGCAATCCCTGGACCCCAGAATGGATCGAGCCATTGTCATAAATTCCTTCGGCCGCGGCGGGTCGAACATTCTGGCGAATATGATCGGCTCTTCGCCCGGCGTCCTCATGACCTTCGATGAGTTTTGGCAGTTCTACTACAACGGCGGCTGGAATCTTCCTCCAAAGGTCTATCGGCGTCTGGGAGTCCAAGCGGGCAAGCTTGCCTCCAGGTCAGTGTTCTACGCGAAGCGATTTCAGAAGCGTCTGGAAAGAAGCATCCAAGCGTCGATCGCCGCTGACTACCAGCTGCGGAAGGAAAGGGGGCTCGATCTCGCGCTCGCGCGCCACGTCCTCTTCAAGGTGACTGAGTACGACATCTTCCTGAACTCTGAAATCGAGAAGCAGTTCGAAGAGACGATCTTCGTCGGGCTGGTGAGGAACGGGTACGGCCTTTGCGATTCATGGAAGCGCCGAGGGGTGCCGGCCATGATGGCGGGTCGAGTCTACAGCCACATTGCCGGCAAGATGCTTGAGGAACAGGCTGCCAGAGACAACTACTTGCTTGTCAGGTTCGAGGATATGGTTGCCCATCCTCTCCGCTTTCTGGATCGCCTGTACGGGCGCCTGGCGCTGCCGCGGCCCCGTGAGGACGCCTATATTCACAAGCCAAAGGGCTATGGGCCCGGTCAGGAGGCCGCCGCGTCTGCAAGTCGCACCATGCGCATAGTGGACAAAAGCTACTGGGCGTCACTCCTGGCCGAGAACATAAACGCTGCTGCGATCGAGCGACTGACGAGCGAGGACCTGAAGGACTTCAACAGGTACGGCTCCGGCGTCATGGAGACCCTGTACGAGGTCCGGTGGAGCAGCCCGGGCCCCTGAATTCGCACAGAATGGAGCAAACGACGAGGCGAACGGTGATAACGATGCGGGCCTGTGGCGACAGACCCTCGCACACTGTAACTAGCGGATGGGGCATGCTCGCCGATGCGTCCGAATGAAGCCAAGCACGTTCAGACGATCTTGGCTTCGCTTCCGAGCGAAGCAATGAATCCCTGCCTGAATATCGGCTCCTCGACCGCCCACTTCCGGACGGTGGAACAGCCCCACGTCGACTTGGTTGGAGATGTGCTGGATCTGGCTTTGCAAGAGCAACGGAGGGCGCTCCCTCTACCCGCGCTACTCCACCTACTACCACGAGGCAAGGTGCCACAAGCGTGGCTCCGTCTCGGGCGGATGATGAGACTAGAACAGCATGAACATCGCGGTTATCATCCCGGCCCGGAACAGACAGGCCGTTATTCTGCGCGCGCTCCAGAGCGCGCTTTCGCAAGGCCTGCCCGAAGGCGCTTGGACTCCCAGCCAGTTTCACCGTATGCTATTGATCCGTGGAGTGTTAGTAGATGCATTCAAGATCCGATACGCTCTATACACGTCTAAAAGGCGCGCGGTATTTTGAGCAGCGGAGCAGTTACCGAACAGATACCGTCCAGAAGTCTAGAGCAAGGCTTTTCGAGGGTTTCAGCAGCCACGCGGACGTCGTTCTGGATTTCGGCTGTGGCACAGGCGGTATCCTCTCGTGCTTGCCAGCGGTGAAGCGAATTGGCGTAGAGATCAACGAGACCGCTGTTAAGGAAGCGTCTGCGCGTTTGGACCTTGTTGTTGGCTCACTTGCGGATATCCCGTCCGGCACGATAGACAAAATCATTAGCTATCACGCTCTCGAGCATGTTGACAGCCCGTCGACGGTGCTCCTGGAAATGTTGCGCGTCCTAAAGCCCTCTGGCGAAATGAAGGTATTCGTACCGTGCGAGATGCCGATCATTGCCCCGCAGCATCGCTCATGGTCAAACAATCCCCACATGCATCTGCATTCTTGGACCCCGCTCACCTTGGGCAATCTGCTTACGGTGCTTGGCTTTGAGGTGATTGCGGCCCGCATGCTTCCGGGTTCTGAAGGTGGAAGGCTCGGTGTGCTCTTTCCGAAGGACTCGGCCCTTCGTAAAGCTGCGGCTTTCTTAAAGGCATGTAGGACTGGAAGGTTTCATACGGCTGTCACCGCGCGCGCTCCTGCTGATTTACGGCATGACAAGTAGCACCACCGTGAGGTCTCAACGAATTAACTTTCAAGTGTGAGACGCTGAATTGGCGGCATATGCTGGTATCGGAGCGGGCCACCGAAGAACTTGCTCAAGATCAAGGACGTAGTCGAGAGCGAATTCGTATTGCTCGGGGTTGCTGTCAGGATCCAAGACCGGCCAACACCGAGCTCGCCCGCCTTGCACGAAAGAGCCTGCCGTTCCGGGCCGTCGCTGTAAAAGATCGAGGTTTGCCGAAATTCCGCGGTCTTGGAGCCTTCGGATGGCCTCAATCAGGCGGTCAAAATTCTTTCGCGCTGTAAGGCGTCCGGCAGCGGCAAGCTGCAGGGGTGTACACGCCGGCAACTTCCGCGTAGTCGTCCGTCTCGCAGATTGCATCACCGCAAGGCCCCCGATCATCGTACGGCAGGAGTGTAAACGCCTTCATCTCGGGGTCCTGCCGCATTGCCGGATCGACAAATTCAAGCCAAAGCCCGAAGCCATGCCCGCACCTGGTCGAGCATGGATCGAATTGTGAGGAAAAGTCGACCATACCCTGGCATCTGCGACTGACCTGCCACGGGTAATTTCCTCCATCTGAGATTAGAGTCCGGCCTCGATTGAAGGAGGACTGATGAAGAGAAAGCGGTTTACGGAAGAGCAGATCATCGCGGTTCTGCGTGAGCACGAAGCGGGGGCGAAGGCGGGCGACCTGGCGCGCAAGCATGGGA
>NZ_JAMYLH010000064.1:0-9636 GCF_040317925.1 Mesorhizobium sp. M1348 | reverse complement strand
GGGTGTGGACCTCTGTGAGCTATGCGCTTTCGGCCGGCTCGGAGATTGAACTTCTTGCCACCACCAACGCGTCCGGCACGACGGCAATCAACCTCACCGGCAACGAGCTCGCCCAAACCATCCAGGGCAATGCCGGCGCCAACGTGATCAACGGCCGCGGCGGCGCCGATACGATGACCGGCTATGGCGGCAACGACACCTACTATGTCGACAATGCCGGCGACAAGGTAAACGAGGCTTCGGGCGGCGGCACCGACAGGGTTTTCGCTTCAGTGAGCTATGCGCTTTCCGCCGGCTCTCAGGTCGAGATTCTCACCACCATGAACGCGTCCGGCATGACGGCAATCAACCTCACCGGCAATGCGTTCGCCCAAACCATCCAGGGCAATGCCGGCGCCAACGTGATCAACGGCGGCGGCGGCGCCGATACGATGACCGGCTATGGCGGCAACGACACCTACTATGTCGACAATGCCGGCGACAAGGTAAACGAGGCTTCGGGCGGCGGTCACGACAGGGTGTGGACCTCTGTGAGCTATGCGCTTTCGGCCGGCTCGGAGATTGAACTTCTTGCCACCACCAACGCGTCCGGCACGACGGCAATCAACCTCACCGGCAATGCGTTCGCCCAAACCATCCAGGGCAATGCCGGCGCCAACGTGATCAACGGCGGCGGTGGCGCCGATACGCTGACCGGCTTTGGCGGCAACGACACTTTCGTCTTCAATAGCACCCTTAGCAGCGGCAATGTCGACAGGATTACCGACTTCAACTCCTCGCAGGACAAGATCCACCTCGACGATGGCATTTTCAAAGGGCTTCCGGTTGGGGCGCTTTCCCAGGCTGCTTTCTATGCCGGGACGGCAGCGCACGACAGTTCCGATCATATCATCTACAATAGTGCAACCGGGGCGCTCTCTTTCGACAGCGACGGGATCGGCGGCACAGCTCAAACACAGTTCGCCACGCTTTTCCCCCCATCTCTCTCGGCAGCCTCCTTCTACGTGACCTGAAGAACCGACGGGGAAGCGACATCGCGCGAGGCGCTGCTGTGACGAACAAGGACCAAGTGGACAACCAGCACCCCGCCAGCCTCTTTCGTTAAGTGCAGATGTGCTGGCATGGACTGTAGCGGTATCGAGGACGCTCCCCAGATACAGTTCGTCACTTACCGTGGTGGCGAACTCTTGGAACAGACGGCCGACAATGCCGCCCATCAGCAAGAGCGGGATGAACACCGCGACGAGCGAAATGCTGATCGACAAAACCGTGAAGCCGATTTCGCACGCGCCCTTCAATGCGGCATGCAGGGGCTTGGAGCCACCGGAGCCCTCGAGCCAAGGTATTTCTTCGCTGGAACTAGGGCGCACGACGCCGACGACCACATCGTCTATGACAAGGTTACGGGTGCGTTGTTTTATGATTCCAACGGAAACGTCGCAGGCGGCGTGACACAGCTCGCGACGCTGACGAACAGGCCGACGCTGCTGGCCGACGATTTTTTCGTGATCTGATCCGGCGCCTACGGCGGTGCGCGTGAAAACGAGATCTCACGGTACACGACAGTCAGGGTGAGAACGGGATTCCTCAGCAAAAGGATCTTCGCCCATGCCACTGATTCATTCCGCTCTCATCGAGACGTTAGGTTGGCACTTTGCATTGAGCAAGAGCCGGCTTGTGACGCTTGCAGCGCTGATCGCCGGGCTTGCCCAGTCTCGCAGCGTCAACCTTTCGCATCTGGCCGTGCATCTGTGCGGCCCGGCGTGCCATGCCTCGAAATATCGGCGGCTACAGCGGTTCTTCCAGTTCGTCCGGCTCGACCAGGCCGTGGCGGCGCGGCTCGTAGTGCACATGCTCAACCTGGAGCGACCAAAGTATCTGGCGCTCGATCGCACCAACTGGAAGCTTGGATCGCGCGACATCAACATCCTGATGTTGGCGATCGTCACAAGGCACTTCCGGGTGCCGCTGCTGTTTGCCTTGCTACCGCATCAGGCCAACTCCGACACGGGTCACCGCATCGCACTGCCGCGCCGTTATCTTAGCCTGTTTCCTGCTGCCTCCATCCGCTGCCTGCTCGCCGACCGTGAGTTCATCGGCGCCGAATGTATGGATTTCCTCAACGAAAACAATATCCCCTTTGCCATCCGGGTGAAGGTCGACATGACCGTTACCCTCGAGGACGGTCGCGCATGGTCGCTCGCCACGCTCTTGCGGCGCAGGCGGGCCCGATGCGCAACCCTCGTCGGGCACATCAACGGCACAGTAGGCGCCACGCGCGAGCCTCTTCGTCTTGCCGCCAAACGCCTTGGCAACGGCGAATGGCTGATCGTGGCCACCAATCGCCCCGATCCGAAGCAGCCCCTCAACGACTACCGAAAGCGGTGGGGTATCGAATGCCTGTTCGGTGATACCAAGACACGAGGCCTCAATCTCGAGGACACCCACATCACCAATCCCGAGAAGCTCGCAAGCCTCATCGTCGTCGTCATGCTCGCCATCACATGGGCCTATCGATGCGCCACCCAGACCCATGGCATGAAGGCCATACCGCGCAAAAGCCACGGTAGACTGGAGAAGTCGTGGTTCCGTATCGGTCTCGACGCGCTGGAGGAACTGGATACTCAACAGCCCCAAAGCAGCTGCCCATGCATGGCTCGCTAAAGCACCCCGAAGATCGATTACGGTCTCAAAACACGCCTGAGTCGTGTACCGTGAACGAGATCACGCGACACCACTGTAGCTTCTTGTTTGCGCATCGCTTTGTTCGAAAAACCGGTGATCACTTTTTCGAGCGATGCACTAGCTCTACTGCGTCATAAACTGTGTTGGATCTCTTTGGCAGCAGGGATATCGTGTGATGTTATCCTACAACGTCGCTCCGACCGATCCAGTGCCCGTTCGTGACAGCTAGCGAGAACAGCGCCCATAAGCTCCGGCAAGGCCGCTGGTGGCTTGTCCCGTGGTGGGCGAAGGAGATGCCGAACGCCTGATTTCAGGCGATCGCGATCGACTTCCAGCGCGCCAGCCGCTCTGCGATCAACTCCGCGCGCTGGCGATCGTCGTTTCCGTCCAGGATGGCCAAATCCGCCGGATCGGCGCGCAGGTAGACACCGGACGTCCGCGCGTTCACGCCCTCGGGGCCATCCGAACGGGTCGTAAAATACCCGGCGGCGCGATCGACGGACTCCAGCAGGATCTCTCCCGTACCGTACAATTTTGCGGTGCATTAGGGTCGCGGGGCCGTTCTCCGTTCCAGTAGTAGAAAACGCCGGCAGGCTCCTTCCTCTCCTTCAGGGCTTCGCTCCAGTATCTGGCGGACAGAGTGCCGTCCTCCTGCCATGAGCGGCCACGCAGCTCCAGCGTACCGTCGAGGGCTCGCGAGATGCGCAGGAGGCCTTACGGCGGAAGGCTCTCGCGGGCCGCGCGCCGAGAGGGAGAATTGCCACCACAGGCCCTCAATGCGTGCGAGGCGGCCCTCGCTCTCGATGGCCTTTCGAAGCTTCTGGTTGATGGTCCGCATCTCGGCAGCGTTTGTCGCTTCGCCATATCGTACGCACGTCAATCCGAGGAGATCGGTCGGAAGCTTCGAACCGCTCGCATGCAGTATGAAAGTTCGGCGCAAGCCGAGGACGCTGCTGAAAAGACCGGCTTCGAAGACGACATTGTCGCGCGGAGAAGCCTGGCCGGAACCAGCGGGAGGGGAAGCGGGCAGGCTGGCCGTCGTCCAGTCGTCGCGGGCGAACACGAACGCCGCGAAGTCCACTTCACGCGTAAGCTCGAGGAGACGGTCAGCGTGGTCGTGCCCGGATTGAAGGATGTCGTCCAGGGATCGACATGCGCGACGTCTTCGAGGCCGGGCGTCAGCGCCTGCACCAGCTTCATCTGCGCTCCCGGCGAGCCAAGGAAAATGCGGGGCTTGTTCATCTATTCCCTCACTAAAGCAGGTCGTACCACCGCCGTCCCCGCTGCCACGGTGTCTCAACCACGCTGAATGCGCAAGACACGCACGGAAACGATCCCCGCCCGCGGCCGAGTCTATAGGGTACTTGTGGAGAGCAGCCACCGAGAGAACTGCACTTGCGCGCGCGTTCAGCGTTAGGCTGTCGCGACCTGAAATGACCTGCCGAGGTGGAAGGAGCCCCGCTAGTTGGCGACGGCTCGCAAGGGCTAGTCCCGATTTGAACCGCTGAGGACCTTTGCCAGCTATGCGCCACCGATCTTCGTCGAGGGCGCATTCATCGCCGCCTCTGGCGGCTTCATCTCCATCGCCGTGGCGATCGGCATCTCGGTCTGGCGGGCGCGCGAGGCGAAGAACGTCGAGACATACGGATCGGCGCGCTGGGCGAAACCGAATGAGGTCAAGTCCGCCGGTCTGCTCGGCGCTGACGGCGTGGTACTCGGCATGTTCGATCGCGATTATCTCCGTCACGACGGGCCGGAACATGTCCTGTGCTTCGCGCCAACGAGAAGCGGCAAAGGCGTCGGCCTCGTCGTGCCATCGCTTCTCACCTGGTCGGGCTCGGCCATCGTGCACGATATCAAGGGTGAGAACTGGCAGCTCACGGGAGGATTTCGCGCCAGGCACGCCAGGCACGGGCGGGTGCTGCTGTTCGATCCCACGAACAGGAAGTCCTCCGCCTACAACCCGCTTCTCGAAGTGCGCCGCGGCGAGTGGGAGGTGCGTGACGTCCAGAATGTCGCCGACGTGCTGGTCGATCCCGAAGGCCCGCTCGAAAAGCGCAATTACTGGGAGAAGACCAGCCACTCGCTGCTCGTCGGGCGATCCTGCACGTACTCTACTCCGAGCCCGACAAGACGCTGGCCGGCGTCGCGGGATTCCTATCAGACCCAAAGCGGCCGATCGAGACCACTCTGGCAGCGATGATGACGACGCCGCATCTCGGAGAGATCGGCCCGCATCCCGTCGTCGCCTCAACGGCGCGCGAGCTCTTGAACAAATCCGACAACGAGCGGTCTGGCATTCCCTCCACCGCGATGTCGCTCAAGCCGTGCTGCTGCTGGACCGAGCCGGATGGCACACCACCGGCAATCTCGTCTGGCCAAAGAACATCACGCCGATCCTGCTGCCATCGCGCTCTCCGGAGCTCAATCCGGTCGAGCAGGTCTGGCAATATCTGCGCGCCAATTTCCTCTCCAACCGCGTCTTCGACACATATGACGACATCATCGACGCTGCCTGCGACGCATGGAAAAGGCTTGCCGCAAAGCCCGACGCAATCACCTCAATCGGAATACGGAAGTGGGCACATTCAGGTCATTTGTGAGGGCCGTTGGTATAAGTTAGCGTAGCGCCCTGCCCTCGCCTAGGCCTGCAAAGCCCTCATCCTAGATTCGGCGGCGGCATCGTGAAAAGACATGCACACGGCGGGATTACGCCGTGTACGAACATTGGCCCTGCACCGGAAAGCAGACACGCGCAATGCGATTGCGAGCAGACGGGTTCGCGAAATGTCGCGATCAACCGTGAGGCTGGTGCACATTCATCTCGACCTATCTTGATCACGCAGGATTAACCCTGCGTACCCGTCTGGCGGCCCCACTTGGAACTACATGCCGGAAAACGGTAGCCATGAAGAAGGGGAACGTGCGGCGCGGCGATCAGGATGAGAGGTCTCTCCCAGATTGTCGCGCTATAGGAACGCTTTCGTCGTAAAGCTGAGCAAGAGGACCATCAAACGTGCTGCCTGATAGTTATCGGCTCTTGGCCGGCGCAGGTTCAAATCAGGGACGCGCAACCATCGATACTGACATTCACTGATCGTAGTGATCTGAAAAAACTGAGCCGCATCTTGTTACCGGTAGTCTTAAGGCCCCGCTCCCCTCATCACGACGCTGGAAGCAGACGACGCACGCCCGAGACTGGCTCGTGCGCAGCGCCGACGGCCGATGGTCGCCAGCCACGTCTCGCCGAACGGCCCCAGTTCAACGGCCGTTGGCCGCGTCGAAACCTCGTGATCGAGCGGCAAAAGCGGCAGCACCAGTTCGCCGAAGCGATAGGCTTCCTCCAGATGCGGATAGTCGGGCAGGATGAAGGTATCGATCCCAATGCGCGGTATTCGTCGATCCGCTCCGCCATTGTCGCCGCGTCGCCGACCAGGGCGGTGCCGGCGCCACCGCGCTAGGCCGACGGCCGGCCCACAGGGTTCGGGCTGATTTCGAGTTTGTCGCGACGGTCCCCGTGCAGCCGGCCCATGCGCGACTGGCCGGCGGAATCCATTCGCGAAAACCTTCTGCGCCTTTGAAAGGCTACGATGACTCAGAAACCCTCCGCTCTCAATTAGCCCAATTCTGTCTCATTGGCGCTGACGCCGGTGAGAAGGCGCATATGTCCGGTGCGGCGACTTACGACGCCGACGAGAAGGACTTTACCGAGGGATGCGAGGACGACCGGCACCACTTCCGGTTTCATTGTCTCCCCGGAGCATGCCACGGAGATGCTCGAGCACGTGGGATATGCATCATTGAACGATCAAAGGCGATCTCGCCAAGAGCAACAGACTCTAACGCGGCGCGATTGAGGATCGTCAGCGAGCCATGGTCGTATCGCGTCATATACCGCCGTTCCCATTCTCTCAGGCAACGATTCACTTTCGCTCGAGAAGCCGGGACCATTGCCGCGAGGTCGGTCTGCGAAATGTGGATACTCAGAGCTCTATCCACGGTAGCCGTGCTGTGCGGCCTCTCTGTCAATCGCAAGAGCGTGCTCGCCAATCGAGTGGATAGGGCACTGGCCGCACTGTGGATCACTCGCTCCTGCGCGTCGTGGGTTGCTTCGCACAAGTACGGGATCACCTTTAATGCGAGATCGGGGTGTTTGTCGAAGACCCTAACCATGAAAGCTACTTCGATTTGCAGCAAGTCGCTGTCCGCAACTGACTCAGCATTCATGTTACTTCTTCGCGTGATGAACAATCTAGTCAGGTCGAAAGTGTCACCGGGACCAAGATCTGCAAAGATGAATTCTCGTCCGTCCGAGAGGGGAGCACTAAGCCGAATTTTTCCTTGAATTATGTAGTAAATATAAATTGGCACGTCGCCAAGGCGAGTTAAGATTTTATTCTTCGGAACCCTTCGCAGAACGGCGACTTTCGCCAGTTCACTAAGAATATCTTGGTCAAATTGCTGAAATAAGCGTATTTTATCGAGCTGTTTGACCCGAACCTCAGCGCCGCACTCTGCCATGGCTACTGCCCCCCTGATAGGGTAAAGCGCCCCGGTCCCTTAAAGCGTTGCCTTGACTAACTCTTAGAACGAGTCCGATTTCGGGCCGTTCTCGCGCAAGAGCGCTCAGACAGAAGTGTTACCATATTAGGATAGCATAAAATAGTCACTCCTATGTGCCCGGGGTAACAGCGACCCTGTCTCTGAGAGAGTTTAAATCAAATGTGATCGACTGAAAGCCGTTGGGATAACCCCCTTCTATGGGACGGCGTGTGCCATGCCCCAAGAAGGAGAAGGGATACAACAGGATTCGGGGGCTTGTCTCCATGCGGCATGCACCAACCCAGGCGTCGCGTGCGTTCTTGAAGCGGAGCGTAGAACCGCTACGGCTTCCTGTGGGAGCAGTTTGCGTGTTTCTTGCAACTGCTGATTTCCTCCTCGGAGAGACAATACTTCTTGCGTCAAATGACGTCTATCATAGGTACGTCGGCGTGAGCCCGCCAGATATTTGGGAGACGATTTATCTAAGTGTTACCGCCGGCCTATTGCTTGTCGCATTCATGGGGGCCAGAGGCGCCTACACCATCAGTGGCATCCTGGACGATCACCGCGTGATCAAAACACTCTTCACCGGGTGGCTATTCGTTTTCTTTTCAATTCTCTGGCTCGCCTTTCTCACGAAGACGACGTCGACGTTCTCCCGCGGTTCCTTGACGCTGGCGTTTGCGGTCGGATTCCCAACCCTGCTGCCTGGCCACGTGGTTCTAGCGCGTGTGCTGAAACGGCTTCTGGCCGCCGAGAAGCTCGTCCTGCGCACAGTTTATCTGTTTTACGCTGGCGGTCCTGGAATGGAAAAGGGGATAATCGGCAAGCTCGGGCAACAGGGCATCGCGGTTTGCGGCGTTTCGAACATCGAGAACCATGATGGCACGATCGCAGCACGATCGGTGCAAGCCGCCGTCGCAGCTGCGCAGGCTGCGTTCCGTAGTGACCCGTATGGGGCAGTTTATCTCTTTTGCTCTTGGGATCAGCGGAAGTTGATCGCAGGCATCCTGGACGAAATGTCCCGCCTCCCGCTGCCGATCTATCTTTTCGCCGATGCCTACATAGATAAGATTCTGGCCGGATGCCCGCTTCACACCGGCTGGCAGCGAGCCTTCGAAGTCCAGCGCGCGCCTTTGAGGCCTGCCGAACGCCTGCTGAAGCGGTTATTCGACGTTGCCTTTGCATCACTGCTACTGCTGTTCCTGTTTCCGTTGATGGCCGTAGTCGCGTGTGCCATCGCGCTGGAGAGCGGTCGCCCAGTGCTGTTCCGGCAGACGCGGCGGGGTTTTTGTGGTAAGCCATTCAATATTTACAAGTTCCGATCAATGACCGTGCAGGAGAACGGCGCGGAAATTCGCCAGGCTCAGCGTAATGATGCGCGGGTTACCCGACTTGGCCGAATATTGCGCCAGTCAAATATCGACGAGCTGCCGCAGTTATTCAATGTGCTTCGGGGGGAAATGTCCCTCGTGGGGCCGCGACCCCACGCCGTCGCTCATGACGATACCTATAGTACGATTATTGCGTGCTATGCTTATCGCCATCGTGTAAAACCCGGTTTGACAGGCTGGGCTCAGATCAATGGCTTTCGAGGGGAAACGAAGGAGCTGTGGAGGATGGAAAAACGCGTAGAGCATGACCTCTGGTACATACAGTCCTGGAGCGTGCAGCTCGATCTTAAGATAATTTGGACAACCGCTGTACTGGTGCTTTCGGATCGTAATGTCTATTGATGTATAGCAGCTTCTCAGCCTCAGAAGCGGCATGGATAGGCAATCCATCGTCCGGGATTGAACTGATAGTTTTGATTTTGATGCTCGAGCGATCCCGCGCCAGTGAGTATATAGAGCCCCAAAATTCGGGTTCGCGCCGGTTCAGTCGCCGGATCTTTATGAGCGCATGATTTCTTCTGGCGCGGGAAGTGGATTAGGAAAACCTGCTGACGGCGCGGCCGCCTTCAATAAGAAAAACTGTGCAGCCTATAAGCTTCGGCTCGACGACATCCGGTTCTCGATTTCCTTTAGGATGTTGGTTGCGCCTGCGATGCGGCTATACTTGGCCAGAAAGTCCGCCTTCGCCTGTAGGCCAATCTGATCCCGAAACACCTCGTTTTCACGCAGCCGCTGATGGGCCTTGACCCAGTCAGACGGGTTGTCCGGCGACACCAGAACGTTGTTGACGCTATCCCTCAAGACTTACGGATAGCTGGCAGGTCGGAGGATACTATGGGTTTGCCGTGCGCCATATATTCGAAGAGCTTGAGCGGCGACATTCCCTCAGCGATATTTCGACCGCCGCCCTGGTGACCTGCCACGGGTAATTTCCTCCATCTGAGATTAGAGTCCGGCCTCGATTGAAGGACGGACTGATGAAGAGAAAGCGGTTTACGGAAGAGCAGATCATCGC
>NZ_JAMYLH010000063.1:0-9662 GCF_040317925.1 Mesorhizobium sp. M1348 | reverse complement strand
CCCGACCAGCTCCGCCGATCACCCGTTGCTCAACCCGCGCCATACGGCGTAAAACCCGCCGAGGCTCTAACTGCAGCCGGATGAAAATTCAGTGGCAGGTCAGAAGCAACCCCGACCAAGAGTTCGCTCGGCGGACCGGGAACAAAGAAAAGCCGAAAGCAGCCAGGGGTAGAAGAAAAGGTCGGCGCCACGTTAACCACGTTATCGCCTTACATCGAACCTAGAGGTGGCTTTCTCGTTAGTCGTCTATGGAAGACGATCAATCTAGATTCCGTTGTCACCCCGAGCCGTCCGGCACGTGGATGGTGTGGGATGAGGTCGACAATGCCCCGGCAAGCTTAGGAGGCTGCTCACTTGTCGGTCGGACATGGCAGCGCGCCAAAGTGGCCTGCGATTTGCTGAAGCGCATTTATGACAACCGGCTGGAGGCTCGATCGCATGCGAGAAAGCCGGTGGCCGAGCCGGTGGACCGAGTCGACGACCTCATATCATCCATCCGCAAGAGCCGCAGTTTTGCAAGTTTGTCTCAAGGCGGGCGGGGAGTTCCATTGAATTCCGGGCAGTCGATCTCGCGACCCGGGTTGGGTCAAA
This sequence comes from Mesorhizobium sp. M1348, assembly GCF_040317925.1. Lineage (NCBI taxonomy): Bacteria > Pseudomonadati > Pseudomonadota > Alphaproteobacteria > Hyphomicrobiales > Phyllobacteriaceae > Mesorhizobium > Mesorhizobium sp. M1348. The sequence goes on along the minus strand of NZ_JAMYLH010000063.1, from coordinate 9,071 downwards.
GGGAAACATAACCGAAGACTGCCCCGGATTGCGCGGCAACTTTGCCGAGGGCGTACACCTGTCTCAGGGGCGAGGAGGACCTTTGGCACGCCTCGCTGCAGGATTTTCGGGAAGAAGGAACTTAATCCCATTCGCCAGCTTATGGCTGGATGAGCACACGCGGCATCAACTTCTTCGACAAATGGATGGCAGAGCATCTGCCTAACGCAAGGTCAAACGATCCGTTCGCCATTAGGGATCTTGCCGACCAGGCTCTCAAAGCGGCTGAGGAGAGCGGCATCAAGGCACATGAGATCGAAGAGGAGGTCGGGAACGTTTTCGACGTCATTTTCGACGCCATGCTGCATCGTGAAGGCGGCATGGTGGAAATGCCCTGAAGCGACTAGCATCCGGCCGACAGACCGGACAGTGAAATTCGGTGCGGCGACACCTTCAACAGATCGCCATGCATGCCTCAGAAAACACTTGCCGACACTCTGGCCGCCCGCGAGACGGCGTATGTCAATTGCGGCCATCCGATGTGCTGCAAATCGACGAGGCTCGATATCCGGCGCTGAGTGACAGGCTCGGCCGTGACCACGGCTCAATGCGTAACGACCTAGTCGGGCTTTTGTTTGCTCAGATTGCAGGGCTGCCGGCCGTGACCGCCGGCCGGTGTTCTTCACATGCATTCCTGACTACGAAGGCCAGCAGCGTGCGCGCAATCGCGGCTGGAAGCCAACTTTTGAACGAGGGGGCTGAAAGTGGCCGGCGCCAAAGCCTACGCGCTGCCGTCGCGGCACAGGAGCGGTGCCTCATGTTTGCTGCGAGAGCAAAGGCCCGTTTCCATACTAGTCCACCATGTCCCGCAGGGGCTTCTTGCGCTTGGGTGCATCTGTTCTCATCCAGGACGCCAGGCGACCAAAGCCGACTGTGAATCGGCGGCGCTCCTGCGACGCGCAAGCCCCCGAGCTGGGCGCGTTGAGCCTGCTCCGAGTCAGCGCGCGCGCCGGTAATGCATGGCGACCGCGCCGCTGCGGAGCGGCTTGGCCGAGATCAGCTCGAGCCGTCGCGTGCTGGGCAGCCCGCTTTGGTAGAGGGTCGGGCCGTGGCCCGCGATTCTCGGGTGCACGAGGAGCTTGTACTCGTCGATTAGATCCAGCCGGTCCAGCTCGGTCGCGAGCTTGCCGCTACCGAGGAGCACGCCGGCCGGGGTCGCGTCCTTGAGCCTCTGCACGCCCGTGCGCAGTTCGCCGCCGATGTGGTGGCTGTTGGTCCACGGGAAGGCCTTTCGCGTCGATGACACTACGTACTTCGGCTTGGCCTCCAGCTTGACCGCCCACTCGCGTATCGCCGGCGGCGCCTCCTCGTCGCCGCGGGCGACTGCCGGCCAGTAGCTCTCCATCATCTCGTAGGTGACGCGACCCCACAGCATTGCTCCGCCCTCATCCATAAGGCGGGTGAAGAAGGCGTGCGTCTCGTCGTCGGCAATTCCCTCCTGGTGGTCGACGCAGCCGTCCAGGGTGACGTTGATGCTGAAAGTCAATAGTCCCATGCGGCGAGTCTAAGCCATACAATGGAGAACATGAAGGCCGATTGCTCGCGGTTGATGTTCAACTTACGCCCCCCGTGCCCCCTTCGTTTCCTTCACGTCCTGCTGCTCGGGTCGCCTTCCGTCCCATAATCATAGCTCCGCGCGTATACGTAGGGGGTGCCAGTGGCGGTGGCGGGCATATCGTGGGATTGATGCACTGAATCTGGGGCCGCGCCGGCCCGGGGGGAAGACCATGAAAACCGCCATCACAGTACTCATTGTTCTGCAAGTCGCCGATTTGGTGGCGACGCTTGGGGCCGATTACTTTGGTCGTCGCCGCGCCACGCTATTCGCTGCCTGATCTATGCCACGCACGCCATGGGCGAGCCGAAGGCTTGCAAGGCGGCATTTCCACGGCCGAGCTGCCATAGGACGCGCGTGCCTAGGCGCGACCCATTGCGGCGAACGTCCCGAGGAAACAGGCCACAAATGAGCCCGAGCATGGTTTCCCTTCAGTGGGACGATAGTCACCAGAGCGCGTTCATGTCAGCCAGCATAACCGCACGGGCAGCCCTTCGGCGGCTGCCACTATATCCACCCGCGCTCCCTTGACCGTGTACCTAATTCTCAGGGGAGAGGTACATTTTGGCCTCCTTAGCGGCAGCCTCAAATGCCTTTCGGATCACGTGAGGGTCAATCGGATCGCCCTCCACAGCCGACAGGCAGAGGGTCACAGCCTTGTGCCAGCGAGGTCCTCGCCGGGTCCACGTCTTGAGCTGCTCAAGGGCTGCCCTCGCATTGTTGCAGCTACGCCGATCACCGGCTTCAGTCCTTACGAACACCGGAGGGACGAACCAATGGGTTGCAATGAGGGAAATGTAGGGCGGGACGAGCCTGCCGACCAACCCAGTGGTAGTCCGCGATAGTGGAACAACGCAGGTCCTCGGTAGTTCAGAAATCGCAGCGGTCAATTCTTCGTGGATGCAGCCGCTGTTGGGTCCGCCGGCTTTCTCACGAGTGGCGGGCCCGCCTTATGGAGGGACTAATATCCCCTGCTCCTTGGCGGCAGCCAGGAATGCCTTGCGGGCCTCCTCAGGCTCCATCTCGTCGGCAAGCACAGCGACGCAGACGTGCACCGCGAGATTCCACTGAGGGCCACGTTTGGTCCACTTCAGGAGTTCCTTAGCCGCTGCATCGGCGTTGTTGACGTGGTTCGTCATGCTTGGAGACTCAGTCCCGACAGGAACCGGAGGGGAGAACCAGTGATTTGGCATAAGGGTCACTCCTTGCCGCCCTTGCCGCCCCTTAAGCCCCCTAAGCAACTTTTGCTCATCCGTCAGCGTTCGTTTTAATGATAGACTAAGCAGCTTTCGAAGGTAGCTGCAGGCCGCATCTGACCTCTGCTTTGTTCTCTCGGCGATTTCGTCTGGAATGGTAGACCAGAATGTTTGATGGAAATTTCTGAGCGGGTGATCGGACAAGTGGCTCGAGTGACCAAGGTGAAGACGATCAGGTTCCCATCGATTCATTGTCTGATGCGGACTATGCGGTTCAGTTCGAATTTGACCACGATCTGGGCTAGCTGGTTGCCTGCTTCATCGCGGACTTGAATGCCAGCCTCGTGATAGGTGCCATCGGGCAGCTTTTCTCTTGCGATTTCAAGCAGCGTTTTTGCTGCCTCGTCCTCCGCAGATTCCAGGTTCGGAAGCTCTGAACCTTCAGGGTCTGGGAAGGTCTCTCCATTGCTGGACAAGTCGAAGAAATAGCGCGGCATCAATCCTAACCAGGATTGCCGGAAAATGTTCAATGTCTCTTTTTTACATACAAAGAGCTAATCCAGCATGGCCCGCAGGGGCTCTTGCGCTTCGGCGGCCTGTATTTTCAACCAGCCTGGCCTTGTCGAGGTCGATCGTCACCGGCGGCCTCACGTCGATGGTCACCTTGCCGCCTTCCTCGTCCACCGTTCCTTAGTTTCTTTAACAAAGGCTTTCACCCGGGATGCGTCCCTGTCACGGGTTTGCAGGCCACAGCGATCCGGGATGACCGATCCGTCGGTGGCCGAATTTCGTTCCAACCGTCGGTTGGTGGACGCATTGCAGCTGATGCGCCTAAAGTCCCTGACGGTCCGCGTGCACCGGGCAGGCCCATCCCGCATCCCCCAGCGTGGTGCAAGCCACTTGATCGGATCCCGCCGTCTTGGCATGTGCGGCGGGACTTTTTATCCAATTCGCGGAAAACCGAGTCGGCTTCGACCTCCGTCACCTATCCGTCGCGAACGGCTCATGCTCGGGAAGGTGATGATGCAGCACTTCGACAAGGTTTCGCTTGTCGAATGTCTGGCCGCAAATTGGGCAGAACTCCAAACCATAGGTGGTCGCCCCTTTTGGCTCGAAGCAAACAATCGCAGATGAAGCCGCGCATAACCGCTTTGCGCTTATGTCGGCCGTTCGAGGCGGCGATAGACATTCTCAGAAGCTGACGTTCAGCTTTGCCAGGAGTATCCGCTACGTCATCGTGTCGGTCGCTCGAAATAATGATTTTGTCTTCACTTTCCGGAGAACGGAGGTTCTAATCTATGGGAGCTGCTTCAAATTCGGTCCTGGATCGCGGAAGGGGGGCGACATGGTGGATTCTGCTCGGATCGACAAGCTGATCGCAGCGGTGCCCCCCGCCTTAGCGCTTCGAGCCGGGCTGGACCTTGGCATCTTCACCCGGCTCGATGGCAGCGCGGTGACTGCTGACAGCCTGGGGGCCGCGCTCAAAGTCGAGCCCGATCGTCTGTCGCGGCTCCTCTACGCGCTCGCCAGCATCGGTCTCCTCGAAGTCAAGGATGGTCAATTTCGCAACGGAGCCGAAGCATCGGCCTTCCTCGACGCGTCCAAGCCGACCTATCGCGGCGGCGATCATGCGCTCCTGCGCGAGCTCTGGGGAGCCGACTTGCTGACCGCAGAGTCGCTGCGACAGAACCGGCCGGCCGCGCTGCACGACTTTTCTGAAGCAGGGCCCGCAGCGGCGGCGGTCTTCAGCCGCATGCTCGCACCGGGCGGGGTGATCTTCGGCCGACAACTGGCCCGGGAGATAGACCTCTCGGCGATCGCTTCGGTGATCGACATCGGCGGGGGCTCCGGGACCATTCTCGTCGGACTTCGCGAGCGGCAGCCGCAGATTGCGGCGACATTGATGGAACTGCCAACGGTCGCAGCGGCCGCGCCAGATATCCTGTCAGAATACGGTGCCGATGACGTGGTTGTCGAAGAGGGGGACATAACTGTCGCGCCATCGATCGGTCGGCACGATCTGGCGATCCTGAAGGCCGTCGTCCAGGTCCTTCCGCCTGACCAGGCGCGCAGTTCGATCCTGAACGCGGCGCGTTGCCTCACACCGGGAGGCGAGATCGCAATTGCGGGGTGGGGTGTCGTCGATGACGACCGCCTCGGCCCGCCTGAGGGTGTCTTTCTGAATATCACCTTCTTGAACCTCTATCGCCACGGCGAATCGTACACTGAAGGTCAGTATCGCGCGTGGATGACCGAGGCTGGATTCCGGGATATCTCCAGGTCGCGCCTGGCGGACGGCTGCACCTTGTTTCGTGCGCGCCTCACGGGCTGATCGTGGTTGGATGGTTGGTTTCGGACGCAAGGCTCTCCGAGGCGCCGATGAGCACACGGCAGTATGCCCGGCTGGTCGATAAATGGGTCTCAGCGATTGGACTGCGACCTGAAGACGGCACACTACCAAGGGGCTGTCATTGGTGATTAGCGGAGCGGCCTGCCAGGGCCGTTGCGTTGGCGCCGCCTCAGGTCGAAAATGCCCCATGGAAGCAGTCCGATTTCCCAAGCTCACGACACCAAGGCTCGTGCTTCGGGCGCCGAGCGAACGGGATATCCCAGCATGGTTTGCGCGCGCGATGGATGTCGAATCCGCGTCCCTTGCCGGCGATCCCGTTCGTGACGACAGAAGGGCAGGCGAACGGTGGTTCGCCCGTTCGCGTCAGCGATTCGCTGACGGCAAGGCGATCCAGTGGTCCGTAGACCAAGCAGGAGTATCGGACGCGATCGGGACGATAACCCTGTCCTTCGGCGCAACCGACGCCAAGGCAGCCGCATTGGGAGTTGTGCTGGCGCGTGCGCATTGGGGGCACGGGACTGGGCAGCGAGGCGGCGCGCGAAGTCCTCCGCTACGCCTTTGAAACTCTGGCGCTTGAACAGGTGACGGCCGAGTCAGCGGTGCGCAATTTCGCGTCGCTGCGAATATTGGCGAAGCGCGGCTTCAAACATATCGAGAGCTTAATCGATGAGTCCCACGGCGAGCGCTGCCAGCGTTTTGCGCTCGACGGAGAGGTCGGATCGTCACTGTTGGCGAGCAACGCGATGCCAGACTGCTAGGCTTTGAACCATCCGCCAATAGAGATCGTTTGTTCTGTTTAGGTCCGCAATGAGGTCGCCAGCGGAACGTCCATTTGCTGGTGACTTCAGCCTAGAAGCTGACAGTCGGCTCACGGCCCCATTCCTGACATAGTCGCTACTGCTCAGAAAATCACTTGCTCAGCCGGCTTCCACCGTAGGAATACTCACTTGAGCGTTTGACCCTGAGTTCTTCGTTCCCTACGGGAGCCTCGCGCGGCGTCACAACCATACGCGTCATCGCCGCGCTCATGCCACGGATGGGCAAGCGCGTGACTGATCGCCGTCCCCGCGTTCACTCCTGTCTGTTCATCCTGAGCCTATGCCGTCCTCGATGGATTGGGTCTGACCAAGGACCGCCTTCGCTTCGCTCAGTCTCGATCGTCTTCCCGCAACGACGGCGCTTCGTTTTCTTCCCCTGGCCGTACCACCCCACCACACAGGCATGGCGGGGACCCGGTTTGCGTCCATTCCTCGCGGCCCGAGAAAGCCTCGCGCCGCCGTCTTCCACTTCGTTTCAGCCACTTTGGGGGTGCGGTCCGATCGTCCCCGGTCTCACGACCACCATCGAGACCGCGATAGGCGCGGCCCGAGAAAACAGAAGGAACGACCACGATGGCTACGATCGGCACATTCTCCCGCACCGCGAACGGCTTCTCCGGCTCGGTCAAGACCCTGAACCTCAACGTCAAGACGGTGACCTTGACACCGGCCGAAGGCGACAACGAGAAAGGTCCGAACTTCCGCATCTTTGCCGGAGCCACCGAATTCGGAGCGGCATGGAAGAAGACCTCGCGTGAGGGCCGCGACTATCACTCGGTCAAGCTCGACGATCCAAGTTTTCCCGCTCCGATCTATGCGAGCCTGGTTGAGACCGACACCGACGGCGAGTTCTCGCTGATATGGTCTCGCCGCGCCGCAGAATGATCCGAGCTAACACGAAGCCCCGCCGCTCGGCGGGGCTTCGCCAAGTTCGGGTCCGCCACTCGTTGGCACTCCTGTCAGGTGCAGCACGCTACGCTTTGACGAGTGCCTTGCGCGCCTTCCTAGCCGGCGACTTGATTGCCGTTGCGGTTGCTGTCGCTGCCGCCGCGCGAGCAGCTCGTTTTGGTTTTTCCGCCGCAGCTGTTGCCGGCGTTGTCGCCTTTCGCCCGAGCCCGATTGATTTCGCAAGAGCCGAGCGGGTCGCTGCGTAGCTTGGCGCCACCATCGGATAGTCGGACGGCAGGTTCCATTTCTGGCGGTACGCGTCGGGCGTCAGATTGTAATGCGTTCCGATATGTCGCTTCAGGGATTTGAACTTCTTCCCGTCCTCCAGGCAGATGATGAAATCAGGTGACACTGATTTCTTGATCGATACCGCCGGCTCCAGCTTGACTGCGGCCGGAGCGACAGGCGTGCCGATCCCTTGCAAGGCAACATAGGTGTCCCCAATCAGCTTCGACAACTCGCCGACCGGCAGCGGATTGTTCGACACGTAGGCGGAAACGATGTCGGCGGTAATTGCTACGAGATCAGCCTGGTCGTTTTGGTCTGCAGAAACGGTCATCGAGTTTTCCTCTTGTTTAATGGCGCGCGTTGAAACGGATGGGCTGTTTATTGCCGATCAGGCAAACAATTCGTTATTTCCGCCAACAAACCTCATCCGCTGCAAATATCAAGCGGGAAGCTTCGCTTCCATCGTTCTGCCCGGCAGATAAAGTTACTGATCGCGTCGGAGAAGCGGACTTTCCGCTCGCCTTCTGCGCGGGAGGGGGCCCACGCCCTATGGCTCCAGCAAGCGGCGAGAACGATATCTCCCTTGCTGGTGAGTTGCTCGAAGCCGGCATAGCCATCGACGTGCAGCACGCCCTTGAAGTGCTCGAGATGCGAGGCCGGGCGTTCGGCCTTGCGGTCTGGTTCAAACAGATAGATTGCCGCGGGCGGCTCCGGTCCGCCCCAGGGGTGTTGCTCGCGGGCTTACACCCACAGCGGTCCCGTCTTGGTGCGGCCACGGCCTGGATCGAGCACCGGAACCGGTGTGTCATAGGCAAAAAGATGATCGGAGGCGAAGACGTTTTTCGCCAGTCGCTCGTGCGGGGCTTCCAGCCACCAGCAGGAGCCGCCAACCCAGCCGGCGAGCGTCGAACGTGGAAGATCAACACCGTTCCTGCGAAGATCTGCGACTGCCGATAGAGCGGCGTGTGATCGGAATATTTGCTGACCAGCACCTGCGCGAGCAGCGCCGGCGTCGCCAACCCGCCGCTCCGCAGCCGGCGCCTGCACCACCTTCTCGCAGGGCCGGCAGGCGTATTTGGGGCGCGTGGTGCGGATCACGCGCAGCTGCGCTGGCACCCAGTCCAGCATCTCGCTCACGCTTTCGCGGATAAGATTCAGCGCGCCACCGCAGCCGGCGCAGACGGTCCCGTCGACATCGACCAGGACCTCCTCGCGCGGCAGATGATGGGGCAGCGGCTTGCGGCGGGACGGCTGTTCGATCTGCACGCGGACGGCGCTCCTCTTCGCAGGCGAGATCACCGTCGGGCTCTTCCAGTCCGAGCGCCAGTTGATCAGGATCGAGCCGCTCGGAACGGCGGCCGAACTGCGCGCGCTGCAGCTGCTTTATGATGGATTTAAGGCGCTCGATCTCACCCTCGCGGTGCTCGACAACCGTCGCTATGTCACGCACAAGATGCTGCAGAAGAGCCGGTTCACTGGGCAGATTGTCGAGGTCGAGCAGCATGTCCGAATCTACCCGAATCGGTTGATTCGAAGAAGCAACTTCGCTCGATTTGGTGCGATTTTGCTACGCTTTTCAGCCGGCCAAAAGCGGTCGCCAGAAGCGTTCCGGCGTGCGTCTATCCCTTCGATGAGCATCGCGAGTTGTGCTGGCGACAGCATCACCGACCCACCTGGCTCGGCCAGACGCCGCCACCAAAAGTTGCCGCGGTCGATGCACTTACTGAACAGACAAAGCCCGTTCCGTCCCAGAACAGGATCTTCAGGAGCGACGCATTCCTGCCGCGGAACACGAACAGATGTCCCGAGAACGGTTATGTGGCGCGCCACATAACCGTTCTTATGCGTCGGGCGAGATTATGTGGCGGAGCCGCCCTGACCCCTTTCGGGTCGGCCAAACCCAGCTTGCCTCCGCCACATAATATTTCATGCCTCTC
>NZ_JAMYLH010000062.1:0-10012 GCF_040317925.1 Mesorhizobium sp. M1348 | reverse complement strand
GCTGAACAGCATCTAAATATTATGTGGCGGAAAAATCCGGACCGGCGGGCCTAGGCTGGCACCAGGAAGGCTCCGCCACATAATCTCGCCCGACGCATAAGAATGGATCCGAGCCGGCATCGCGCACCAGTGCCAAAAGGCCGTCGGGACCTTTTCTAAAATCGACGGGATGACTGGCGACCAACACCTTCACGCCGGCCGGGATCATGCCTGGCGAACCGCCCGGATAATCCGCACCAGCTGCTCCTCATTGATATCGGCACCGGCGCGAATGACCACGCCACCCAGCTCGATCTCCACCGACGCAGACGCTGTCGGCGTGACCTCGACAAAGCCGAGCCGCTCCGCATCCCTGTGTGGCGTGACCGCACCGCTCTTGATCGCCTTGCTCCGCCAGCCGAACAGCTGGGCTGGCGCCATCCCCGCTTGTCTGGCAATGGCCGATACATTCGCGCCCGGCTTCAGTGTCGCCTCGATCAGCCGCGACTTCGCTTCCGCCGACCAGCGCCGGCGCGGACGCTGCGGGCTTGCCTCCAGTCGGTTGGCAACCGCTTCAAGAACATGGAAACTTCTATCATCAGGGTCGGGGCACGATGTCGGCAGGTGCAGACGGATTTGCGATTTCATCTCGACCACCCGCGCAGCGATTTTGATGAGGCGCAATCGCAGCGTGTCGAATTGGGCGACGGCAAAGCTCGAGCGCCTCGGCATCGCGGCCCGCAAGCCCCACATCAACCAGTAAGCACCGGCATGCAGGAATAGCCGGAACTGGTTGGCCGTCGCTCTGGTGCAGGATGTGCGGTCGGCGGCAAGAGGCCGCTTGGAAAATCGCCGGGTATTCCGCCTAGCGGTGAGTTGTGATCAAGCCCTGGATGTGGACAGAACAGAGCCGTGACCGCATGGCAAGATCGCAAAGACCAAGCGCTACTCGTCTGACCCGATGTACGAGGAAGATCGTCGGCCGCAAGCCACGGTGTGGAGTTAACCAGGCACACTATCGATAAATGCGCCATTTGCCCTTTTCCTCGGAAACAAGCTGGAAAACTGAATTGTCGTTCAGTATTGGCTTGCCCCACAAGCCATCTCGAACCGTAACAACCAACGTTTTACAAAGATAATTTTCCTTCATAACCCTCAGCTGAGCTTCAGTGACGTTACCGCGAAATACATTCACGAAAAAATCGTCAACATATGATGCTTGCTTCGGCGTGAGTTGAGATGCGAAGGCACGCAGCAGCTCCAATGTCGTCGCGCAATTTCTTCTTTGCGACAGTGTTGCCCACGAAATATTACCGGGCAGAACAGTCAAGCTAGCAAGGTCACGCGGATTATTGGCAACCGCCTCGTTCGGAGGCGTTACCAGGCGAACAGCTTCCCACATTTCAGGAGACGATATAAACGCTTTAGCCTCCTCTGTTTCAGGTCCCTCAACTTGAAAATGGAAGGCGAACGAATATAAATATCGAGCGCCAACCAAAATCGACGGAGCCAGAAATATGATCGCGGTTACGGTCGTTAGGCGGGCAATTGCTGTGCTTTTACCGATGTGGCGCGACAACAGTGAAGCGGAAATCGCCATCAAAAGAAGCATCGACGGCATAACAACGTGATAACCCAAATCGTTATACAAAATAACGCTATGTACAAACTGCCGTACAACTAACGGTGAAAGTACAGTTATAATTATTGCGCGGTCGAAATTGCCACAACGTCCATGTGTTCCATCGACAGTTTCTCGGCACCAAATAAGAAAAGACACAAATATAATTCCGAAGTCGACAATTGGTTGAACCAACCAGAATCCTGGCACGTCAATCAGCCAATTTCTGCCGACGAATACGGGAAACACCCAGAATTCCACAGGGTTTCTTGTATGTAATATGGTCGACTGTTCATACACTAGCACCCCCGAACAGAGTACAGTCACTCCAGCAATAACTGAAATTGAAGTGACAACCTGCAGCGTCCGTTTTGACCGTATTACGTGGGGAGTTGACAATATTCCTATAATAGGCAATACCAAAAGCAGCGAAAACCCCCCCACCCACGTTGAACTGCCGTAGGCAGATGCCAACATAGCTCCAATTAATACTGGAAAAGCGAGCCTGCTGGCAGTATTGTATTGTAATATCCGCACGTATGCCAGGATGATAAGCAAGGCAACGGTTGCGGAAAATAGGTGCTGCGGCGCCCATGCCGCCTCAACAAACCACGTTCTCAGATGTTCCTGCACCAGCCAATTGTCGAGCCACCTTCCAGAGGCAAATTGCATGGCTTCGCCAAGCGAACTCGCAAGCAGGAGCGGCAGTACCCACCAGGCGGCATTTGCACTTTTACTTTGTGCGACGGCAAGCCATGTTACGACGAACATCGAGCTCAACGCCGTCACGGCCGTAAGAGCAATGTCGGCCTCCCAGCCACCTGCGCCTGTGACGATGGATGAACAGGCGGCTATGAAGTACCAGATGTAATAGTAAATAAGCGTGTTGGAACTTCCCGCCTCGGAATAGTATGGGTTGCGAGGAGGCAAACCATTTTGAGCTAATTCATTTATGATAGCGATTTTGGCATGGTCAAAAATCGGCTCACCGACGCTGGCGCTTGCGCCGTAATACTGCGGAATGATGGCTAGTGTAGGCAAAAGGCAGAGAAGAAACGCAACAGCTAACCAAGAAAAACCGGGACTGACCGGCGAGCACAAGATCGGGTCGACGGCACCTCTAGATAACCAAACTACAATAACGGATAACGACAGGACGATCAGAAGTAGATTGGCCGCCGTCATTGGTAATAAGTGGAAAATAGAAACACCCGCTGCGCCAAATATTCCGAGTCCAATAGCCGGAGCGATAAGCAGGCGCATCCTAATATTTCTGTCAAAGTACTTTGAAGCAGGCAAGCCGATGGCATACCCTAATGCGACTAAAGTGAGAGCGCTGGAGACGACGGAGGCGGTGTTTACTAGCACAAGATGACCTCCAATTCCTCCCGGGCCGCAGCAAAATTGCTTGGTCCTTCCGCGGGTACTGATCGACGGATAGGCCATGCTCTCGTGTGTGGGTTTTTGAGGCACAATGCGAAGCACTTCCCGTGCCCATCGTGATGGAGCAAGGAGTTGCCTTTTTTTCTTCGTGTGATGATACCGACATACTGACGGCTCGCTTCGATCTGCGTTGCGACTTTGGCCGTAATGCTAGACTTTGCAGGTTTGACCATGATGTCGAATCTTCGGACCTTTCCGACGGTCTCGGCGATTTCGTTCACGGTGTACGGCGTCTCGTCCGTGGGCCAGAAGGCCTTGCTCTCCGCATTTTTGTGGGTTGCCGCCAGCAGGTCGCCGTGCGCTAGATTGGCGGTATAGCGCATCGAGCGGCGGTTGCGGAAAGATCCAACGATCAGAAACTTGTCCGTCGTTGACCATCTTGAAGAGGAGCGCCTTGACGGTCGGCTGGATCGTAAAGCCATGGCGCACGGACGATGAACGTTTCTGCAGGTTTGCCGGCGGCAATTTCCGCTCGCACCGCCCTTTCCATCAGCATCTTGGCGCGGCCATAGTCCATGTGTGGGCGTATAGGGGCTTTCCTCTGCGAATCGGTGGTCCGGACATGGGCTGCAGCCGATCGGCGAATTCGACGACGTGACAATCGCGCGGCGCACACCTACTTTTTGCGCTGCCGTAAGCAGATTGATAGTGCCTTGCGTGCTGATCGCTTCAAACTGGGCAACCGTTTTGGGATGAATGACCCCCGCCATGGGGATTAATGCGGCGCCCTGGGCGCCGGCCACGAATGCGCGGACAGTTTCCATGTCTCTGATATCACATGTCACGATTTCCATACCTTGCTGACGCAACTGCGACACGTGTTCTTCCGCAAGAACGAGTGCCCGCCTCCGTCTGCACGAAGCCGCGCTTCCGGCAAACCTGTCGTCAGCGCCGTCGCGACGCGACCGCGACATCCGGCGCCTCCTGTCAGAAGCACAGGGGCGCATCAAGGTCACTGCGATTGTCGATTGCATACACGTCATGCCTTTGTGTTACAAAGCCAGGGCAAACGCCAACGCGATGCAGGCACCGATTAGATAGCTAGTCTTGTCCTTGAGCGCAAAAACTACCGGATCGTCATGCAAGTCCATGCGATGGCTCAGGATCCAGATCCTTTGCAGCCATATGAACATGCCGGCCGGCGCGATAAAGAGCCATACGGAATTGTGATATGCTTCGGTCACTCTGGGGTCGAGCGCAACGAAAATCAGCATGATGACAATCGAAGCCGAGGCGGAAGCAAGGCCATAGCCCAGGGTGAGCGGCCAATCGTCGGGCAAATATCCCCGCCCCTTGATAACGTCCTTTCCTTGGGAGTGCGCATGCATCACCTCCACATGTCGCTTTGCCAGAGACAGCGAAAAGAAGAGCATGGATGAGAACGAAAAAAGCCACGGCGAGAATTCGAACTCGTTCAGCACCTGCCCCATGACGATCCTCAATGTGAACAGACTTCCAATCACCGTCACATCAAGCAGGGCGTAATGCTTGAGCCAGAAGGAATATGCTAATGTCAGCGCCAGATAAGTTGAAACAGCCAGCGCGAATTGAGGGTGCAAAAGCAAGGCCATTCCAAGCCCTGTAGCGAGCAGGAATATGCTCGCCAAAAGGCCGTTGATGATGCTTATTCTGCCGGCGGCAATCGCCCTGGAGCGCTTGGTCGCATGCGCCCGGTCCGCCTCCAAATCGGCTAGATCGTTGATGACGTAGGTTGAAGAAGCAACGAGACCGACAGCAAGGAAGGCGATCGCCGTCGTCAAGAGGACACGAAAATCGCCTACTGTATGAGCAAGAAACAACGGAACGAAGATCAGCACATTCTTCGACCACTGGTGTATCCTGAGTTCAGACAGCCAGTCCTTCACCGACTCGTTTTTTTCTGGGATGATTGTCCTAACCTCGATGTCAGCATTGCGGAGTTGACTTGCGTACCTTACTGCGTTGCCAACAAGAACGGCCCCGGTGGCCGCCTCCCAAATAGGGAGATCCGCAGCACTGTCGCCTGCATAGATGAACCCATTGGGAAAGCTTTCCTGAAGCCATTTCAGCTTGTTGCGGCTCTTTAGATTCAAGGAGCCATCGCTGCCCTTCGCTCCGTTGAATCCGCCAAGATGAGAAATGACGTTGTCAGCTATGCTTTGGTCAGCTGCCGTGACGAGATAAATTTCACGTCCGTCTGCGTGCGCACCACGTATCAGATCCAACACCTCTTCACGATATGGAAGCGCCCGCGCGTCAATCGGACGAATGTTTGCCAGCGTGTGTTTCAGGGCCGCGCGGTTAAGCCACCCTGGAACGGAACAAAGCAGGCGCTTCGGCGAATGAAAGAAGGCATGACAGAAGTTCTCATGGAAGCTGTCCGACTTTGTCAGAGTGCCATCCAAGTCACAAACTAAAGGTAGGTGACGGTCAAAGCAGCCCAGATCAAACATCATCATCTTACACCTTGAAGGGATAATCAGAGTCATCGCTGCAACATCATCAAAGAGGCAAACACCGATGTCCGGGCCGGTTCGACAGGGGGAAGCCCAAAATTTCTATTCTGCTTGGTGTGGGCACCACCGAATGTCGCCGCAAGGGTGTCGCTTCCTTGAGGGCGTCCACGCAGCGATGTGGCATAACGCGTCGCTGCCGCACCAATTTCTCATGTCCCAGGTCGACACGGCGGGGGAACGCATCTAGGAGAATGGCGAACCTCCGGATACGCCCCAACTCCGGAGATGTGAACTCACGCCGACCTGACATGTTGTTTCTTCCTTCGTTTTGCTCCCAAGCTGAATCTTTTCGAAAGGTTCGGCTGCATTGCAGCAAAGGAGCATCAAAAGTCGTGCCAACGGTGCAGAAAGAGGCCAGGGAGAGTTTTTTGCGTACTATTCAATGACTTGCGTGATGGAACAGAACTCCTGCCAGGTGTCGTGCACTGGACAAAATCGACAACAGGAGGCGAGCAAGCGTGCGCTGCATAAGCTGGGGAGAAAGCGCTGGCCAAAGCCTGGAGCGCCTGAACGCCCATGTCATGCGCCGATTGGGCGTGAGTCGGCGCCATGTCGTCGAGACGATCGAGCAACCCGCCCTCGCTGCCTTGCGGCCGAAGGACTACCAGTTCGCCCAGCGGCGGCTCGCGCGCGTGTCGATCGATTATCATGTCTGTTCGACAGCTTCTTCTATCTCCTATGCGGTCCCCTACGGCCTTGCAAGCAGATCGACATCCGCGCCACCGCACAATGATGCTGAGCGCCTCCGGTCGCTTGGTTCGAGCGACGAGCCTTGTCATGGGCAGCATCTGACTTGCTGATTCACCTCTCGAACAACGATGCTGACGAGGTCGGTAGTCACTTGGTTAGGTCCGTCCCGGCGCTCCGGAATAGTTCGGGCCGCCGCCGACCACTGCCCCCTCCAACCAGCGGCGGATTTTGCCACACGCCTCAACATGCCGCCGAATGCCTTTCTCCGCGGCCGGGATCGACATCCATCCAGCTGGCGCCGTAGGAACCTAGGAACCGTGCAGATCTCGATACGCTTCTCGACCATGGTGACATCAGCGCCGTGCGTTGCCAGATCGTGTGCGAGCGTCAACCCGGCGACGCCCGCGCCGGATGGGCACCTTCATGGCCTATCGTGCCTCTCAAGGACGCTCTCGACGAGGTCGCCGCCGCCACGGTATTGTAAAGCCACGTTGCGCCAGCTTGCCTTGGCACGATTTATGAGGACTTCAAAAATCCCGTGTAGGCCTCAAAAATGATATCCATATCGCTTTTCGATGGCGTCCAGCCCAAATATTTAGTCGTGCTCCCCGTGTTGAGAACATAATCAATATTGGCAATAGCGAATTGCTCTGGATAAAGTAGTGTCAAGGTCGATCTATCAAGCAACGAAAGAGTCGGCTTCAGAATAACCGCCGGTATGGGAAGAAGAATTGATCTTGAGCTGGCTCGCAGGACCAATTCTCCGAGAAGCTCTTTGACAGTAGGCGGTTCATGCGAGCCGAGATGAAATGGACCAGGCGGGCAATTTCTTTCTACGGCCGCCAGCGCAGCAGCGACGCAATCCTCAACGGCAATCATTTGATAGCGGTTTTTGCCAGCGCCTATTAGCGGGATAGGCAAGCCTGCTCTAATCAATCGAAAGAGCTTCGTCAATATTCCAAGGCGCCCGACACCAGCGATAAGTCTAGGACGAAATATGGTCGCTTGGAGGCCGAACTCCCTACGCGCTTGCATCAGAAGCCGCTCCGCTCCGACCTTGCTCCTACCGTAGGGTCCGATCGGACGTTGCATATCGGTCGGATTGACCGGTGTGTGATCTGGTTTTCCGTAGGTCATGTCAGTGGAAAAAAAAACAAGTCGTTGTGTGGAGCCCGCCGAGATTGCTTCCAGCAGGAAGCGGGTGCCATTCACGTTCACGTCAGCAAACCATTGGTCTCGATTTTTATGGGGTACACCACGGTGAAATGAACGTGCTGCAAGATGATAGACCACATCATCGCGCTGCAGATGAAGCTTCCTCAGATCTCGATGCTGCCGCACGTCACCTCTTACGAAATCTATCCAGTTGTTAGTTGCTAGTGGCTCATCGAGATCAAAAACGACAACGCTCTCCCCCCGCCGGGCGAGAGCGGATGCCATGTACGTTCCGACGAAACCGGATCCTCCGGTGATGACGTGTCGCATCGGGCTACGTCGTCCGAGCAATTAGGACTACGCCCGCGCAAATGAGCGCGATGCCAGCCAGTCGTGAAAGTGGTATGGCCTCACCAAGCAGAAGGAAGCTGAGTACGACCGCGATTATGTATCCAATCGATAGCATTGGATAAGCGACACTAACGTCATAAATCGACAGTACGACCAGCCACAATAAAACACTTATTGCATAACAGGACAATCCACCCCAAAAATACACATTGCCAGCAAGTGCCAGAGCCATTGTTATTGGAGGGCCGCCGGGCGGTAAGGTACCAACCGTCAGCATAGCCGCACGCAAAGCAATTTGAGCAAGTGCGTTCATGCTTACGCTAAAAACGATCAGTGCGAATGATGAAGCGGTCACGGCGTGCTCTTGGTCAAGAGGTGCACATAGAGTTGCAGATGAAGATTCTTGGAAAGATCGGAGACACCGTTCCGGCGCGAAGCAATAGAGTACTGTCCAGCGCGTATGGCAGACCGAGCAAATTCGAGGTCATTCCCCCTCAGGCGAGTGGCTCGCAGGGCGCCTTTCCCAGCCTCTACGGCAAACCCGGGACTCCCGCTCACAAGCAACCCCACGATTGTACTTGTCCATAACTCAAATATTAACATTTTTGCGGAATGTGTGCCGGGTTTAAGGCGGCAATAAGGCGGTATATGTTAAAATTATATTGAATTATTATTGCGTCGAATTCGCTGTAGCTTAACATTTATAGCAGGGAAGTATCCCAAGCTTCCACATAATAGGATCTGGTCGAATGGAATCCTTGCGGACGTAAAAGTTGAACGAGCACGGGGCACCAGCCTACAAGGCCTTGGGCAACGTTTCGTGTTGCAAGCGAAACGTCGATGCGTTTTCCACGAAGGGCCCCAACCTCCACTCCCCGGGCTTTTGCTAACTAACGACGTTATCACACCAATGCCGGTTCCGAGTTGCATTCCTTACCCTGTTTCTTGATTCAAGGCCATTCCGAAAGAGCTCGACGAGGCGGCCGCTGTGGACGGGTCGCGCCTGCTCGACACGTTTTTCCGGATCATCTTTCCGATCGCCCTGCCGGGGATTAGCGGTGATCTTCCTTTTGCTCTTTATTGCAGGCTGGAACGATTTCCTGTTTGCGTTCACGCTTACCCTTACTCCCGACGGTTCCGTCGCAAACTATTCGGTATGCAAGCATGACGTCACTTCAGTTTCTGAGCAGCCCGTCTTGTTCAAAGGCGTCATTTCGACCACTCTGTCATCCTACTGTGCGTGCCCTGGTACCTTGCCCACAATCTCAGCCTTCGCGACCTGGAAGAGATGATGGCCGAACGCCGCCTGAGCGTCGATCATTGGTCGTGCACTTTTCGCCGCAACTGCTGGAGCGGTTCAACCGGCGCAAGCGATCCCTCACTGGCAGGTGGCATATGGATGAGACCTGCAGCAAGGTCCGCGGACGATGGCTGTATCTCTATCGCCCCGTCAACAGCGTCGGCGGTTGTAATCGAAGGCGGTGCCGCGTCTGGCATAGCTAGTCGGAAGGCCGGCACGCAACTCGACCGATCTGAACTTGCGGGCGAGCAAGGGCCGGCCCCAGATGTAGTCGGTATCCTTGCTCAGCATGTGCCAGCTCATCATTGCAAGCTTGCGCGCAGTGGCGACGGCCGCCGATGTGCTTCCCGCGGCGCGGAAGCTGCCTATGCAGCAGCGACTTCCCGATGGGAACGAGGCCAGACAGGCCGAAGGCTGTGGAAAAAGCCGCCGAATGAGAAGAAGGGGCTATTCTACAACATCCGTCTGCATTGGCTTGCCCGGCGCGATGTAGTGCCAGTCTACGCGGCTTTCATCGGCCCAGGCAAGGATCGCATTGCTGGTCAGTTCGCTGCCATAGCGCCCTACGGAATGAAGGAGCGGCGGCAGCCGAGACAGAGCGGTGCGCGCAGCTTTTCGCTGCAGGCGCGCACCGGTCGAGGCGGCCATGGAGAGGTGCGGCTGGTGTCGTCGGAGAAAACGTGTGAAAAGACAAGGCGCGGCGTGAGCCTTTTGACGTCGCCGCACCCTGAATTCAATGAATACTGTCAGTAGTCGGCAGCCGCTCATGACCGCCCGAAAAACTCCCTGCTCATTGGTCGAATGAAATGAACGCTCTAATCGGCGAAATGCGCAGCCTATGCGATCTTCGATTGTTGCAATCCGCGTACAGTGCACGCCTCCCGGCCCCGAACTACGGGCTATCGGCCGTGCATTCAGGACGCAGATGCATTCCGCGGCTTCGGCGTCGTGCCGTCCACCCCCATATACTTGATCGCA
>NZ_JAMYLH010000061.1:0-10265 GCF_040317925.1 Mesorhizobium sp. M1348 | reverse complement strand
AAGGCCGATTTGGCGCGCAATACTCCGCATCGCATCCACGACGACAACCAGGAATCGCTGTTTTCCGCTATTTGAAAAGGAGGTGCATAATGAATCGGTCTTCACAATTACCCGAAAGAACAGCCTCTTCGCTGGCAGCGATGGCGGCGGACGGACATGGGCCACCATCGCCACGCTGCTGACCACCGCCAAGATGAACCAGGTCGATCCGCACGCCTGGCTCACCCAGACCCTCGAGCGCATCGCCAATGGCTGGCCAAACAGCGCTATCGAGGCGCTCATGCCTTGGAACTACCATCGCTGAACGGCATCAGCTACCCGCTTACGGAATATCGTAGAGCCTTCGACGTTCTCATCGAGCAACTGCCCGACAAACAGGCTTGCAAGATTGCCGTCGAACTGTTGGCGCTGGCTCATGATCGTGGCTGCGAGCGTGAACTGGCTGAGGAGCTTGCCAGAACGCTCGACGCCGGCGAACTGCCTAATCTGGCCGCCCTGAGAGCGCTCTTCGGCCCGGAGCCGGCCCGGTTGCCGACTGTTCATGTGCAACTCGCATCGCTCAATGGCTATGAAGCCCTGATCGGCACGGCCTGCGCGGGAGAGGTCGCATGAAGAGCATCCACACAATCGATGAAGCCCGGCTCGGGATCATGCTCAACGGGCTCCGGCTGCCGACGATCAAGACGCTCTGGCCGCAGTTCACTGAACAGGCCGACAGAGAAGGATAGAAGGATGGCCCGCCGCCCGGTTCCTCTCGGTCATCGCCGAGCATGAGCTGGCCGAGCGGGCGCACCGCCGGATCGAACGCCACCTTGCCGAGGCGCACCTGCCGCCCGGGAAGACGCTCGACAGCTTCGCCTTCGACGCCGTGCCGATGGTCTCCAAGTGGCCCAGGTGATGGCGATCGCCGCCGGCGACAGCTGGCTCGCAAAAGGCGCCAACATCCTGTTGTTTGGCCCGCCCGGCGGCGGAAAGAGCCATCTCGCCGCGGCCATCGGCCTCGCCCTGATCGAGAACGCCTGGCGCGTGCTGTTCACCCGCACCACCGATCTCGTCCAGAAGCTTCAGGTCACGCGGCGGGAGCTCCAGCTCGAATCCGCCATCGCAAAGCTCGACAATTTCGATCTGCTCATCCTCAACGATATGGCCTACGTCACCAAGGACCAGGCCGAAACGAGCGTGCTCTTCGAACTCATCTGCGCAAGATATGAGCGGCGCTCCATCATGATCACCGCCAATCAGCCCTTTGGAGAATGGAACCGCGTCTTTCCGGACCCCGCCATGACCCTCGCCGCGGTGGACCGACTTGTTCATCACGCAACGATCTTCGGAGATGAATGTCGAAAGCTACCGGCGACGATCAGCCATAGAGGCCAAACGCCAGCGCGGCAGACCCGCCTCCTACGCGACAATCAAAAATACGCACGAGCTTTGTCGCGGAGCGGCAATCAGAAAACGACGAGACTCTTGCCAGCGACAATCACCATGATAATTTGCCCGTGACCGCGACATAAGAATCTCATCCAGATTGTCGCTCCCGTCTCATCCTGGTCGTCGCGCTATAGCCGAAGTCGGCGATGGAGCTCAATCTTCGCCGCGCGACGCTGCTGCGGTCACCAGACACTAGGACGGCGCATTGCCGCGCGGCCCATCGCCATGCGCTGGATAAGCGGATTGCCCGGGACCCAAGTGGCGAGCTGTGCCTTCCTTATCGCCGCAGTGAGCAGCTGATGCAAGACGGTGCCGATCTCGGCATGTAGTCATTATCCGGATCTCGGCTCAGGAGTTTCTAACTTTAGCTAAGCTAGCAGTGTCCATCCATAAACAAATGGGCACGCCAACCCTTCATTAAGCCCGCTTGAGGCACGGTCTATCGCAAGCTGCATAATTTCTGTGCCGGCATCGATCGAGGGCGAAATGTAAACTGTATCTTGTGGGTGCGCCTCTTGGCCGCGCAGCAATGATCGCACCATAGGAGGCCGGCGCCGCGACAAGGCATCCGCTTGTCAGTCGCCCGATCGAGAGGAGACTGCCTTGCCAATATTCGCAAAGGGTGGACTCTCCCCACATAGCCGGCGAATTGTGGAGAGGGACTATGCCGATTGCTCTATGTTGTTGTATCTCTGCCTTAAAGGCCAGAGTTCTCCAAGTTTGGCTGCTGTTGATAACACCGACGAAGCTACTTTTTCGTGCCGGTCTGGAGTTAGCCGTGATCTCGGTCCAGCGACGCTGACCGTGCCGACCGTTTGGCCACCCCCCAAAGTAATAGGGGCGGCAATCGCAACGACACCGGGCTCAGCCTCCTCGTCGGAAATCGCCCAGCCTCTTTTTTGGGTCAGTTCCAGCCCCTTCATAAACTCTTCCACAGAGGCTATAGACCGCTCACCTCCGCTGTAGGCGCTATCATTGATAGCGATGCGAATTGCGTCTGTCTGGCTTAGTCTAGATAAATAAGCTCTGCCGTTGGCGGTGGTGTCCAAGCGAACTCTCGCCACCATCTCAGGCTGATATTTCAATCCGTTCCGAGCGCCTTGAACTTGTGCGATCCAAGTCAACGTCTCTCCCTGCACGACTGCCATCCTAACAAGCTCCGCGCTTTCGGCCGCCAATTCCTCCAAAACGGGCTGGCAGATGTCAGTTAGGTGGGTTGCACTCAGAAAACGCTGTCCAAGAATGGCAAGTCTGAGTGTGAGCT
Organism: Mesorhizobium sp. M1348; assembly: GCF_040317925.1. Taxonomy (NCBI): domain Bacteria; kingdom Pseudomonadati; phylum Pseudomonadota; class Alphaproteobacteria; order Hyphomicrobiales; family Phyllobacteriaceae; genus Mesorhizobium; species Mesorhizobium sp. M1348. Next base: position 7,570 of record NZ_JAMYLH010000061.1, on the reverse strand, counting down.
TGTAAAAGCCCGTGACCGGCTCCTGCTCAACCCACCCCATTTCGCAAAGCAAATTAAGCATTCGATGGGCGGCACTTTTTTGCAGGTCGAGCTTTTCAGCAAGTTCGCCGAGCCTCATCGCCGATGCTTCCTTCGCAAGCAGCTCAATGACAGCAAAACACCGCTCAACAAGAGAGTTTACAACCCGCACGTCACTCTCCTCGCTCGTTCCATTAGGAATGATATTCTACCTTTTCGTGTCGGTCAAGCGCATTCGGAGAAGGTTACAACGCTCTACGGGAGAGCAGGCGAACTCATTAATGACCAGAATGATATTCCAAATGCGATTCCTTTCCTATCGTGTGCACGAGTCGGCGGTCAAGGACCAGCAAGTGTGGAATAGGAACCACTGGAATTGTTCGACCCAACGGCGCATGAATAATCGTCTATAGTGTTCCTAAAAAAGTGGCCACAGGCGCGGCTGGCCGGTGTTGCAGCCGCGAGCCGCCCCATCAAACGAATGGATTACATTGGTGGAAGCCTGGGATTTTGAGACCGATTTTTGCGTCTCTGGCGCTGGGTCTGCGGGCAGCGTAATCGCCGCTCGCCTATCCGAGGATGAGAGCTCAGTGCTACTGATAGAGGCCGGCCCGAGCGATTGGAACCCTTTTATCCATATCCCCGCAGGATATTTCTACCTGTTGAAGGATCGCCGCTTCAACTGGATGTATAAGACCGAGCCGGATCCTAAAACTTTTAATCGGAGCATCATTGCCCCTGCCGGCAGAGGTCTCGGCGGGAGCAGTTCTATTAACGGCATCCTATTCGCGAGAGGACAAGCTGCTGAATATGACTGGTGGGCTGACGGGCTGGGGTGCAAAGGTTGGGATTATGCTGGGCTACTTCCCTACTTTAGAAAAGCAGAGAGGTTTGAAGGTGAAGCGTCTCAGTATCGCGGCACCTTCGGTCCAATGTCGGTCGCCCCGTTTCGCACGGTTCATCCACTCGCACGGCATTTTGTAACAGCGGCGACCCAGGCTGGATATGCTGAGGTTGCAGACATGAATGCTCCCGACAGGGAGGGCGCTAGCCTATTCCAACAGAACCGCAAGGGTTGGTTTAGGGCGAATACGGCTTCAGCTTACCTTCGTCCCGCCTTGAAGAAGGGCCGTAATCTGCGGGTCGAGACGAATGCAATTTGCGCTCGGATCATATTCGCTGGGAAGAAGGTGGATGGCGTTGAATTTGTCCAGAAAGGTCATCTCCGACGAGTGAAAATACGACGTGAGCTGATTGTTTCTTGTGGCACTCTGCGGTCGCCGCAATTGCTCCAGCTAAGCGGAATCGGGGACCCAGCACACCTGAAGCAAATCGGCATTCCAGTCGTTCACCTCTCACCCAACGTCGGCCAGAACCTCCGTGACCAATACTTGGTTCGAATCTCCCATCGCACCCAGGGCATTCTCACCGTCAACGAAATGAACAACTTCGGGACCATTGCCCTAGAGGGTTTGAAATACCTCACTCAGAATAGGGGACTGCTTACCCTGGGAGCGAGTATGGCTTCCCTCTTCTGCAGGAGTTCCCCATCAGCAAACTTGGCGGATCTGCAACTTATGTTCGCCCCAGTGAGTTTTTCGCCTTCAGTTCCAGGCGCCCTTGAGAGTGCAGGGGGGATGACGATCGGCGTATTCCTGACCTGTCCCGACAGCGCCGGCACTGTGTTGGTTCGCTCCGCAGACCCCCAAGAGTTTCCCGCCATAAGTCCGAACTACCTTAGCGCGCCAACAGACTGGCCGCGACTGCTTGTTGGATTGCGCAGTGCTCGGCGGGTCTTTGAAATGGATGCCCTCAAAAGGTGGAGTGTGGGCGAAACGACCCCAGGCCCCGGCGTGGTCACCGACGACGAACTGTACGACTTTGCGCGACGCGTAGGTTCAACGGCCGCTCACTATGCCGGCACATGCCGCATGGGTTCAGATGACGCGAGTGTTACGGATACCTCGCTTCGCGTTCGTGGAGTGTCAGGACTGAGGGTCGTTGATAATTCTGTCCTCCCCAGTCCGGTGTCGGGGGGGATGAATGCTACAGCGATCGCGGTTGCCGAGAGAGCTGCAGACCTCATTCGAGGACGCCTCACCCCTTCCTGATCGAGCCGTGGACTGCTTTGCCGCAGTTATGCGAGGGCAGATCAGACATCCTAAAACGCGAGTAGGAGCGTAAGCGCTCACTTAGCTTCCTCCTGCACGGCCTGGCGTGATCGTGCGATCACCTCCGATTCGGACGAATCGTGCTCGCATGGAGCGAGATAGCAAAAATGGACGTCACTAGAGGTCTCAAACGAGGCTATTCCGGTCCTGGAGGATCGAAGGCTCGACGGGCCGCCGGAAAGGGTCTGAGGCGGCGAATGCGCGGATTTGGCAAGACCCTGCTGCCCGGGTGATCTACATGTGGGGCGAGCAAGGGGCGACGCGTTGGAGATTTATCACGGGCGTTTGCCGCTCCGGAAGAGGCTGGCTTGGCTCTGGCTCGCGCCGCTGAAGGTTGCACAATACCGTGATGACGGCAGACATTTAGAGTACGTGATGGGGGGCGGTGGGATCAGCATGATGGCCTGCTGCCGGTTCCATGGACACCGAGCTAAGGTGTTGAAGATAGAACCGGAGTTTCCCATGCAGAGAAGAAAGTTCAGCCGGGAGTTCAAGCTTGAGGCTGTGAGGCTGGTGAAGGAACGGGGTGTTGCGGTCGCGCAGGCGGCTCGGGATCTGGACCTGCACGAGAATGTGCTGCGCAAATGGATTCGTGATCTGTCGGCCGATCCGCAGCATGCGTTCCCGGCCACGGCCAAATGAAGCCGGAGCAGCTCGAGATCGACAAGCTGCGACGCGAAGTGGCGAAGCTCAAGGAGGAGCGCGACATCCTAAAAAACTGTGACGGGCCGTTGCCCGCCTGCGCGCGGTAGAAACAGCCCATGCTACCCTCGCACCTCGGAGGGTAGCGGCCGTAGTCCCCGTTAAAAAACGTGGTCCATGGGTGCGAACTTGAGAGTGGTGACGCCGCTCCAACCGTGATCCCGATAGGAAGATGAAGATAGGCATAGCCCAGACCTCCCGCCCACAATTTTTGATGGAGGATTTGCCATGCCCAAGATAACGACCGGCGACCGCCCGGAATTGAAGCCAGTCATGTGGGTGCCGCTGGCATCGACATCGGATCAAAAATGCCCATGGCAGCGGTCGACCCGGGCTGCACTGACACGCCAGTGCGGGCGTTTGGCACATTCACGCAAGACCTGCATGATCCGGCGGACTGGTTCAAAGCGTGCGGCGTGACCAGTGTCGCGATGGAATCCACCGGGGTCTATTGGATCCCGGCCTACGAGATTCTTGAGAAGCACGGGTTCGAGGTCATTCTGGTCAATGCGCGCTACGCGAAGAACGTGCCTGGGCGCAAAACAGATGTCTGCGATGCTGCGTGGCTCCGCCAGCTTCATTCCCACGGTTTGTTACGTGTGAGTTTCCGTCCTGATGCCGAGATCGCAACCCTGCGCGCCTATCTGCGTCAGCGGGAGCGGCTAGTGGAATACGCAGCCGCCCATATCCAGCACATGCCGTTCGATGTGAGGACCGCTCTATACGGCGTGCTTGGCGTTGACCTGACCGAGATCCATGGGTTGGGTCCGTCACTTGCGTTGAAGCTTATCGGCGAGTGCGGTACGGATCGAGGGCATGGCCGAGCGTCAAGCACTTCATCTCCTGGCTGGGTCTCGCGCCGGGTAGCAAAATCTTCGGCGGCAATGTGCTCTCTTCACGCACACGGAGATCATCCAGCCGGGAGCAGCGTTGTTGCCTTGCCGGCCACGACTATCAGGCGGAGCGATACGGCGCTCGGAGCATTCTATCGTAGGCTGTCCTCTCGTGCGGGCAAGGCTAAGGACGTGAGGGCAACCGCCCGCAAAATTGCGGTCCTGTTCTACAACGCCCTCAGGCACGGCATTACCTACAGGGATCCGGGCGCCGATCACTAGGAACAATATCGCAGCCGTGTCCTCGCCAATCTGACGCGGCGCGCCAAATCGCTGGGCTTCGTTTTGCAAGCTGTTCCATGCGAGACTGAGGCGGCTGTTTCTTAGGAAGGCCGCAGCCTACTTCGCGAGGGAAGTGACATGAGGTTCGCTTTCATCGCGAAACACCGGAGCATCTGGCCGGTGGCATGGCTGTGCAGTGCACTGGATGTGTCCCGTTCCGGCTTCCATATGTGGACGGCGCCCTGCCTGCAACGGTTGTTTTGCGTTCGTTTCGATCGCTTGCGTCCATATGTCCGGCCTTTGAGCACGGTCCTTGCGGCCGCTGGCCAAGGTCGGGTTTCGCGACGACCGTTCCAATCATGCCAGCGGTTTCGTTTGCCAATGGATCCCTCGGAGTTTCGCGCGTCACGGATCGATCGATCACGCTTTCTTCCTTCCGTTGCAAGAGCTTGTGTTCGGTGTTCCTCCGTTGCGGCCTATCCGGGCATGTCACCGCCGTGCTGAGCCGCGGTCAGGGCTGGCCGCAGGTCACCGCCGTAGTAGGCGGCGCGAAGCGGCCTTGAGGGCGGCGAGGAGGCGTCAGGCTGCCCGGATAGGCCGCAACGGTACGGCTCGCCGGTGATCATCATCTTCTAGCGCCATGCGGGCGGTCTTGTTGGCGAGCGCCACAGCCGCCAGCTTCGGCGGCTTGCGCGTAATCAACGCCGCCAGCCACGGCCAGGCCTTGGCGCGGCCGCGACGCACCTGCTGGATGTGGGCCATCGCGCCCACCACCAGCGCCTGCCGCAGCATTGTTAGCTTAAGTGCCTGTCCACTGAGCCGGCAGCAGGCCATCGGGTCCGGTTTGGGCTTCAAGTCAACCAACCTCCCTCAGGGCAGCAGCTCGGCCTGCCAACCTCCCAGACGTAAACGCCCATCCTAAATGGTGGCCATGGCCTTCCAGGATTATCCCGCCCTGACCGGTTGCTCCAGCCGCATAGAGACCCGGGACGGCTTCGCCATTTTTTGACAGAACCTCCATAGCGGGGGAGACCCGTAGTCCTCCCTCGGTCAACACCCAACTTCGGACTGGTCCGAGTGCAATGAACGGCGGCTTCAACAAGCCTTCGCTACCTGCGCGAGGATTACGATTATAATCCGCAACAGCTTCTTCGAGAGCAGCTGCCGGGACACCAATTTTTTTGGCGAGTGAAGCTAACGAGCTGGCCTGACAATATATATCTTTGCGATTGCGCCTATAATCTGGAAGGTACGCATACGCGACCCCTGGTGCTGTTGAGATATAGTTAGGCCATGCGCTGAATTGCTTGGCAAGACGACCGTCAAATATTATGAACGCCTCTTTATTAGGCTGCTGGGGTACCGAGAGTTGAGGGCTATCGCACTCGTCGGCGAATCGGGATCCGCTTCTGTTTATAAGTATTGCGCCGCTTTCATATAATTTTCGCTGTGGCTCCAGTATCGTTGTAAGGAACATCATAATGAAAGGTCGAATCATGGCCTGGGGCAATTTGGCCATGGACCATTTCATCACTAAGGCTAGGAATCGGCTTGGCGGCAATTTGGTCATTAGGTTTACTCTAGGCGGCACAAATCGGAGTTGCGGGCCGCTGACAATGTCACCGTTCACAATTTCAGCGCCAACATCCAATGCGAGCTGGTGGGCATCGCCTGTGCTTGTTTCAACTAACGCACCCGCTTGCGCTATTGCTTCGCCGGCATAAATTCTTTTCATTTCTCTATTGGCGCTGAAATCTCCGCCAGCCAGGACAACGCCGCGATACGCAATGAATCGATGCTGCGAGCCATCTGCTTCAGCCTCGACCCCTACGACCCTCCCTTGCTCGCACAGTAACCGACGAACGCGATGATTAAGGCGTATATCAACGCCAAGCTCGCGGGCGTGTCGGCTCAAGGCGTGTGCGTAGGCCCGCGAGTTTGGAAGCACGTTGTGCATACGGGGAACACGATGGGGCGGCTCTGGCATGGGCCCAAAAAACACGACCCCCAGGTCGAGCAGTTTCTTTAGTGTTTCAGGGACATTTTCAACGAAGGCTCTGCGGAGATCGGGATTGTCACGGGACAACAATGCGCCGTGAAACAGCGCCATGTCCTCGAAGTGCGCAGCCGGCGGGTCCTGAATGCCAATAGCAGCCTGCATCGGCGAAGCGCTCGACGAAAGGGAGCCGATAGCCCAATTGGTCATGCCGCCCGGCGCGGGATTTTTCTCTAGCACCAATACTCGTCGGCCCATTTCAGCCGCCTCTATTGCAGCGAATAGACCAGATCCTCCAGCTCCAACGACGATCACGTCTGCAGCATTCAAAGCGGACACGAACTTGCTCCCTTCCAACCCAGTTCTACGCGTGCACACACCCAAGCTTTACTCAATGTCAGTGCTGAGCAGCCTATCCAACGAACTCTAATCATTTTTCGGGAAGCCGGTTGACCACGTCCAGGAAAGCGGTTAATTGTTGTTGGAATAACATTCCAGATAGTATGACATGTCAGGCATAGCAAGCGATTTCTTAGGGGCCTTTGCTCAAAGACTGGCTGCCGCCCATCGAGGCGGGGAGCGCGTGACAGCTGATGTGTCAACGCTGGAAGCACTGAGCCGCGACGAAGCTCTGTTTATTCAGCATGACGTCGTCAGCGCGTTGTCACATCCTATCGCTGGCTGGAAGGTCGCGGCTTTGCCCGACGGAGACTTGATATCAGCTCCAATAATCGCGAGCCGCCTTTTTCACAGCCCGGTGTCTATGTCCCCCGAAGTTTACGGGCTTGGCGGAGTCGAATGCGAGATCGCTTTCCGCTTTGGGAGAGAGCCCATCCCGGGGCGGGATGGGTTTGCAAGCGAGCATATCATCGAGGCCATTGATGGGGCTTGCGCGGCCATTGAAGTCGCAGATAGCCGCTGGGCAAGCAAGTTCGCCATTCCTCGCAATGCGATGATCGCAGACTTGCTGTCGAACGGCGCACTGGTTCTCGGATCGCTAAATAAGAACTGGCAGGATGTTCCCGTTGAGACCCTTCCGGCTCGACTCGGCATCAACGGAAATACCATTTGCCAGACCAGGGGAGGCCACCCCCACGGAGACCTCATTGGCCTCATGATCATGTTGGCAAACGATCTCGGGAAAAGGGGGCTAGTCATAAAGCCCGGTGAGATCGTTACGACGGGAAGCTACACAGGTTTTCACACGGCAAATCCCGGCGATGACATCGTAGCGGAGTTTGACGGTTTCACGTCCGTTTCGGTGACCTTCAATAGTTTTGAGAATAGCGGAGAGACCGATGCTTTGCGGTAAGGGTATGGTGGCCATCTGGAACGGAATAGCAGAGGAGGGGCGGCAGGATTTCTATCAGTGGCACATCCACGAGCACATGCCCGAGCGAGCCGGCATTCCAGGTTTTTTGCGAGGGCGCCGTTATCGAGCTGCTGATAAAGAAACCCATCCCGAATTCTTTACGCTCTACGAAGTTGAGCAATTCGACATCATTACAGGTGAGGAGTATGCCAAGCGGCTCAATGCCCCGACGCCGTGGACGAGGCGCGCAACGTCG
>NZ_JAMYLH010000060.1:0-13542 GCF_040317925.1 Mesorhizobium sp. M1348 | reverse complement strand
CCCCCCCCCGCCCTCCTCTGCTGCCACCCCACACCCCCCCCCCCCCCCCCCCCCCCCCGCCCCCCCCCCCCGTTCCCTCCCCTCCCCCCCCCCCGCCCCCCCCCCCCCCCCCCCCCCCCCCCCCCCCCGACACCAACGAAACTGCAAAGCAATGAGGGGGTCAGTTCTTCGTTTCGCCCCAGGGGTCAAATCCTCACTTCGCTTGACACCAGCGGCTTGTCGGGACAAGATAGTTGCTATTGGGATTTGGCCGCCGCAGCCGCGAGCATCGCTTCTCCCATCCCATTGACGCCTCGGGCATTCAGCATTTCACCAGCGTTCTGAATGTCGCGCACCTCTTTGTTCTGGCTGAGTTTTGATTTACCAACCAGGGTGGTGATCTCGATTTCTAGGGCGACGATCGCCTTCACCATCGTGTCAATGAAGTCCTTCGGCGCGTCGCCCATCTTCCACGGGGCAGGCTGCGAGGCTTCATGCATGTGAGTGAGCTTCGCCACGTTACGGCGCACACATAGCGCTCATCATCCCGGACAGTGATGCGTCCGTGGGCGTGGACGACGAGATAGTTCCACGTCGGCACCTGGTTATGGAATTCATGCTTGCTTGGATACCAGTTCGGCGAGATGTAAGCGTCAGACCGTCGAGCTCGTCCCGGACCGCATGGCGCTACGGCGTCACCTCCAGCCCGGCGAGAAAGTCGTCATTGTCCGTGAGGGTGACCGCCGCCTCTATGGTGAGAATATTGATCGCCGGCAACTTATGGCGCCTGCCGACCTCAAATTCGTTGAAGTCGTGCGCCGGCGTGATCTTGACCGCGCCGCTGCCTTTCTCCGGATCAGAATACTCGTCCGCCACCACCGCGATCCTGCGGCCGACGATCGGCAGAGGATGAGGTTCTTGCCGACAAGATGCCGGAAACGCTCGTCGTCGGGTGCACCGCCGACCGCCATATCGCCCAGCATCGTCTCCGGGCGGGTCGTCGCCACGGTGATGAAGGTTTTAGGATTTTCCGGATCCAAAACCTCGCCCTCGACGGGGTAGCGGAAATGCCAGAGATTACCGTTGACCTCCTGCTGTTCGACCTCAAGGTCGGAAATCGCAGTCAAGAGCTTCCGTCCCAGTTCACAAGGCGCTTGTCCTTGTAGATCAGGCCTTCGTTGTAGAGGGTGACAAACACTTCGAGCACCGCCCTGGACAGGCCCTCGTCCATGGTGAAACGCTCCCGGCTCCAGTCGGCGGAGGCGCCCAGCCGCTTCAACTGGTTGAGGATCGCGCCGCCGGTCTCGATGAGCTCATCGCGCGTCAGGTCGCGGCGGTGGATCTGCTTCTCCATCAACTGGCGCTCGACCACCATCTGTGTGGCGATCCCGGCATGATCCATGCCCGGCTGCCAAAGGAGATTCTTGCCCGCATGCGCTCGAAGCGCACCAGAATGTCCTGCAGCGTGTTGTTGAGCCCATGGCCCATATGCAGCGAGCCGGTGACGTTCGGTGGCGGGATGACGATGGTGAAGGCTTCCGCGCCCTCCTCGGCGCCTGCGCCGGCACGAAACGTCTTTTACAAGCGTATTATGTTTTTTTGCGCATAGACCAACGAGTTGAACGGCGGCCCCATGAATCGCCGATGTGTAGGTCGGGCAAAGGCGCCCACCAGCTCGTACTTGTCAAGACGACGCCACCCTTGATCTTGCACCCGCCTCCGATACCAGCGATGCACTGCGTCGTATGCTCATGCCTGTCAGGATGGGATGGGCGCTGCTAGCACCGTGGCAGTTTGACAACCCGCCCATCGGGGCGGTAGCACCGTCCAAGGCCAAGAGTCGCAGGGCAGACCGCACCCCATCGGGCTGCGCGACCCAGACCAGCTGACGCCCAACTGGCACACTCATCGCGCATCAGCACCGTGGATGCGACATCTACTTTGTTGCGAGCGCGATATCGGAACTTGGTTGTGACGCAGCTGTGCGTAAGGCGCACCGCTGTCAGCAAGTGAGTGAGTGAAAGAACTACGTGGTGGAGGTGAGAAGTCATGCGGCGTCAAGATTCCCCGCCCTTTGCGGCAAACACACTGATCCCTCTTCAGAATCCGGTCTTTCGTTCGATCTGGACAGCCACGCAGATATCCAGCCTTGGCTGGCTGGTGCAGAGCGTGGCTATAAGCTGGCTTATGGCAACGATTTCAGCCTCCGATCTGATGGTTGCGCTCGTGCAGGCTGCATCGACACTGCCCGCCTTCTTCTTGTCGATCCTTGCTGGAGCGATTGCAGACAGCTTCAGCCGCCGCGGCGTGATGCTTGCCGGACATTGCCTGATCGCACTGGCATCCACGGCGCTGGCTCTCTCTGTTGGACTGGGCTTTGTCAGTCCATGGCTGATCTTGGGGCTGAGTTTCTTGGCGGGATGCGGCTTTGCCTTGAATGATCCAGCCTGGCACGCCTCGGTCGGCGACATCCTGGAAAAGCGCGACATACCCGCTGCAGTGACGCTGATGTCGGTGGGGTACAACGTGGTTCGGAGCATAGGACCGGCGCTGGGCGGTGTAATTTTGGCTTTGCTGGGCCCCCTTACGGCTTTCGCCTTCGCTGCGCTGACCGACCTGGTCCCGTTGAGCGCTGTGCTGCGCTCCAAGTGGCAAGTTCGCTCTTCGCCTCTTCCGCGCGAGCGGATGACGACGGCCATTCATGATGGCATGCGCTTCACGGCAATCTCCTCTGAGATCAGAGTGGCGATCGTGCGCGCAACCCTGTTCGGGCTGTCAAGCATCTCGATCCTTGCTCTGCTCCCCCTCGTGGTTCGCGACCAACTTGCGGGCGGGCCAATTGTTTACGGCGTCCTGTTAGCCGGCTTCGGCACAGGCGCCTTCATCGCGGGCATTGGCAATAGCTACTTCAGACGCATCACGTCCCAAAATCGATTGATCACGCTCGCGTCCGTTGCTTGCGCAACGTGTTGCCTTTTACTGGCTCTCACATCATCGGTGGCCGTAGCAGCGATCGCGCTTGCAATCGCTGGCGCAGGCTGGGTTGTCACCTGGACCGGAACCGACGTGTGTGTGCAGTTGGCAAGCCCAAGGTGGGTCGTTGGTCGCACCCTGTCGATCTATTACGCCCTGACCTACGGCGGCATGGCAGCGGGCAGCTGGATCTGGGGTGCTGTCGCGCAGTACTATTCCCTGACGTGGGCTTTGGAAGGTGCTGCAGCGGCGCTGCTGCTGGTTGCAGCTGTGGGAAAGCTATTGCCGGTACGGCTATGGGAGGAATCCGATCAAGGGGCCTTCGACTTCAGGCCACCAGAACTGGCCCTCGATTTGAAGCCCAGGAGCGGCCCGATCGTGATCAAGGTGGAGTACTCGATACCCGAGGAGAATATCGAGGAATTTCTGAGCTGCATGCGCGAAAGGCGGCGCGTTCAGAGCCGTGCCGGTGCGCGGGACTGGACCCTCCAGCGCGATCTTCAGAACTCGACCCTTTGGACCGAGACATTCCGCACGCCGACATGGACGGACTATCTTCGTCTAAACCATCGGCTAACGGTGACTGACAGGGAGGTAGGCGAGCGCCTTGCCGCTCTGCAGGTCGGTGATTCTCCTCCTCGTCTCTCACTTTCGATCGAGCGGTCGACAAGCCCCGCCCCCGGCAGCCAAGTCCAGCCCGTGCCCTTTGTATCGCGCCCGTAAGGAAACCAGTAACTTTTCTGGGTTCGGACACGGGAATGGCCGAGACCTACTCCATCTTTCATCGGGACTGCCCGGATTGCCATACGTTGCGGCCGGTTAGGCGAGCATGAGGATTTGTGTGGCAGGTACGTCCACCACGGGCGGCCCATGTCCAGCCCCACCGCCTCTGACATCAGATCGGCTTGGGCACGGGTTCAGGTCGCCTGTCCCCCTGCATCGTGGCGAGCAGCGGGGAGCAAGGGGGGCGGCGGGGTCTCCCCGGTCTGCACGGAGCGAAGCGGGCAGACGGAGGAATCCGCCATCGGCGGCTTGCAGGGAGAGGGCCGCGCGCCTCTTTCCCTCCCTCACAAAACGTGCCGCCAAGCACGTTCACGTCGGCGCAGCCGTGCCGCAGAGCCGGCCGCAACAAAGAAGGCCTACAAGGCGGAAGCATCGAAATGTCCGCCAGCGGGACCAATTAAGTTCGGTGCTGGAGAAAGCGGTTCAACAGGGCGGCCGTAGGAGCACCAGCATAGCGCCGCCGTCAGGCGCGACGCGGACCGACAGCCCCGAGAAGGGCGCTGATTGATCGATCGAAATTGAATCGGCTCATTTTATCAGCTGAAATATTCCATGAATTTTTCACGATGCTTCAGCGCGCGCGTGGATTTGATGCAGCCATCCAGGACTGCTGCATTGCCACAGCAATGGTCACAACCTGCTAGCGGGGCTTCTGGAGATGGACGCGACGATCGGTCAGACGCGCTTCTATTGGCTGCCGTCGGCGCCAGACGGTCGCGGAGCTTCAAATCTGATCGGGCTCCCGAGCGAATTGCAATTTTGTCGTAAAGCTCATGGTGGCGACTCCCGCACGCGCGCAGGACAGCCGGCAGATCGCGCATCTTGGCGATCCACCCTGCCATTCGGCCCGTCGTTCTTCTTTATTCCAATGGAGATCGTAATCAGGTCCGGACGGTCACGCAGTGAAGTGTTCTCCCTTCGAGCAGCCACGTCGGCGCCGCTCAGAATCTTCGACGAGCGCGCCAGGACAGCATCGATCTGCGCAAATTCTTTCCAGCAGATCGTCCTCACATCATCATGCCCTTGGCTTCAACCGGGCTGGTGCCTCCCCTTCCCGGCTTTTTGTCCCGACGCTCGGGTCGCGCCGCCCGGCCCGGTCAAGGCCAAAAAAATCGTCGCGGGTGAGCGCCCACTCCGGCTTCTGCCAAATATTCGTCGGCGGGTTCGCAGCACCGCGGGCGCACCGGTGAGCTCGTGGGCAGGAATGCGGATGGAAGTAGGTGATGCACATCGTCACCAGCACCTCAGATTGTGTGAGGTCCACGGCTCGCTCGTTTCCGCCGACGGCGGCGCGGCGGGCGTCGGTATACGCAGGGCGGGTCCGTCGCCTTGGCCTCCAGTTTCGGGGCAATGGCAAGCCCCGGTCCGCGCGGCGCCGAGTTGGGCGGAAAGATCGACGGCGCGCAACGCGGGGCTCCTACGCGACGAGCAGTTTTTCCCCCGGTCTGACCCGGCCTCGACTCCAGATGCCGCAATGACCGTCGCGGCCCGGCGCGATTGATCGGGTCTCATGCCCAAAGCTGCCTCGGTGCCCAGTAGCGGCACCGCATTGCCCCTCCCAGGCGCTGCGCCAGTAAAGCGTCGGCGAGCCAGCATCCGACGGTGCGTTCGAAGCGATCTCATTCGGCGGCCATGATCGCGCCGGTCACCATGCCGCAGCGGAAAGCTGCCGAGCTCGTCTGGCCAGGTCGCTGACCGCCTCGTCGTCGCGGGCGACGACCGAAATCTTCCCTACCGCAGCGAGGTTTCTCCCGTTAGAAGATCCTCAGCGGGATGGGCAGCCAGTTCACGCCCGGCCAACAGCATCCGGCCCGCGGGGCCGACCTCGTCTCCCGGTCGTGTGAGCAGAAGAACATCGCGAAGTGCGGCTTCATCCTCGACGCCGCGAGCCTGCTCGCCGTACCGCGGCCGCCGAAAGCCTAGGCGCTGTCACCAGGCGCCAGCCCACCTCTCTAGCTGGCGGACCATCGCATCGAGCGCGCCGATGGCCGCACCTGCAGTGATTGCAAGTCCTCATGCGCCGCAACTGTTCGGGTCGGGGGCAGCCCTGCGCAACCAGGCCGGCACCGCCGTCGTCGGCGGGGCTTCCGTGGCACCGGGAAGAATGCCGTGGTGGCGCAGGAGGGTTTTGGCTCAGAACCATGGAATACGATGAATGATTGGGGCGCTTTTTGTAGAGCGAACGATAAGTCTTGCACGACCAGCCATTTATCCCTCGCGAGATCAATGCCGCGGGCAATTAGCGGGCGAACTCCGTCCGGACTGAGTACCTGTTTCAACGCGGGCAAAAGAAGTTGTGTAGCCATGTCACGAAATGCTTGGTCCGCTTCTCTGCCGGCCGATGGTCCATGAAATCCCCTCCCCACCCATGACACCAGACACCTCCTTGCCAACAGACCGATCAAGCACTGGCCTCCATGGTACCAGCGTGAACTCGCGCGATTTCTCGATGACAGCGTATTTTCCGCCGGCGAGCTCGACGGAGCGGCGGAGCGTGCCTTCTATTCGATCTCCACTCTGGGCTTCAGAATAGGGCAGACCGAGTTCGTCAGACAGTTGACCGGCAACACGGTTCAGCTCACGTTGACGCAGGATAGAAAGCATGTTGGCGCGATAGACGATCCGGTCCTGCTCTTCCCGAGCAAGACCTTGCGCAATCAGCCACTGCCGTCGGCGGCCTTGCGCCTCTCGGACATCGCGGCCGAAACCAGAGCTGTGCAAGGCCTCCGGTGTGTCGGAAACCAGCTCTCGATCGAGCCAGGTGGCGCCGTCGAAGCTGACTTGGCTCTCCAGCAGCATTGATGAGAGCTTGTCGACGACAACCGGCTCGGCCCTCGCTCGCTGACGCTCGTAGCCCGCGACGCGGTCGAGATGGTCCGGCGCGATAGTCCATGTACCGTCCGGCTCGCGCTCGACACCACCGGTCGCCCGGCGGATCGCCTCCAGTCGCCGCACGTGCGTTTCGGCAAAGCGTTCGGTGGCCGACTGGTCATGCTTGAGATGGATATCGATGCTGTAGCGCCCGTCATGGGCCGTGGCGATCTCGGCAATTGTGCGGTCGACTTGCCTTGGCCCGGTGTCCCTCGGCGTGACCCGCACTATGCAGCCCTCTGCCGTCGGTTGGGTTGCCTCGCCTTTGCCGATATCAACATAGTGGCTTTTGCCGTCTACGGCGTCGACGACGAGGTAATGGCGGTCAGTGATTTCGTCGGCCAGGCCGCGCGCAATGATGCGGCCGACGACAGGCTGCATCTGCTCTGCAGATCGATCATGGACAACATAGTCGGCGGCACTGCGGGCGAGCCCCTTGCCGGTCAGTTCGCGGTGCATGGTCTTGATGATGTCGCCCCGCTCGCCGATGCGGCGCAGTGTCGCTTCAAGCTCGCCATCAAGGCGCCAGTGGCCCGAGCCGACTTCCTCAGCCAGACCCATCCGCTCGAGCTTGCGCAGGCGGCCCTGGTGCAGCGTCTGGCGAAACGTGTCTCGGCTGGCCGGTGAGACATGCCCCTCATGGTCGCGCATGCGGAGCAGCTGCCGATCGATGCTGGTGAAGCGTTCCCGCTCCATTTCCTGGCGCAGGCGTTGCTCGATCTCGCGGTCCGTTCTCGGGCCAAGGTCGAGGCTGACCAGCTCGGCCGCCCGTTCACGGATTCCAGACGAGATGTAGTCTCGCGCGATGACAAGATTTTCGCCGCGGTCGTCCTTGCCGCGGACGATAATATGGGTATGCGGATGACCAGTGTTGAAATGATCGACAGCGACCCAGTCGAGCTTGGTGCCGAGGTCTTCTTCCATTTGCGCCATGAGGCGCCGCGTGAGCGGCTTCAGGTCGTCATACTCGATGCCGTCTTCAGGGGCGACGATGAAGCGGAACTGATGCCGGTCGCCATCGGCACGATCGATGAAGGCCTTGCCATCAACACGGTCGCTGTCGGCGCTATAGAGCTCGCCAGGCTCGCCTTCGCGGGTGACGCCGTCGCGCTGGAGGTAGCGAAGGTGTGCACGTGCCCCGTCAACACCCTTGCCGGCCAGCTTGACGATACGCGCCTTGACGACGGCGCGCCGCTGCCGAAACGCCGCGTGGGGGTCGCGCGCTCTGAGAACGGCGGCAGCAGCCCCGCCGCGCCCCGCCCGGCTTCCGATGAAGCGGCCACGGCGACCGCTGCCGCCGCCGGCTCGGTTGATCGCGGCGCGGATCTGGCCGGCGAAACGCTTGCCTGCCTTCGAGCCGCGCGATCCGATTTTGCCCAGGCTCGGCTTGAACTCTTCATCCTGCATTGAGCCTCCTAGTAATCTTTAACAAAATCAAAGGTTTGTCGGCAGAAGCTCTCCTGACGCTGAACGCAGCCTCCGTGAAAAACGATGTGCAGACAAAGACTTCGCCGCCTCCAGGAGGCGATGCCTTTATCTTGCCTTCCGCGGACCTGCCTCCCTGCCCGGCGCGACCCACGGTACCCCTGCCCTCACCTGCGATCCGGCCGGCCTGACCTTGCTCGCTCCGATCCGAGCGGCACCACAATTTGGCCATTCGGATCGGTCGCGGAAACACCGTTTCGCAGGAAAAACAGCGACTGCCCGGACGGGATTTCCGGCGCTTTTCCGGAACGGGATTTGCCGGTGAACGCGTCCATGTCGGCGGCCGAAATCCCCGCAGCCTTGAGCTCTTCCAGATACGAAACCGTCTCGCTGGGCAGCGGTCGCCCACGCTGCAAATGCTGTTCGTAGCGGTCCGGCCCAGCGTTATAGGCGGCAAACAGGCCGGGAAAGCCGAAGCGGTCATACATGGCGCGCAGATAGGCAGTGCCTGCCAGAATGTTGTCGCGAGGGTCGTGCGGATCGGCCCCCAGGCCAAGCTCTGCGCGCATCTCCTCGTAGGTGCCGGGCATCACCTGCATGAGGCCGATGGCGCCGGCGTGTGAGGCGATCGGCCGTCCGTCCAGCATTGTCTGCCCCCGGCTTTCGGCATCCATGACGGCATAAATCCAGGGCTGTGGAATGCTGAAACGCCGGCTTGCTTCGGCTATCAAGTGCTGCCATCGTTGGAGCTGCGGACCACGGGAGATGGCGGCCGGCTGAGCGTCGGTCGCGGCGGAACAGGCGCATGGCGCTATCGCGACCATGCCCAGCATCAGGAGGGTTACTCGGTCCATAGCGGCACGAGCCTCCCGGCAATATTTTCGGCCGGCACCGGCCCGAAATAGCGGCTGTCGAAGGAGCGGTTTCTATCGTTGCCGAGCAGGAAAAACTCGTCGGCGGCAAGCTTGCGGCAGGCATTCCACCAAGGCAGCGGACGGTGCTGCGTGTCGGTTGCCAGCCGGCGCGCGACAATCTCGCCGCCGATGATGATGGCGTCGCCGAAGGCGCAGACATGCTCGCCAGGCAGCGCGGCAAGGCGCTTGACCAGCGGCACATTGCTGGGCAGATAGAAGCGTTCGGCGGCGAGATCGGCGACCGGTTTTGGCGGGCGGACGAGCACCAGATCGCCACGAGCCGGTGATCCGGACGCGACGCGATAGAGGCCGACCGGCGCACTGGCCGAGGCGTTCCACACCAGCCAGGGCGATGGGTTGTCGAAAGCGGCGAAGCCGATCAGGCCGAGGCCTATTGTGGCCACGGCGATCGTCTTGCGCGCCCGAATGCGCCGCAGATGGCTGCCGATCAGACGGATAGTGGGACGCCGGCTCATGAGCGGCCTCCCTCACCGGCCGAGCCGGAATTGTGCCCGCCATCCTCGGGCCTGGTCTCCTGCGCGCGTCCCTTCGACCAGTCGTCGAGCTCGTCGATGTGATAGCGGACATAGCGGCCGTGCTTGCGGAATTGCGGGCCACCGCCCTTGAGCCGCATCTTCTCCAGCGTGCGCTGGGATAGCCCGATATAGAAGGCGGCCTGCGCGGTGTTGAGAAACGGACTGCCCTTCTTCGCGCGGGCCGCGCGTTCGTTTTCGTCGTCCATGATGGTCCTCGTTTCGTTACGGACAAGCGAAGGCGAGGATCGGCGAGCGAGATCGTTTTGGGGACGGGCGAAGAGTGGGGGGCGAGTTTTCGCCGCCCCTTCTTGAGAAGAGCCCCGCGCCGGTGGCGGCGCGGGGCTCGAGGCTGGCGGTTCAGTCGACCGGGTTCCAGATGATGGCGTATGTGTCGTCGTCGTCCTGGCCGGCGGCGCGGCCGAGATTGGCGTAGAGCTTGCGCGGACCGAACTCCGGGGCGGCAATCGACAGGCTCACATAGTCCTTGCCGGAGGTCTCGCCGGTGCGGATCCAGCCGGCCCCTACTTCGACCCCTTGCGTCAGCACCCGAAAGTCGGGATGGGTGTCGGCGCTCTTTGCCTGATTGGGCACGATGTCGATGTCGGCGCGGACGCTAAGCGTCCTGAGCTGGCCCTTGTAGCCGCCGTTTTCCTGTTTGGTAACGTATCCGATCGCGGTCATTTTAGTCTCCTTTTGGTGCTCGCCGGGGACCATTCCCCTGCGATGGCGGACCGTGATGGGCGCGTCCGGACCGCCGGAACCGGGACGGCCGCAGCGATAGCGGAGGACCCGAGCGGACAGCTTTTTTGAAGCGAAGCGGCGCGAGGAAGCCGCCGCAGGCGGCGGGGAAAAAAGCTGCTGGCGAGGGTTTCGGGCGGGCCGGATCCGCCCATAGGTCGTCAAGCCAGCCGCAGGGGAATGGTCCCTGAGACACATGGAGACAGGTGGCGCGATCGGTGGCACAAGAGCGGGCGGCAATGCAGGGGGCTGGCTGCGCGGGCTCTGTCGGCAACCGGATCGGACAATTGGCCCCATGCGCCTGGCGCCTCAGCAAGCAACCCGGCGTGGTGCAGGGCTGCCGAAATGGGGCGAGTTGGCGTCGGGATTTCTCGCGCGCGGCACCGGCTCGACAAGACGACCGATCGGCAGCCGGCGCGGTCCGGAGCGGCGCGCGCGACCTGAGCGGCGGCACTCGAAAGAACCGCCGCTTGGGCCCTGATCGATTATTCGCGGACGAACAGCGGCTGCACTTGTGCCCACTGATCGGCGGTGCGGAAACCGCCGCGGCTGGTGTAGCTTTCGGCCGGGAATTTCATCCAGCGCGGCAGCCAGGTCTCGACCCTGAGGCGGCCATTCTCGCCCGCCAGGAAGTCGCGGATGATCTTCTTTTGCGTCTTGACCTTCTCGGCGACATTGCCGTCGGCGACCAGCTTGCCGCCGACCTCGGCCAGCATCGAATTGGCGATTTCCTTGTCGCGCAAGAGGTCGAAGAACGCATCGTCCGCTTCCCACCATGCGCCCATATCCACGTTCAGATGGTTGCCGAGCGCCTCGATGACGGCGCTGCCGGCTGCAAGCGTCTCGGCCATGACAAGGGTGAGAACGCGCATGACATCGTCGTCGCACAGCGCCAAGAGGCGGGCGAACACGCCGGCGATAGCAAAGGCGTCGCCATTGCTGCCGGCCACCACTCCATCCTCATCCGGTGATCCGACCAGGGCCAACACTTCGCGCCGCTTTTTGCCGAATGCAGCTTCAGCCTTGCAGCCGGCAAGGCTGGCAGTCACCGTTTCATTGACTGCGCGCTGTGGCTCACGGCGCACCTGCCACAGGCCGGAACCGGTGATGGCGTGCGCCACCACGAGTCGCAGCGCCACGGCGGGATGGTCGAGAATGGCCGCGCGCACGGCCGCATGGCGATGCAGATCGACATAGTTCTGCATCGGGCCGGTGAGTTCGGGGCGCGGCGGCTTGGCGGCTGTTTCTTCTTGCTCACCGCCCTCGCGGGCGCGGCGGGCTTGCTTGTGTGACAGCCAGCCCTCGTGACACTCGACCTCGCCGCGAAACGTGACCGCGATAAAGACCTTGCCGCCCTTCTTCTTCGGGGTCTTCTCGTGGTCCCATGGGTGGAAATATTGGCCCGGTTCCAGCAGCACCACCTCGCTCCAGCCGTCGTTGAGATATGTGTCGCGTCTGGTGGCAATCGCTTCGTTCTGCTTTTGCCAGAACAGGTCGGCATCGGCGAAATAGCTGTCCTCGCCGAACAGATCCGAGGTGATCAGGCCGGGATACTCCTCGATGGCAAACAGCGCCACCTTGGTGGAAATCGACTGGCCGCCGAACAGCCATTGCTTCAATTGAAAGCCACGCGGCGCGTATTGATCGGGATCGGCACAGAGTGCCAGCCAGTCCTTCTGCTGCGCCTTGGACGCCATGGTGAGATGGCGCACCGTCTCGGCGTCGATCTCCTCGCGGCGATAGGCTTCGCGGATTTTGGGCAAGAGGTCGCCAAGCGCCAGAATGCGTTTGACCTTCAGGTCAGTGATGCCGAAGGTCGCAGCGATGTCGGGAACGGTGCGGCCTTGCCTGACGAGCCGCGAAAACGTCTCCCATTGCGATACTTCGTCAGGATCGAGGCGGGCGAGGTTTTCGATCAGCGAGGCTTCCAGCGCACCGGCGTCGTCGCCATCCTCCATGATGGCGCAGGGCAAGGGATCGCCTTCGCCGCGCTCGTCGGCAAGCGATTTCGCGGCGAAATAGCGCCGCCTGCCGGCGACGATCTCGAAGGTTTCCGGCTGGCCGTTCGGCCGCACAAGGAGAGGCACCAGCACGCCGCGCGCACGCACGGAGGGCAGGATGTCGGATATGTCGGGCGCGCGTGTTCCATGGCGCATGTTGAGCGCGGAAATGTTGAGCTGATCTAGGGGGATGTGGGCAAGCTGCATGGTTACTCTCCTTTCGCTTTGGTTGAGGTTGTCCCCCGCCGCAGAGGCCGAAGGCCGGCGCGGCGGGACGGTTTTTGCGTCTATCGGCGCTGCTGTTCCGCCGTGTCGGGCGGAAGCTCGGAATGGGGCTTTGAAAGGGCGTCTGCTGCCTGCCGCAGAATTCGCTCGGCCTCGGTGATGTGGCGGCAAATGCGGGCGGCTTCGGCATAGACGGAGAGCGGAAAGCGCGCCTGGAAATGCAGGTCGCGCTCTATGCCGAGGCCAAGCGGACCTTTACGGACGCAAGCTCGGCCAGACTGACGCTGCCGAGTTCGGGGAAGCCGAAGCCGAGATCGCAAAGGCCGAACAGCGTGTCGCCATCGGCGTCGAGTTCGGTCAAAAGCCACGTGGCGGCACCTGAGGGATTAAACAGTTTCACAACGGGAAAATGGTCGATGTCGGCGTCGGCGGCGCCATTGGCGAGCAGTCGTGCGCGCAGTGGATCGGTGATCAGGATCATGGAAAGACTCCTTGTCAGAACAGGTCGAGTTGATTTCTGCTGGCTTCATCGAAGAGGCCGATATCGAGCGGCTTTTGCGCCGCGCGCGGACACATCGGCGCGTCCATCAGAAGGGTGAGCCGATCGCGCGTGGTTATCGGCCGAACACCGGGAATGAGCATCTGCTCGCCTTGCGGCGTCGGCTCGGTCGCGGTCAGTTGAGGATCGCGCATCGTCATGCCGCAATCCCTTCCTGCGCCTCGCCTTCGGCATCGGCCTGTAGGCCAAGCAGGAAATCGGCGGCCTTGGAGGCAAGACTGGCGGCACGGAAGATCGCGCGGTTGTCCTCGCGCAGCACCTTCAGCCATGAGCCGATGTAATCGGCATGACGCACGGTCGGCTCGATACCGAGATTGCTGCAGACGAAGGCGGAAGTGATTTCGGCGACCAATTCTTCACGCGCGTAAGCCTTGGAGCCGAACGAGCCGGAGAGGTCGCGAGCAAGCCGCGTTAGGTGGCCGGTCCAGTGGCCAAGCTCGTGTTAGGTCCCATCTTTATCGCGTCCTTTCTGTCATCTTCCCGCACTGGAATCAGGACAGTCTTTCACTTGTAGGACGCTGTTCCGCCGCTTTGCGGGG
>NZ_JAMYLH010000059.1:0-13671 GCF_040317925.1 Mesorhizobium sp. M1348 | reverse complement strand
GTGCGGGGGGGCCCCCCCCCGCACGCCATCCAACTATGGGGGGCTTTTGCCACCTCCCGGCGGGCCCCAGGGGGGGGGCGGCACAATGGGGGGCCGCCCACGCCTACAACATCAAGAGCCACCGGGAAGAAGAGCGCCGGTGGGTGGAGCAGGCCGAGAGCGCCTATGCACGCTTCGTCGCCGGTTGGAACCCGCGAGGCCCGAGAAAGGCGCGCACGGATGCCGCAAACGAGGTGCGACGATAGAAGCTGCGCGGCAGGGCTCTCACCTCGGACCCTGCTCTTCGCCACGCGGTCGTCCGTGCGCGACAGGAGAATAGCGCAGATTTATCAAAAAGGCTCTTGTCGATCACATCAGTGGTCTTGGGCGTGTAGGGCTTTGTGCGGATGTGCTTGAGGCGCAACCGCTTGCAGGCCTTGGCGAAGGCTTTCGATATATAGCAGCCACCGTTGTCGGTCATGACACGGGTCACGGTTACGCCGAGGCTCTTGCAATAGGCGATCGCTGCCTTGAGGAAGGCTATCGCACTTGGCGCCTTCTCGTCAGGTTTGATTTGGCTGAAGGCGACACGGGATGCATCGTCGATGCAGACATGGACGAACTCCCAGCCCGTCCCGCCACGCTTGGAACTGCGCCAGGTGCTCTGCCCTGTGCGATCGCCAGTGATGCGATGACCAACCGCTCGAAGCGGCCGAGCTTCTTGATATCGATGTGGATCAGCTCGCCGGGATGGTCACGTTCGTAGCGGCATACTGGCGGCAGTGGATCCAGGGCCTTGAGCTTGTTCAGGCCGAGGCGCTTGAGAACTCGACTGACCGTTGCGGGCGAGACGCCAACCTCTTGGCGATATGCTTGCCGGGCCTGCGCTCCCGGCGCAGGGCCTCGATGCGAGCGACGACCTGCGGCGACGTTGGACGATGCAGGCGCCGTGGTCGCGAGCTGCGATCCTGAAGACCGGCCACGCCCTCGGCTTGATATCGTGCAACCCACTTGCGAACCGTATGCGGGCATACGCCTGCGGCTCGTTAGGCGGCCTGCGGCGTCTGCCCGCCCAGCACCTCAATCGCAATTCGCTCTCGACCATGTGGCGTCAGTCGGGCATTCTTATGGATGTTCATTCGGTCCTCCGAGAATCGCTAAAGCTTCAGCAACTTTAGCTTCCTCGCTCAGGACTGAATGAACAACCTATTGAAACCTCACATCTAGTCGGTACGCGACCGCCGGCAGCCGGGTGGCCCTGCGCGGCAAGGGGTAATACCGTTCGCAGGTCAGGAGCTTATTCAGGCCAGCCGTGATGGGAGTTGATCGCAGACACTACGACAACATTCCTGGCTAAGGAAGCCAGATGCGAACGCTGCTGTGTATCAACTGCTGATCTCATCATCGGTCCATCCTAAGGGCCGCGAAATGCGTGTTATTGGTTGGCGGCGGCTGCGAGCCGCACCGGTGCCTCGCTCTATTGACAGCGCCGGCTGAGGAGGCATGTCGCCATCATGCAGAGCGGCGAGCCGCACCCCGATTTCTTTGTCTCCTGCGGTCAGCTGATGGTTCAGGCGAAGATAGTCCATCCACGTCGGCCTCCAAAACGTTTCGGTCCAAAGAGAGGGTGTGTGCAAGCTTCGCTGAAGTGACCAGTTCCGCGCACCGGCTCGGCTCTGAACGCGCCGCCGTTCGCGCATGCAGTCCAGGAAGGGATCGAGATTGTGCTCGGCTATCAAGTAGTCCGCCTTGACGACGATCGGCCCGCTTCTTGGTTTCAGGTCCAGAGCGAGCGACGGTGCGACGAACTCTGGCGAGCCCTGTTCCGATTCTTTCCAAACCTCGATCGGCAGGACGAATGCAGTGGCAGCAACAAGCAACAGCACCGTAGCGGCGCATTCAAAGGCCACGGTCAGGGAGTAATTCTGGGCAACAGAGCCCCAGATCCAGCTGCCTGCTGCCATACCGGCGTAAGACAAGGCATAGTAGATGGAAAGCGTGCGGCCAACGACCCATCGCGGGCTCGACAACTGTATCGCAACGTCAATCCCGGTCCAGGTGAGGAGCCAGCCCGCACCCCAATTGCCAATACGGCGGCCGCAAAGGGCAACGACGATGTCAGAGCCAGCGTGAGGCAGCAGACGGCGCAAGCGGTGGACCCGCAGCGAGCAGTTGATCCCGAGACATCAGCCGCCTCAAATAGCTGCTGCCAAGGCCAGCGGAAAAAGCGCCAATGCCAAACGCGGCCAACAGCGTGCCGTATACGATAGGCCCACTTGCCAGGCGATCTCGTACGATGAGGGGGAGCAGGGCGAGGATGGATATGCTCGCCAGCCCGAAAAATGTTCCGCGGAGAATGGCCGTTCGGATCTCGGAGGATATCGCTGTGAAGCGCAAGCCGTCATGGATCGCCGTGGTGATGCGCTCACGCGGCAGCGGAGAAGGGCGAACATACCATTTTGATCGGGCAACAGCGGTGAGCGGGACCAAATCGCTCAGTGCCGCCAAGATGAACGCTGCAAGTGGTCCGAGGAAAGCAAGGATAAGGCCACCGAGAGCCGGACCTATGCTGCGCACGAGACCGCTGCCGGAATATCGCGCTTCTCGAGAATGTCGCCGACTGATGCGTGCCAGGCTGGATCGTTCAGCGCAAATCCGCAGCCCGCCAAGAACCCCAGGCCAAGGATCAACCACGGGCTTGTAATGCTTGCCGGCCACTGCCTGATTGCGCGCCACTCACGTGATTGAAACGCCGCGTGATGATTAACATATCGCATATAGCTTATGGAACTTAGCGGTCATTTGGCTGCTGTTGCGTTCCTGAAGGAGCCGAACGCCTTCGAAGCCCATTCTTCCTGGGCTTGTGAGGATCGGGCCAAAGCAAAAAAGCAACAAACAACCCATTTTGGAGCCTGCAACAGCCGATCCCACGAGCGAGGTCGCCAAAGCAAATCTTTCACTCACTCACCCAGCTACAGAGCGAAATTGCGTTCTTTGGAACTGGCCGGTCATTTAGCCGGCTAGTTCCTAATTCAAACCTGTTGGAACGAAGGTGTTGTACCGCTTGGGCACGCTCGCACAAGCTAGGACTGCTGTGCCAAATTAAATACACCACTCTCCGATAAGATCAGTCCCAATAGCCTCTCAACTTGCCAATGGCCTCGCTAGAATCGCCAACCCTTGATCAATTTCGACATACCCTCCAGACCGTATGCCGTAGACGACAGACGAGATCGTGTCCCTGGGAGTGGTGTAGCTGACGGCTTTGGTCGCCGTGCTCTCCGGCATTGGCCGGGCTGATCAGCGCGCCACGGCTGGCAAGCTGATCAGAGGATCATCGCTCATTTGCGACATCGTTTCCAGTGTCATGTATCTTGCGCGCTGGACGGCCCATTCATCGTTCTGTTCGAGCAGCAGGGCGCCGACGAGGCGCACGATCGCATCGTCGTTCGGGAAGATTCCGACGACCTCGGTGCGCCGCTTGATCTCGCCGTTGAGGCGCTCGATCGGATTCGTCGAGTGGAGCTTGGCGCGATGTTCCTTCGGGAAGGTCATGTAGGCCAGCACGTCGGGCTCGGCGTCGTCCATGATTGTCGCCAATTTCGGCACCTTCGGCCGGATCTGGTCGGCGACGGTGCGCCATTGTACGGACGCGGCCTCGGGCGTCTCCTGGGCGAAAGCGGTGCCGATGAAGGCTGAGACGACCCTGCGGCCGCTCTTGCCGGCATGGGCCAGCACGTTCCTCATGAAGTGGACGCGGCACCTCTGCCATGTCGCGCTGAGCACCTTGGTAACGGCCGCCTTGAGGCCTTCGTGCGCGTCGGAGACGACGAGCTTGACGCCGCGCAGGCCGCGACGGGTCAGCTTGCGCAGGAACTCCGTCCAGATCGGCTCGGCCTCCGAGGTGCCGATCTCCATGCCAAGCACCTCGCGCCGGCCGTCCGCGTTGACGCCGACGGCGATGATGACGGCGACGCAGACGATGCGGCCGCCACGGCGCACCTTCAGGTAGGTCGCAATCCACAGGTATGGCCAGTCGCCTTCGATTGGCCGGTCGAGGAAGGCCTTCACCTTGCCGTCGATCTCCTCGCACAGCCGAGAGACCTGGCTCTTGGAGATGCCGCTCATGCCCATCGCCTTGACCAGGTCGTCGACCGAGCGTGTCGAGATGCCCTGGATATAGGCTTCCTGGATCACCGCGGTCAGCGCCTTCTCGGCCATGCGTCTCGGTTCGAGGAAGCCCGGGAAGTAGGAGCCCTTCCTCAGCTTCGGGATGCGCAGCTCGACCGTGCCGGCGCGAGTCTCCCAGTCCCGGTCGCGGTAGCCGTTGCGCTGGGCCGTCCGAAGTGGGCTCTTCTCGCCATAGGCAGCACCCGTCGCGGCGCCCACCTCCATCTCCATCAGACGCTCGGCGGCAAAGCCGATCATCTCACGCAACAGATCGGCGTCGGGTGTCTTCTCCACGAGCGCGCGCAGGTTCATCATGTCGTCGGTCATCGGTAGTCCTTCCGGTCAAAGGTTGGTGTCGCAACCAGACCCTACCGGAAAGCGCCGATGACCACCGCAAAGCCGCTCGCTCCCTACAGCGCCATCGACGGCGCGCTCGCGAGCAGCTTTTGCTACCGCCGAGCTACACCACTTACGGGGACACGACCCAGACGAGGTGGGCGCGTAAATCTCGATTGTGCCCTCCGATAGCGACTCCTTGGAACGCAGGACACCTATGATGTCGCCCTTTTTCACTTCCTCCATAATCGAGCAACGGGGTTCGAAGATGCCGCGTGTAGGCGATCGCAATTCGTCGGATATTAGCGTTTCAAATGTCCGGCTCAATTTTTGATTGAGGAAGGTTGGAGGCTCCGCATTTCCGTCAACGAGCCCGAAAGCGATAAGGGCGTTGCGTACCCCCGCTTCGTAGATAGCGAGAGCATGGGCGCCAACGGTGCCTCCGCCAAATTCGGAGCAAACGAGTACTTTGCCCTGATTGTGGGCGACGGTGTCGAACATGCCAGCCGTCTCGGTGTGCTCCCAGACCAATGTCACCGGCAATTTGAAACCCTCCGCCACACGCACCGCCTTAGCCATGAGGTTAGCATCGGCAATCGGATGTAGAATAACCGACGGTGGACCATCCCATTTTGGTCCGAAGCTATGCAGATCAAGTATGGTGTCGGCAATGGGCAAGGCGCGTAATCGCATCCGCTATACGTTCACTAACCGACCCATCGGCACGACCTGGAAATTCTCAATTGAGGGTCTTTCCATCCACTGGAGTATTGCGGGTCCAAGCTTGCACAGCCAGCGGGTTGAGGTCGGGTACGATAGTTATCCTTCCGCGGGTTTGCTCCTCCGGCAGCCAATCAATAACCCGTCTCGCAACAAGCGGCCCTTCCAGTTCGTCGCCGTGATTTCCGCCCGTGATAAGAAGACGCCGCCCCTCGCCTTTATTCAGGCTGAAGACTGGAAGCAAAAGAGCTTCATAGTCGGAGCCTCTTGGGATAAAAAGATGGCCTGTGCTCACCCCAAGCGAATCTGGATCAAAGGTTAGATGTGGCTCTTGCTTCATTGTTCAACCTTGATTGGTATAATGATTCTTTGCGGTCAAGCCTAGTCGACCGAGACTTAGTGTCCGCTCCAAAAAGAAGTGAGTGATTTCAGCGGGTGTGATTCTGTCGGATTGCTGAGATTCGACGGAGATCATGATGCCCTGGACTGAAACCACTCGCCCTCACTATGAACGGCGCTGCCCGCGCTACGCAAGCGACCTGACGGACGCGGAGTGGGCGCTGATCGAGCCGCTGATGCCGGCGCCGAACCGGATCGGCCGGCCGCGGAAGACGGACTTGCGAGAGGTCGTGAACGCGCTGCTTTACATGGCTTCGTCGGGCGGGGCATGGCGGCTCCTGCCGAAGGATTTCCCACCGTTCTCGACGGTGCAGAAGTACTTCTGGCGCTGGCGGGACGAAGGATTGCTGCGCGCCATCAACAATGAACTCGTCATGGCGGCGCGCGAACGGGAAGGCCGGGAGGCAAGCCCGTCCGCCGGCGTCATCGACAGCCAGTCGGTGAAGACCACCGAAAGCGGCGGAGTTCGTGGCTTCGACGCCGGCAAGAAGGTCAAGGGCCGCAAGCGGCACATCGTCGTCGACACGCTGGGCCTGCTGGTCGGCGTCGTCGTTCACGCCGCCGACATCCAGGACCGCGACGGCGCGCCGGCCGTCCTGAAATCCATACTCGAGCGCTGGCCGTGGCTGCGCCATGTCTTTGCCGATGGTGGCTATGCAGGGCCGAAACTGCAGGGCGCCCTGCAAAAGATCGGCAAGTTCACCATGGAGATCGTCAAGCGGTCGGACAGCGCCAAAGGCTTCGAAGTCCTGCCGCGCCGATGGGGCGTCGAGCGGACCTTCGCATGGCTGGGCAGATGCCGAAGGCTGGCCAAGGACTTCGAGCGATCCATCGAATCCGCACAGGCCTGGGTCTTCATCGCAAACATCCGCATGCTCACCCGACGCCTCGCAAGGACCTGATAACATGGCGGTCATTCCGATTCAGACACTTAGGGACTGCACCCGCTTTCGGCCGCTTCTCTCACGTATCAGATTAGCCCGCGCGATATCGAAACCGCGCGATGAAGTCATCCAGCGGTACGGCCATAGCCCGCTCCAGGTTCGCCCAGTAATATTCGGCACCAGCGAGTAGCTCCTCGCGCTGGTCTGGTGCGCCCCTCTGCCTTCCAGTACCTGATTAAGGCGAGCATGGTGAGCCTAGCGAGTGCTGCGACGGGCAAAAGTGGAAGTTCTGACGCGTTTATGGGCCGGCTTTGCTCGTACCCAGTTACAAACTCAAAAGCATCCTGCCACGGGTTCTGTTCGCATTCGCCGGGTCGAATATCACCGCAGTGTGGACGGCGTCACCAAAGTAAAGGCTGGACTTAACAAAAGTATCGCTGTCAGGATCCACCACGACATTGTTAGGGGCGTAGTCACCGTGTATCATCCCTCGGATTGCGCGGTTCCTTGCCGAACGGGCATTGAACTCCGCGAGATGCCCTGGCACATAGACATCTGCTGCCGTTGTCCCGTGTCGCTCAGAACCCGGAGACGGTGCGCGGACGGTAGGGACTTTCGATGGCGGCGATCTCATCGTCGACCAGCTTGAGGTCGATCGCCTTGATGGCCGCCTTCACGTGCGAGAGCTTCGACACACCGACGATCGGCGCGGTGATGCCATCCTTCTGCAGGACCCACGCCATCGCGACTTCCGCCATAGACACACTCCGCACCTTAGACACCTGCTCCACTGCGGCGACAATCTCCTTGTCGTTCGCCTCGTCGCGTTCGTACATTGTCTTGTGAAACATGTCCGTAGTTGAACGATCAGTTTTGGTGCCCCAAGGCCGTGTCAGTTTCCCACTCCCGAGCGGCGACCACGGGATGACTCCGAGCTCATCTGCCCTGCAAAGCGGCAGCATTTCACGCTCTTCCTCGCGATAAATCAGGCTCATCTGATTCTGCATCGAGACGAACTGGGTCCACCCATTTGCCTCGGCGGTGTGTTGATACTTGAGGAATTGCCAAGCATACATCGATGAGGCGCCTATATAACGCGCTTTGCCTGCCTTCACCACGTCGTGAAGCGCCTCCATGGTCTCTTCGGCCGGCGTTGCCGGGTCATAGCGGTGGACCTGATAGATGTCTATGTACTCGGTGCCCAGGCGCTTAAGGCTGCAATCGATCTCCGAAAGGATCGCCTTGCGTGACAATCCCGCTCCATTCGGGCCACGTCGCATACGGTGGAATACTTTGGTCGCCAGAACGATCTCGTCGCGCGGCGCCAGTTCCTTCAGCAGAAGGCCCGTAATCTCCTCGGACGTGCCCTCCGCGTAGACGTTAGCTGTGTCGAAGAAGTTAATGCCGCCTTCCCAGGCCGCCCGGAACAGCGGCCGCGCATCTTCGATGCCAAGCACCCAAGGGCGCACCTCGGTCTTGTTGCCGAACGACATGGTCCCGAAACAGATTCGGCTAATCTCGAGACCGGCCTTTCCTAGTCGCGTATACTCCATGGCTTAAATCCTTCTGCTCGAGTTTCTCTAGCCCGGATGCCCGCGAGATGCGGTGTTGAAACAGGGACACCACCCGTCGGGAAACCTCCACTAGCTGTGCTTTTCTTTCAGCTTTGAGAAAAAATCCTTCAGAATTGGATCGCGATGTATCCGGTACACGTAACGCATGGGATGGCGGGTTCGGTCAACGCTCCATGTCGACTGATCGGTAAGCACCGGCGTATGGGTTACGACGGTTTCGCACCAATCGAAATTGAGCAGGCAAGCAACAGGCGCCATGTCCCAAAGCTTAGACTAGCCGACGTGATCGTCGGACAATTCCTTAAAACTCTGGGCGAGGAACTGGCCAATATCGCCGTCCGGATCGCCCAGCTTTTCAGGCTGCGACCGACCAGCTAGGCTCTCCCGACGATCGGGTTGATCGTGTCGTCGCAGAGCCTGTCGCCGACGTTCAGGCTTTCGAAGTAAGCCGT
Organism: Mesorhizobium sp. M1348; assembly: GCF_040317925.1. Lineage (NCBI taxonomy): Bacteria > Pseudomonadati > Pseudomonadota > Alphaproteobacteria > Hyphomicrobiales > Phyllobacteriaceae > Mesorhizobium > Mesorhizobium sp. M1348. The sequence continues at coordinate 5,157 of NZ_JAMYLH010000059.1, read as the reverse complement.
GGGCAGGATGTTCTGTTTCCCCTTAAAGGTGCTGCCATCGGGCATGAAGGCCGCCGTCATCGCGATCCGGCGGCGGCGGGTCATGTTGGCCCCGGCGCCATGCGCCGTAAGGCCGTTGTGAAAGCTGCAATCGCCCGCGGCCATTGGCACCGCAACAGGGTTCGTCTCTGCCATCCCAGGGTAAATCTTGAAGAATCCCGCAAGGTCTTTCCCGATGTCGATGTTGTCGTAACTGGCGAGCCTTTGGCTTCCCGGCACGAATGACAGGCAACCATTGAGGGGCGTCGCATCCTCTAGCGCGATCCAGATCGAAATCGCGGCGCGCGAATAGAATGACCAGTAGGGATTGTCCAAGTGCCACGCGGTCGGGTTGCCGTAGGGCTCCTTGATCAACGCTTGGTCGAGATAGATGCGCATCGCGGGCTGACGGGCAAGGGCGCTGGCCATGTTGCCGATCTCGGGGCCTCGGATGTAGCGGTGGATCGTCTGATTAATTCGAGAGACGTTGATCCGCTGCGTAAAGACTTTGTCATAGTAGCGGTCGTCGCCATCGAGCCGATCAATACCACCTGGGGCGATCTTGCGGCCAGCCATCATCTCAACTGCCTCCGAGGACGGCAGCTTTGAGTTCGGCCACCTCGGCCGGCGACAAAAGGCCTGGGATGTGCACGACGAACCCTCGATCCTGGTATTCTCGAACCTGATCCTCGGTTACTTCATTTCTCATTGCGTTTTCCTTCCCTGCCAATACAATCAACGTTCCCAGCTTGCGTCAGAGACTACACCTTAGCCCACTACTACGCCGATCGGCAGTAAACAGCCCATGGTCGTTGGGCGTCCAATTCTGTTTGCAGATCGGTGTCTGCTCATAACGAGATGAAGATTCGCAACGCGCTCGCCAGGGCTGCGCGAGCAGGCACTAGGCGCGGGTCGGCCGCGACGTGCGGCGCCGTTCGCTAGCTGTATTTCTCTTTCAGCTTTGAGAAGAAATCTTTAAGAATCGGATCGCGATGGATCCGGTAAACGTATCGCATGAGATGCCGCGTTCGGTCAACGCTCCATGTCGACTGATCGGTGAGCACCGGCGTATGGGTTACGACGGTTTCGCACCAATCGGAATTGAGCAGCCAAGCAACAGGCGCCATGTCCCATAGTTGCTTAGACCAGCCGACGTGATCGTCGGACAACTCCTTGAAACTGTGGGCGAGGAACTGGCCAATATCGCCGTAAGGCTCGACATGGCGCTCGATCTCCGGGACGGTTGTCGTAAGATGAGAGACAACGCCTAGGCAAGGAAGAAGCACCAGCGGAACACCGCTATCAAGGAGGACTTGAGATCCGCCTAGATCTTGGCACAAATTAAATTCGTTGGCGTTTGGCCATTCTAAGGCATTGCCGGCCAGCCACACTACGACGATTTTATCGCTGATGTCTGGCGCCTTGATAAGGGCAGACGCGACGTTGCTGATCGCTGCGATTGCCACAACGTAAAGCGGATCTTCCGGCGAACTTGCTCGCGCCCGCTTGATCAAGTCATCGACGGCTGGTGCTTCACGAACCGCCTTCTGCGGACCAACGTAGTCCGATACTCCTTTGAATACCAACCCCTCAGGCCGAACTTGCAGACGGTCCAAGACCCGGAAGATTTCTTCATGGCTCAACTCCATACCATGGCCGGGGCTTTCCGAGCGGTCGTCGCCGGGAAAAAACGGTGCAAGAAAAAACGGTGCCGCATAGATCGCCTGCAGATCCAGACGATCAGACGACAGCAACATCTGCACGATGGCAAACTGATCATCGATTTCATTGTAGGTGTCGGTATCAAGAACGCACCGTACCCGGCCTGAGGGGGGGGCCAACATCCGTAGGCGTTCAGCGTAACTAAGGCTCGTCATACGTTGTTGGTCCTTATCATTATCCGCAGCCGCGGTCCTGGTATTCTTACAAGAAAGTATCTAGCAGGCGCTTTCAAGGTCAGTTGGTATCAAGCCTTTTTTGTTACACGGCAAAAGCAAGCACCGGCGCTCCGATCGGCGACCGAATCGATGCTTCAGTGTTCGGAACGGTGATCAAGAAACCGCTCAACATGAGCTCTAGATCCCGGAAATCGTGCCCGTTACCGACATGGCAGTCTCTCAGGTCACGAAATAGGCTTATCAATCGCCAACTGAACGAAGCCTTCGTCCGACAACCTCCGTAGGCCTGCAGCTCAGGTCGCAAGTTCCGGGAGCGATTGGTGATTTCTCGGCCGGGACCGCCACCACGTGAGATAGAGGACAATGAGCCAAAGCACGGGCACAAGCATTAGTAGGGACGACACCGCGGCGATCGTGGGATCGATCTGGTTGCGTATGTTCTCGTACATTTTGAGTGGGAGGGTACGGATCGAATACCCGCTAATCAACGATGTTATGACGAATTCGTCGAAGGACTGGAGGAACGCGAACACGGCACCTCCCACTATGCCAGGCCGAATCAGCGGCAGTGTCACCCTCATGAAGGTCTGCAGGGGTCCGGCACGCATGCTTTTAGCTGCCTTCTCAAGCGTTCGGTCAAAATTCGCCAGCGTCGCCGATACGATCACCACGACAATGCCAATGGCACCGAGGCTTTGGGCCAAGATGACGCCAGTTTTCGAACCTATCAGTCCGAGATTGACCAGCCCGAGATAAGTCGCGATGCCGACGACGATGACGGGGATGGTGACCGGAGTCAGAATCGTCATTGTCAGGAAGCTGCGTAGCTTAGGATGGGTGCGGTTGAGGCCATAGGCCGCGAGCGTTCCGACGATAGTCGACACAATAGCCACCGCTACGCCGATCTGGATGCTGGTCCAAGCGGCGCCATTCCAGGACGGATCGCCGAAGAAGGTGCGGTACCATTGCAGCGAAAGGCCCGAGGGCGGGAATTCCAGAAAAGTCCCGGCACTAAACGACATGACAATGACGATGAGACCAGGAGCATGAAGGTAGACCATGACGAGCAATACGAACACCGTGCCGACGATATTCGACATACGGCTGTCATCTCCTGCCTGGTAGAGCTGGGTCGTCCAAAGCTTCGCCCGATAGGGACTGGTAGACTCATTAAAATGGCGTTTCAGCATGCCAAATATGGGTAGCCGCACAACCCAAGACTTCCGCGCTGGTGTCGCCGCGCGTCCTTGGGTACCCGCGAGGTCGAGCCCTAGCACGGAAAGCACGGCGACGGCGATGGCAAGGAGGATGAAGGCTGAGGTGGCGATTCGTGAGATGTTGAAGGAGCTTGCGACTTGCCCCGCGATAAAGTTAGACAGCATGGCATCACGCAACCCGCCGAGGGCAGCTGGCGTTACGTAGAACCCCAGACAGAACACGAAGACCAGCAGCGAGCCACCGCGCACGCCTGGCAAGCTGAGCGGGAAGAACACCCGCCAAAAAGCTGTGAGCGGCCGCGCGCCCATACTGCGCGCCGCCGCCATCAGCGACCTGTCGATGCCCATCATGGCGCTAACCAGAGGCAGGATCATCACCGGCAGCATGATGTGTACCATGCCGATATAGACCGCCATGGTGTTGTAGATGAGCTGCAGTGGGCCGTGGATCACCCCGAGGTGGAGCAACAGATTGTTGATCACGCCGCGATCGCCGAGAATGACAATCCACGCGTATGTACGGGCCAACCCGCTAGTGAGATACGGGATGATGACGAGGGCAATGAGGGTTATGCGCACGCTCTTCGAGGCGGTCACGATCAGATAGGCCGTGGGGTAGCCGACGATGAGGCAGATGACGGTGGCCACGACGCTCACTTCGATGGTCTGGAAGAGTACGCGGACGTTCGCGGGCTGGCCGAAAAACTCATAATAATTGGTTGCCGAAAAGGCTGGCGCATTGATGCTGGTCAAGAACAGAAGGATGATCGGTATTCCGAAGACAACCAGCAAAACGGCGAGAGCAGGGCCAGTGAGCACGACGGGCATTCGGCCCAATTTTTGAAAAGTCTTCATCAGGTCTACCTCTTGGTGCCTCACGCCGCGACGAAGCGAATGTCGGACCGCAGCCAGTGGAGGCACACCCCGTCGCCGGGTCGGAAGATTGGCTGCCCTGCGGCGACATGTTCACGCACGATGAAAACGTTGCTCCCTACGCGCACATGGTATTTCCGCAAGGGGCCGGCATAAATCATATCGTCGACGGTGCCAGTGACGGACTGGCGTTGGTCTGCATCGCTGCGTTCCCGCGCATCAGGAGCGACAATGCAAATACGTTCGGGCCGGATCATAGCCACAGTGCCGGAGGGCTGCGCTGCATCGGATTCAATCTTGAAGTTGGGATTTTCGAGGATATTCGCCTCGCCAATAAATTTAGCCACGAAGGATGTTGCCGGCCGGTCATAGAGGGCCTCCGGGCTGTCGGTCTGCTCGATTCGCCCAGCGCGCATAACGACGATGCGGTCGGATAGAGTGAGCGCCTCCTCCTGATCGTGCGTAACACAGACCGTAGTGATGCCGAACTCTTTGTGCAGGCTGTTCATCTCGATCTGCATCTGCTCGCGGAGGTTGCGATCGAGCGCGCCAAGCGGTTCGTCGAGCAAGAGGAAGGGCGGATCTGCGATTAGCGCGCGGGCAAGCGCCACGCGCTGCTGCTGGCCGCCGCTCAATTGCGACGGCATGCGGCCGCCAAGATCATTAAGGTGCACACGCTCCAGCATGCGGCGGACCCGTGTTGTCCTCTCAGCAGCGTTTATGCCGCGCATTTCGAGCGGGAACTCCAGGTTCCGTGTCACCGTAAGATGCGGAAACAGCGCATAGCTTTGGAACACAATGCCTTGGTCGCGCCGATAGGAGGGCACTGCGGCGACGGAGCGCCCAGCGATAAAGATATCACCCGCAGTCGGGGCCTCAAAGCCGGCGAGCAGCATCAGGGTTGTAGTTTTGCCCGAACCGCTCGGACCTAGAATGGTCAGAAACTCTCCACGACTAACTTTCAATGACAAATCTCTGACCGCAGTGATCTTCCCGTAAGTCTTAGTGACGCTTCGGAATTCAATCTGCGGCAGAACGGGACTTTTCTCCAACGCGTCAACCTCTGAAAGCGGGACGGGCGGGGTTCCATGCATGTTCACTGTTGCTCCTCCAGCACGATCCGACCGCTGACGGACCCCTGCTATTCAACC
>NZ_JAMYLH010000058.1:0-15493 GCF_040317925.1 Mesorhizobium sp. M1348 | reverse complement strand
CCCCGACCAGCTCCGCCGATCACCCGTTGCTCAACCCGCGCCATACGGCGTAAAACCCGCCGAGGCTCTAACTGCAGCCGGATGAAAATTCAGTGGCAGGTCAGTGGAAGATAGGTGTCCGACCAACGGCTGGAAAATAGAAGCCGGATGACGCGAGAGTGTCATGTCCGGTTTCGTGAGCGCGGAGAGGTGACATTCCTCTCCGCTACTCGACTACTATAATCCGTGCAATCCGTGCGTTTGGATGCTAGGAGGAGAAGATGGATATGAACCGGCGAGCTTCTTTGTGGAGAGCTAGGTGGGAGAGGCTCAGGGTTCTTACACGTAAGGTCGGAAGACAAAGTGATATCACCTTTCAGGAGTTGGTGAAGAGGAATTGCCACCTTCTGCCCGGCGCTGAATATTCACTAATTTTCGAGGAGGCGCGGCAAGCGACTTCGCTTGAGGATGACAATCGCAACCAGACTAGAAAGTTCCTTCGGCAAGCTGGCCTTTACCACTGTCTTCGATCGGTCCTCGGTTCTGGGCTCGAAGGCGATTTCGCGGAGTGCGGCTCCTTTCGCGGTCAAGCTGCCTATCTGATCGCGCGATTGATGGAACTGCACAATCGCCGTGGAGAGCTCCATATTTTCGATAGCTTCGCGGGCCTCTCACAGTTCGTCAAAGCCGACAATGTGGGGCTTCAACGAGATAAGCAGCAGACTGATCGTATGCGTGCGCACTTCGCGTTTCCGGAGGAAGTTTTGTGCCGGAATTTGGCACGGTTCGATATTATACGTGTGCATGCGGGCTGGATACCAGAGCGGTTTCCTGAAGTTGCCGATAGGCGTTTTGCACTTACCCATATAGATGTGGACCTGTATGAGCCGACACTCCAAAGCCTCAGGTTCTTCTATCCGCGCACTGTGCCTGGCGGCTGGCTCATCGTGGATGACTACAATTCTGTCTCATTCCCAGGCGCCAAAGCAGCGGTTGATGAATTTCTGAAGGATGAAACTCCCTGTTGTGCGCTACCGCAGCAGGTCGGAGCCTTCCTCATTCGGAAGTAATGATCGGATCGAAGGCGACTCGACAGACAATGAAACAGTCACTGGTGGGTCGAATACAACTCTTGCCGCTGTGACGTTGCCCCTTTGGCTTAATCCGGTTTGAAGTTCGCTCTGGCCCAACGCGAGGACCAGAGAATGAAGCGCAGCCGTTTCAGTGAAGAGCAGATCATCGGGATTTTGAAGGAGCACGAGGCCGGAGTTTCGGTGGCCGATCTGTGCCGCAAGCACGGGGTCAGCGACGCCAGCATCCACAAATGGAAGGCGAAGTATGGCGGCATGGACGTGTCGGAAGCGAAGCGGCTGAAAACGCTGGAGGATGAGAACGCTCGTCTGAAGCGGCTCCTGGCGGACGCCATGCTCGACAATGCCGCTTTGAAAGATCTTCTCGGAAAAAAATGGTGACGCCCGCTGCCGAGCGAGAGGCTGTCGCGCATCTTCGAACGGCATTCGATATGAGCGAGCGGCGGGCGTGCAAGACCATCGGCTGCTGCCGGATGACGGTTCGCCACAAGGCGAGCCGTGGCGACGATGGTGACCTGCGGGAGCGGATGAAGGCGATCGCGCATGAGCGCCGGCGCTTCGGCTATCGCCGCCTGCACGTGCTGCTGCGGCGGGAAGGTTATGTGGTCAATCACAAGCGTCTGTTCCGGCTCTATCGCGAGGAGAAGCTTGCCGTTCGGCGCCGTGGCGGCCGCAAGCGGCCATTGGAACGCGGGCACCGATGATGGTCCCCGTTTGCGCCCAACGACCGTTAGTCACTGGACTTCGTGTCGGATCAGCTGACCGATGGCCGTCGCTTCCGGATATTGACCGTCGTCGACGACTGCACGCGCGAGTGCCTGGGGTTGGTCGCGGATACGTCTCTGTCCGGCGTGAGGGTTGCCCGCGAACTCGATCGGCTCATGATCGAACGCGGCAAGCCGAAGATGGTGGTCAGTGACAATGGCAGCGAACTGACCAGCAATGCGATCCTTACCTGGGCCGATGCAAGCCGCGTCGACTGGCATTATATCGCGCCGGGCAAGCCAATGCAGAACGGCTTCATCGAGAGCTTCAACGGTCGCCTCCGTGACGAACTGCTGAACGAGATGCTGTTCACCTCATTGGCGCAGGCTCGCGCGGTCTTGGCCAGTAGTTGGCGGACAGATTACAACATCAATCGCCCACATTCGCGGCTCGGATGGCAGACCCCCTTCGAGTTCGCCCACACCTTCACCCCGCGACGGGACACAGCGCTGCGCACCATGATCAGCTCCGCGCCTGTGCCCGTCGCTCAAACCGCCCAACAGGGCAACAATGATCGCCGGAGCGAACTCAGGATTGGATAAAACTTGGGGGCAACGTCAAGATGGCCTATTCAAAACTCAAGGCACGGCTGCGAAAGAAGGCGGCCAGAACCTTCGACGCACTCTGCCAGGCCCTCGGCGATATCTGCCATCTGTTCGAGCCAACCGAATGCAGAAACCTCTTCAAGGCTGCCGGATATGAGGCCAATTAATCACGACACGCTTTAGTCACGTGCACTGTCTGATACGTCGAAAAGGGCGGCCGAATGAAGTAATCATCCGGAACAGGAACAAGAAGTCTGCCGATCCGCTCCCGAGTTCCAGAAGAGTGGCCGCTTGATCGTTGGATCATTGTGATCCCTCTCTGGACGCAAGCATTAGATGCTCCTACTCCCAAATGATGGAAAGCATATGGTGAAACCGGCTTCGACCCCAAGCACGTTTTGGGCGGAGCAGATCGTCGATTGTCTGGCGGATGATCGGTTCCTCTCCGGATGTTGTTATGACTACCGAAGAGTAGCATGTAACCGTATTCGGTCGCAAGTCAGCTCGGAATCCACTTGGGCCATGCTGCTTTCTTGGGCGCTACGGTTTGCAGGACATCCACCCCGTATTTCCCGAATAGAAGCGAAGCTCTCAAATAGACAGTAACGGCAGATAACGTGCCTATGACAAAAGCCCCAACTGCCAGTACAAGATAGTGCGGTAAGCCGGCGAATAGCATCCTGACCGCAAACCCAGTAGCGTAGATGACGGCGGCGAAAGCGATTGGCGGGATATGGACGAGCACGAAATCCACGAATGACAATTCGGTTATGCGGCAGCTAATGACGGAATAAAGGACGAAACTCATTAGAATGGCACCCGACACGGCCGCCGCTACCGCGCTCACTCCATAAGGCGCCGCGAAAAATGCGAATGATGTCACAAGCGCCGCGTTGACAATCTGCATGGACGCGCTGCGGTAGCTGCGGCCCGTGGCAAGCATGACAGCGCCGCACACTTTGAATCCGACGCGGAAATAGATCGCCGCGGAAAATACGGCAATCGGAACCACTGCATCTATCCACTTAGGGCCGAAAATTGTCAGGACGATCTCCTTGGAGAAGCAGCAAAGAAACGCGCTGGTCGGGAGGGTGAGGGCTGCGGTCAAGGCATGGCCCTTCAGCTGAGCGGTGCGCAACCTGGCCTCGTCGGTCTGCACTTTTGACAGCAACGGGAAAACGACCGTTCTACTCAGGTTTCCAAATAGAATGGCCGGTATTGTGATCAGAATGAACGCTCTCGTGTAGATGCCAAGGTCCGTGGTCCCGACCAAACGCGCGACGATGATCTTGTCAATGTATTGGGCGCCGAAGTCCGAAACTCCGGCCAAGGAATATCCCAGGCTCTGCTTATGGATCTCACGATAGGACTGCAGGTCGAAGCGCGGTTTAGCGAGATACCTTCTCGCGGTAATCAAGTAAATGCCAGAAAGAAAAATTGCCTCGGCCATGGCAGCGATCACCAATGCCCAATAGCTCAATCCGAGATAGGCAAGCGGAATAGCCAAGCCGACGTTGGCAAGAATCCATGCCGTCAAGTTCGCCGTCGAGGAGACTTTGAACTTCAAGTTCCGCGAGAGAACCGCCTCGGCCACAAGGTTGAACGCGTTTGCGAACATAATGAAGGCGAGCACGCGGGAAACAATGTTGAGCTCCGGCACATGAAAGCATGAAAGAGATCGGCGATCACGCCCGCGAACAACCATTGAAGCACAGCGAGCCAGCGGCGATCAGCAGGGACAGGAATGCCACGGTTCCCATATGGCGCTTTTCGAGATCCGCCCGCTGGACCACGACTTGCGACATTGCCCAGGTTGGCAATGCGATTGCCGATGTCCACGATGATCAGCGCGGCGCCGACAGCGCCGTACTCTTGGGGGGAAGGAGGCGCGCGAGAATGGCCGTGACCGGGAGATTCAATAAGATCCGGGCCAACAATGCGGCTCCCGACCACGAGAGCCCCTTGGCCGCCCTTCGCGTCAGGTCCTTATGTTCAATGACCTCGTCCAAGCTCGCTTGCCCCAGATCTGTCCCATCCCTATTCTTTGGCGCCCGTTCAGAGACGGAGATAGCAGTCACTCACTGAAACCGCCTAGTTGCCTCCAGCAGCAATCTGCGGATTCCGCTGCCGTGTGTGACGTCGAAAACCCATGAGAGAAGAGGCAGCCGCTTCCGCGTCAAGGAGATCCACCGCTTCAGAAGGCGCTCCAGACGGAAGCCAATCTGATCTTGAACAGCGTTGTGGTGGACTTCGATCTCCCGTCTCTTCTCGAGCGAAAGTCCCGGATAGGGCTGCCAGGCTGCCTTGGCCGCATCGAGATCGAATTCCGGAAAACTCGGCAGACAGAACTCCGTACGTAGCCGCTCCATGCTGGGCTGCAACTTCGACAGGAGGCTGGCTCTTTCATCGGGTGAGAGGTATTCGTGATTATTGTTGGGGCTCGTCACTCTCCGATCGACCAATTCATAAATCTTGAGTTCCAGCCACCGTTCAGAAAAAAGAATGTGCTCGTTCCTGAGGCGCTTATATTCCAAGACGTCCCGGCTCAGGCGTTCATTGGCGCGAAGACAGGGCCACGTAAACGCGGAGATATCGTCGATCCCGACGACGTTCTTCATGAAATCATCGATCACATTCGGCAGGGCCGACTCGTACACCCGTACCGAACACGCGTTTTTCCCAAAGATTTCGCGCCAAATTGAAAGGCAGCGATGATAATCCAGCATATCCTCGATCATGTTCAGAAAATCGATGACGTCTCCCGTGAACAGAACACCGCGCTTGACGTGCTGATTGTACAACGACTCGAGATAATAATCCGGCCTTCTCACATAACACAGCACATGGCATTCCACCCTCGCCGGAATGGAATCGCGCAAACGTTCGATCAAACTGCGCTCCGACAGGGCATCAGCGCTGGACATCTTGGCCATGAAGCGCATCAGGTGTATGACCATAGAATAGAGATTTTCGGAACTTGCGATGATTGTGTGCGCTCCGTCTTGTTCAGCCTTTCTCAGATGATGCAGAAAGAAAGGCAAGAATTTATCCGGTCCGCACAACGACTGCGTATTGGTCTTGAAATTGAACTCGTGCGGAGGCGTGGCATAGTGAATGCCGTGCTCGCGGAGGTTCTTTGCATTCGCGCACAGGAATTGCTGTAGCGCTGTGGTGCCCGTCTTTTGAGTGCCGATATGAAGAATGAGCTTCATGTGAGGTTCATACCCCGGACGCGGAGCGAAGATGTCCTTTCCTTGAGAAGAGCCGCGAAGAGCTTCATTTGCTCTTGGGCAACCCTCTCGATACTGAATCGCTCAGCGATCGTTTGTACTGCGCGCCGCGCCATCTCATCGCGCTTAGCTTCCGATAGGCCGAGCGCGCGAAGAAGGAGTCCGCAATACTCGGCATGCGAGCGAGCCAAAAAGCCGCTGCGCTCATGTTCCACAATGTCGGACGCACCGCTGATATCGGTGATGATCGGGACCACGCCGCAGCTCATGGCCTCGAGCAGGGCGTTTGACATGCCTTCCGACACCGAGGTGGAAAGATAGAAATCAGCCTCCCACAGAAAGGGAAACACATCTTCGATCGCGCCGGCGAATGTGACCCTGCCGGAAAGGGCCAACCGGGCCGCCTGTTCCTCGAGAGGGACGTGGCACTGCCCATCGCCCAGTATAGTGAGTTGCGTTTTTGCCTCGGCGGGAAGTGCCGCGAACGCATCGATCATGTGCTCGAGGCATTTTTCCGGTTCGAGGCGGCCAAGGCAGATAAAGCGTCGGGTGCCATCGGCGCTCGGCTCGCGGCGCGGCTTGCGGGGCAGATCGATCCCATTCGGAATCATGTGAATGCGATGCGCGTCGATGCCATGTCTCCTCAGATCACCAGCGATTTGGCGGCTATTGGCGATGAAGGCCGTGACGTGACGTTTGATCAGGGCGGAGGCCCAGCGACCGATGATCTTCTTTTCGCGCACAACGTCGAGATCGAAACACCGTCCGCCCCGGCCCAATTTTGCGAGAACCGGTTTGCGCAGGAGGGCTCCTGCCAATGCCGCCGGAACGGCGTGAAGTCGGGCATGGACGATATATACGACATCGAATTCGTCGCGATGGCGCAGCATCCAGACCACAACCTGCACACACCACGACAGGAACGACAGTATATGCCGCCCGCCTAAATTCGGCGCCGCGCGCAAGCGAAGGCGCTGGATGGGCACCCCGTCGATGGCGGACCGTTTTGGCGTCGAGCGCGACAACCTGGGTGCTATAATAGTTACGGAAACGCCCCTTTCAACCAGCACCCGGGCAAATCGCCGCGTCTGTTGTTCGGCGCCGCCACATGACTCAGGAAAATAAGTTGGGAGCACGAGCAGAATACGAGCTTCGGCTCGCGGGAACTTCATCGGATGCGCAGAGGCAATTTCTGTTACAATCATATCAATCCGCCGGATAGCGTTCCTCGGGACGATGGCGGCCACCAAGATTACAACCCGTCCCACGTGCAAAAAAGAAGATGCCGTTTTTTGGCATTTCACCGCCTTCAGCGCACCGAGCCCCTCGTCTAGAACGACGCACTCCACCTTATACTCGAAATCGGCAAAGTGTGCACCGCTATCCAATCCGATAACCTATCGATCACTGTAAAACGCATAGGTCACACCCGTTCATCGCGGAAGCGCAACATTTCGGACAGGACGCCTTGCTGACACTCCCTTGCTTGCCCAATGCTGGTCAAGAACTTTGCGGTAAATGGCATCGATCCGCTTGCCCATCAGCCTGGCGTCCCAGTTCGAAAGATCAGTCGCCGCGGCACCTTGGGCGAGGCCAGCCAGTCTTTCACGATCCTCAAGGAGGGCTGCAATGGCGTCGGCCATGGCTGCCAAATCGTGCGCGGGTGCAATCACACCGTTGATACCAGGGCGGAGCACGTCGCGAAGACCTGGCAGATCGCAAGCGACGCAAGGCTTGCCGCCGGCGAGATATTGCATGACCACGCGGGGGAGTCCCTCACGCATGGAACAGAGCAGGCAGAGATCCGCGAGCGCGATCAGCCGCTCGGGGTCGTCCCGATAACCGGTAAAGACCACTTGGCGCTCCAGCCCGAGCCATTTGGCCCGCGATTCGACGACCGAGTGAAGCGGTCCGTCGCCCGTAAGCACAAGCACCGCGTCGGGTAAGCGGATCTCGACTTTCCTGAAAACGTCCAGAAATTCCGTGTGTCGCTTCCGTGGCTCGAATGCAGCGATCATCAAGAGCACAGGCGGCCGCGGCGCGTCCGGTGCCAAGCGCAACAAATCGCGCCAATCATCGGGCGGACCGGCGTTGCGAAAACGATCGAGATCGAATCCGGAATGGACCACATAATGTTTGTCCGGACGTCCCACTCCTGCGCTTAAGCACAAATCACGGATGCCCTCGCTCACACTGATGAACGCACTGGTGAGTGGTGCTGCCAGCTTTTCCAAGACGAGATAGGCAAACCGCTCGGCGACGCCGACATTGACAAAAGGCACGATATGCACGCCATGAACGATCGCTGGAACTCCCGCCGCCCATGCCGCGAAACGCCCGAGAATGCCTGCCTTGCTGGTGTGCGTATGCACGATGTCGGCATTCAACGAGCGGAACCTTCGGGTAAGCGACAACAATGCCCTCACGTCGCAAACAGGCGAAATGGACCGGGTCAAGCTCGGGACGCCAATGAGTTTCACCCGCGGGTCCACTCTAGCTATGATTTCCGGGTGGACCGTCTCGCCGTGAAGTAGGACAACATCATGTCCTCCTTGCGCGGCCCAATTGCAGGAATGGACAGTATTCTCATCAGCACCGCCATTGATGAGACGGGTAATGACATGAACGATCCGCAGTCGATGCCCCATGTCGATCTTGATTTCCGAATCCCGTGCTTTCATATCGCCGCACCGATCGCGCTGAATCCATCGGATGGCTACGTTCCCATGCCCAGCCGCGCATCGATGGGTGCATGCCGCACATGCCGTTCCATAAGGAGGGGGTTATCCCAGTCGCTCAGATTGAGCCTAATTGATTTAAACGTCTCAGAGACATGTCGCTGTTACCCTGGGCACAGCGGAATGATTATTTGGCGGTATACTTCCATGCTAATGTCTCTGCTTAACGCGTTTGCGCGAAATCGGACTCGTTGAAAGATTAGTCAAGGCAACGGTTTAAGGGAGCGGTGCGCTTACCTTTTCCAGGGGACAGGAGCCAATGGCAGAGGTCGCTTGGCTGCAGCTCGGGGAACTTTCGCGTGCCCCAAAGTTGCTTATTGTCGATGTGCGCCGGCATCGATCAAGAGATCCGTGGCCTTGACATGAAGACATTGATCCTTCCCTGGTCGGCGGGTCCTACGGAGTCTGACCCGAGAAGCATTCTGGCTTGGTTAGCCATAGCCGGCCAGTTGGCCCTCTTCATCACGCTCGTCTATCTCCTCAGGCTTGAGACTACTGCGCTTGTCCGCGTCCTGCTCGTCGCTCTCGCCGGCTGGTGCGTGCACTACTTCCTGCCACAGCGTTACCGGCTGCCGTTTTTCGTGCTGCTCTCGTTCGCGGCTATCGCCGCCGTCTTTGGTAACTTTGGGCCCAACTGGCATCATTGGAGATTTGAGGGCCTCATCGATGCTGCCTGGATCGTCGTCATTGGGCTCGTATTGATCGAAATTGCTCGCCTGCCGATCGCTTTTGGATGGAGAGTGCTGGTGCTGGTTGGCGCCGGCTGCGGGCTCGCCGCCGCACGGATGGATTGGATAGCGACCCCATGGACGCACGCCATCTGGCCCGTGCTCGCTTCCATGTTCATGTTCCGTCTGATCGTCTATGTATACGAAATGCGGCGAGAACAGAGAATGTCGACGCTGTCGGAACGGCTCGCGTATTTCTTTATGTTGCCGAATGTGTGCTTCCCGCTCTTTCCAGTCGTAGATTTTAGGACTTTCCGTAGCAGCTACTACAATGCTGACCAGCACTATATCTATCAAACGGGTATTCAGTTGCTGTTTCGCGGTGCTATCCATTTGATATGCTACCGCATCGTATATCAGCGATTTGTGATCGATGCAGAGGATGTACAAAATCAGGTTGAGCTTTTGCAGTTCATGATCTGGCCGTTTTTGCTTTATCTCAAGATTTCAGGAACCTTTCACGTAATCAGCGGGATTCTTCATTTATTTGGATTCAATCTTCCAGAAACCCACAATCTCTATTTCCTTTCCTCGAGCTTTACAGACTTCTGGCGTCGAATAAATATATATTGGAAAGACTTTATAATGAAAATTGTATACTATCCCGTTTATTTTCGTTTTCGACGCTGGGGAGAGAGCGTGGCGGTCGTCAGCGCGACACTCCTGGCGTTCCTCGCGACGTGGCTGCTACACAATTATCAGTGGTTTTGGTTGCGTGGCACCTGGGTATTCACTTGGAACGACTTCCTCTTCTGGATGATCCTGGCCGTGCTCGTGACAGTCAACGCCCTCTATGAAATGCGGCACGGTCGCACGCGGCGCCTGCGTGGCGGTGCACTCAGCTGGAACGGTGCGCTGCAAACTGCGGGCCGGACCATCGGCGTGTTCGTCGTCATCTCGCTCCTTTGGTCGTTTTGGAGCGCGAGCTCGGTCCCGCAATGGTTCTCGGTCTTCGACACCGTGGGCGTGGAAGGTCCCGGCAAAATGACGCCCGCCCTCGTGCTGGTCACGGTGGCAGCTATAATTGGCATTCCTGCCCTTGCGCTCGCGCGTGGCGCCGCCGACCGCCAGTACAGTTTCTGGCGATCGGTTGCGTCGGTCGGTGTCTGCGGGTTGATCGCGGTTTGCACCTCGCTCCTGGGGGGTCGCGGTGGCCTCGGCGAGACGGTGAGTACCGCAATGGCCGACATTAGAATGCCGAACCTCAATAGCCGCGACAGCGCGAACCTGGAGCGCGGCTACTACGAGAACCTCGTCAATGTCAGCGCATTTAACCCAGAACTGTGGATTGTCTACGGCCAACGACGAGACGAGGGATGGGAGAATTTAGACAAAACGCCGCTGAGTGAGTTCACAGGTGCGCTTCCCACGACCTATCTGCGTCCACTCTCCCAAGCAGACTTTAAGGGAACCCGGGTCCACATCAACCGCTGGGGCATGCGAGATCAGGACTACGAGAAGATCCCTTCTCCCGGCACCCTACGAATTGCAGTCGTCGGCTCTTCGCACGTCTTCGGCGAGGGTGTCGCGGATGAAGAGGTTTTTGAGGGCTTGTTGGAGCGGCGGCTGAATGAGCAGGCGGCCGACAGAGGGTATCGAGATTACGAGGTGCTGAACTTTGCCGTTGGGGGCTATGTTCCCCTGGACATTCTGGCCATCACCGAGGATCGGGTGCTCGCATTCAAACCACAGTACATTTTTTACTTCGAGCACAGCGCGCTTATTCCACGAATGCTAAAGCGTCTCGTGAAAGCAATCCAGAACGGCTCCGCATATCGCTACGACTTCGTGCGCGACATTGTACGCGAAAGCGGGATAGATCCCGGCGCCGACCGCGAGGTGCTTCAAAGAAAGCTCACGCCCTACGGAGAAAGACTTCTGCGTGCGATCTATTCTCGAATCGTGGAAGCTGCGAAACGAGAAGGTGTCGGGGTCTTTTGGATCTATCTACCCAGACCAGACGAGAGGACCAGTCCCGAGATGGAGAGGCGCCTCGCTGCCGAGGCTGGATTCAACGTTCTCGATCTTTCCAATGTGTATGACGGGCACGACTGGCGGACCCTTCAAGTAGCACCTTGGGATGATCACCCAAACGCCGCTGGCCATCGGCTTATCGCCGACAAGCTTTACGAGGTGCTGCAGCAACGCCGGGATCTAATTCCCCTGAACCTTGCGGTTGCTCCACAAAAGGAGGAACAATGGACGCGATCCAGATTAGGACAATGGCAAAGGACTTCATATTGAAGGAGTTCCTGCCCGGTGAAAGGCCGGAGAATCTGACGGATTCAACGGAGCTGATAAATGGCGGCATTCTCGACTCGCTGGCGACGCTTAAGCTCGTTGCCTACCTAGAAAAGTCCTGCGGTATCGAAATCGCCCCCGACGAACTCGTGCCAGAGAACCTGAACTCCATCGCCCATATTGCCAATTTCGTCCAATCCAAGCAGGCGTCTACATAGAGCCCGTCATGACGGTCGCTACCTTACACGAATATCTGGAACAGAGCGCGATGCGGCATAGCGGTAGGTGCGCAGCCGTCGAGGCGAGTTCCGGGCGGCAGATCACTTACGGCGAGCTCGACACGCTGTCGAGCCGAGTGCGCGACTATCTCCGTCGGATAGGCGTCCGTCCGGGGGATCGCGTCGGCATTTGCCTTCCAAAATCGATCGCTTCGCTCGCTGTTTTATTCGGCATCTTGAAGGTCGGCGCGGCCTATGTGCCCGTCGACTCTCTGGCGCCGCCTGCGCGTAACGCGTTCATATTCACCGACTGCGGCGTGCGCGCGATTTTCGTGGAGGCGTTCCGAGCCGAAGCTTTGCGCTGCGAGTTAGCGCGCTTAGATGCGGAACCTCGGCTCTTGCCGCTCGACGGGTCCGACAGTTCCTCGCCGCTCTCGACGTACCTGGCTCGCATGGAAGCCGAGGGCGGTTTGGCGGTGGAGGACGAATCGGCGCGGCCGGGGCCGGAGAACCTCGCTTACGTGCTTTACACTTCGGGCTCGACCGGCCAGCCGAAAGGTGTGATGCTGACGCATCGTAATGGCTCGAGCTTCGTGGACTGGTGCTCCGAGATCCTCGCCCCTGACGAGAATGACCGCTTCTGCTCTCATGCGCCCTTCCACTTCGACCTGTCCCTCCTCGACATCTACGTACCGCTGAAGCACGGCGCGACCGTATTCCTGATCGGTGAAGAGCTCGGCAAGAATCCGGCCCGAATGGCCTCGGTTATCGCGGAGCGGCGGTTGACCGTCTGGTATTCCACGCCCTCCGTACTGACGCTTCTAGTCGAGCACGGCGGCCTTAATGCTCGCGACGACCACACTCTTCGGTTCATTCTATTTGCCGGCGAGGTCTTTCCGGTCAAGCATCTGCGCAGGCTGAAGGCTCTGATTCCGCGCCCCCGCTACCTGAATCTTTATGGCCCAACCGAAACCAACGTCTGTACCTATTACGAAATCCCGCAGACGATCGCCGAAGACCGCACAGCGCCATTTCCGATCGGGCGCTCTTGCTCGCATGTTAAGGCGCGCGTGATTGATGCGAAGGGCCGCGACGTTCCGCGAGGCCAGGAAGGCGAGCTCGCAATCAGCGGCGCGCCCGTGATGCTGGGCTATTGGAACCTGCCTGAGCGAACAAGCGGCGCTTTTCACGTCGATTCAACCGGCCGCTGGTACCGGACCGGCGATATCGTGATCGAAGGCGATAATGGCGTCTACATCTTCCGCGGTCGACGCGACCGGATGGTCAAGAGGCGGGGATATCGGATCGAACTTGGCGAGATCGAGACGGCACTCTATCGCCATCCAGCGATCTCCGAGGTGGCGGCGATCGCTCGCTCGGAGGAGTCGGGCGTCTCCATTAAAGTGTTCTATGCCTCGCGCAACGGTGCTGCGCTGTCACTCATCGACCTGAAGCGGTTCTGCGCTCACAATTTGCCGGCCTACATGGCCCCGGACTGGTTCTCGCATCAGCCATTACTTCCGAAGACATCGACGGATAAGATCGACTACCAGCATCTAATAAGGATGGAGTAGTGGATTTCGCGCTGAACGAGGAGCAGCGTATCCTGCGCGGGGAGATCCTTCGCTTCGCGCAAGGTAAGCTCAACAAGGATGTCAGGCAGCGCGACCGAGACCAAATATTCCAGCGCGAGTTGTGGCAGGCCTGCGCGCAAATGGGCCTGACCGGCCTGCCAGTCCCCGAAGCCTACGGCGGATCCGGTCTCGATTCCCTGTCCACGGCCATTGCAATCGACGCGCTCGGCTACGGCTGCGAGGATTCCGGCTTGGTGTTCTCGATCTGCGCCCACCTTTTGGCCGGCGTTGTGCCGATTTGGAAGTTCGGCACTGAAGAGCAGAAGAATCGATATCTTCCGGGGCTCTGTGATGGCACTTTGATCGCAGCCAATGCGATGAGCGAACCGGAGTCGGGCTCCGATGCATTTGCGATGAAAACCAGGGCGGAGCCCCATGGCGACGGCTTTATAGTCAACGGGACGAAGACCTTCGTGAGCAACGGGCCGGTGGCGGATATAGCCGTCGTCTTTGCTATCACTGACTTCGCCAAGGGTCATTTCGGCGGGATCACGAGCTTCCTGATGGACTGCACGCTGCCGGGCTATCGGGTCGCGCAAAAGTTCGAAAAAATGGGGCTGCGGACGTCTCCGATCGGGGAGCTTGTCTTCGAGAATGTGCTCGTTTCGAAAGACGCCGTTCTCGGCGGAGTGGGCGGCGGCTCGAGGCTATTCGCCCATAGCATGGACTGGGAGCGGGCGTGCCTATTCGCCGGCCATGTAGGTACGATGGAGCGGCTTCTGGAAAAGGCAGTGGCCTATGCGCGCACCAGACATCAGTCCGGCCAAGCCATCTCCAAGCACCAGGCGGTCGCCCATAAAATTGCCGACATGAAGATGCAGGTGGAGGCGGCCCGACTCCTCACCTACAAGGCGGCGTGGGGCCTTGAGCGCTCCGAGTCCGTATCCCTCGATGCCGCCGTTTCGAAGCTCTTTGTGAGCGAATCGCTAGTCCGCACTACGCTCGATGTCGTCCAGGTCTTCGGCGGCTATGGTTTCTTGAGCGAATTCGAAGTCGAACGTGCCGTGCGCGATGCCATTGGCAGCAAGCTCTATTCCGGGACTTCGGAGATACAGCGCAACATCATTGCTGGCTGGCTGGGGCTTTGATGACCGCTGTGGTCAGAGGACCTATCCGGTGAAGGGCGACGGGAGCTGTCGCGGGCCCTGCCGTAAGCTCGCGAAAAAGGGCGCTCGACTTTGCTGAGGCAACCGGAACGGCGGCGCGGTGGCTCGACCTGAACGGCTAAGCTTAAGCTAGAGCTTCGCGTGCGGGGCCGGCACCTCAGGAATGGGTCTACAGTCTGTTGTCGATTATCGCCCTTACTGCAAGCACTTGTTCGCGCATTGCCGATTGTGGTCTTTGGGCACCGTTTGATTGCTTGCGGCACAGAAGCTTGAAAGATAGGCTTTGTGGATGCGGCTTCTCTATATACATTCCGCATACGTCCCAGCGCCGGCCGCCAATGCGGCACATGTCGCAAAGATGTGTCATGCTTTTCGGGTTGCCGGTGCGGAGGTCCTGCTAGCGTATTCGCGCGCGATCTTTTCATAATGATCCCGTGTATTCTCTTTTCATAATGATCCCGTGTATTCATAGAGGCGCGAGGAAGCGGATTGAACACCGAGTTCCCATTCCGCGTTCTCCCGTACCCTTTTGGCTTGTGACCGGCCGGGAGCTTTTTGCCGTGTTGGCCCTTCTTGCTGCGGTCTGGCTGAGGCCGGATGTCATCTTTACACGCTCGGCTACTGTAGCGCTTGTTTCCGCCGGAATTTTCCGGTTCACGATGTTTGAGCTTCACCATCCGATTGGCGGTTTGAGCAGCCGTCAGCGTCGGCGCCTTGCCAAACTGATAGGGTTGGAGGCATTCAGTATGCTGGTCACCCACGTCGCAACGTCTGCGGGACGACAGCATCTGTCTTTTCCTCAACATGCCGGAAAATTTTTCATCGCGCCCAATGGCGCGGATCCGGTTCCACCGAACGTGGAGACATGCAGCCTCACTGGCACGTTCAAGATCGGTTATGTCGGGATGAGATCATAAGCGCTATTGCGCCTCGATGCGGCTGGGCGACATTTCATATCGTCGGGGGAACACCCAGCGATTTAGCGTATTGGACATCGAAGCTGGCCCAATGCCCGAACACAGTGTTTCATGGCTACGTTCCCCACGCCACGACATATGCCTATTTGGCTGAAATCGACGTTGTACTCGCGCCGTATCTCAGAAATGTACAAGGCCAGTGACCTGCCACTGAATTTTCATCCGGCTGCAGTTAGAGCCTCGGCGGGTTTTACGCCGTATGGTGCGGGTTGAGCAACGGGTGATCGGCGGAGCTGGTCGG
>NZ_JAMYLH010000057.1:0-15701 GCF_040317925.1 Mesorhizobium sp. M1348 | reverse complement strand
GTGGACGCTCTTTCCATACCCAATGTTACGCAATTTGATAGCCGGATTCGTGCGCAACGTCTGCTTTCTGGCAGTCCCTAATTGCGCTTAAATGTCCGACTTTGGGCGCAAAGCGGCCATCCAAGGTTCAGCCTACGGAAAGCGTCTTGGGTCCGATCGCGCCATACAACGCTCGCAACCGAATGACAGCAAAAGGGTCGAACTCCGTCGTTCAGAGTGATTTGGGTTGGGGCGAGAGCGGCCGGCCATGAGGAGGCCCCGGACTGAGAAGAGGTGTCGGTCGGGCGCGCCTGATAGGGGCCCCACAAGGGCACCCCCTGCCCCGTCTGCCGACGGACCCAGGGGGCAGTGACCGCCACGATCAGAGGTACGGCAACATCGGCGCCGGGCCGCCTTCGCGCTGTCAACCGCACGCTACCTAGCGGCAACTGTGGCCTTAAGTCGCAAACTATTGGCTTCAGAAACCAGGCCGTCGGGCTTCATTGACGCTGCAACCAACACCATATGGTGATCCATTGCCCTCCAAAACGAGAGAAGCTGGCCTGACGCGGTCGCACTGCGGCCCTCAACCGGCAATGGCTATGAACTAGGAACCTGAAAACCATGCCTGAAAATATCAGAGTAATTTCGAGAGACGTCCCCCTCATTCAGCTAGGCCTCTATCAGTGCCGCTTCCCGGTAAGCGAAGACCCGTCGGTACCCGGCGGTTACCGTTTTTGTGCTGGGTCAACTTCGCCGGACCGCGTCTACTGCGATCACCACCACGGCATCGTAACCGCTGTCGACCCTCGTCGGGCCCGTTCGGTCCTCGCTCAACGACGCGCCGCGTAAATTAGGCGGCGGGCGGGTCGCCAATTTGCGAGTAGACACCCGGTGGATCACCTTGAGGCCTCCCCCTGCTTGCGGGCGTCGATCAGCAATGGTGCCTCGAAGCACGCAATGATATGGGCGTCGACATTGTCCATTTCCGCCGCGACCACCTGCTTGAGCAGGCCCGGTACGGAGAGTTCACCGTCAAATGGCCCTTCGATCGCTTCAGGTCCAGCCATGGACTGCATGCCCAATATCTCGGTCCCTGGGCCCGCCACCGCCATGGCGGCTGCGACGAAGCGGTCGTGTTGGGATTGATGACGGCAGTTCGCATTCGCAGCATTCCGGCTTGTTGCGCTCAATCACAAAGATGCCAGCGCGCTGGACATGCGCTCCAGCCCTTGGCGCAACAGAGGACGCGGGCAGCCGACATTCAGACGGATGAAGCCTTCGCCGCCAGGCCCATAGACGCGGCCGTCGTAGAGATTGACCCCGGCCTGATCGACAAAGAACTTCTGAATTCCACCCACTCTGCGATCGAGCGCGCACGCGTCCAACCACACCAGAAACGATGCGTCGGGCCGCATGGGCGTGATGCCTGGAAGGTGTTCACCGGCGAACTCGCAAACCAGATCAATGTTGCTGGCGATGTAACGCGTGAGTTGGTCGAGCCATGGCGCGCCGCTGCTGTAGGCAACCTCCAGGGCCAAGCGGCCGAAAAAGTTTGCATTTACCATGAATGACGCCTGCATTGCGGCAAGAAGTGTCTCGCGGCGCTTTTTGCTGGCAACTGAAATGATTGCCGAAGGAACCCCGGCAAGATTGAAAGTCTTCGTTGGCGCGGTGCAGATGAACGATTTCTCCGCGGCATCTTCCGAGATGGAGGAGAAGACGATGTGGGGGCGATCCGACAACCTTATGTCGCAGTGAATATCGTCGGATATGACCAGGATCCCATGGCGCTCACAAATGTCGTTAAGCGCCGCCAATTCTTCGAGTGTCCAGGCCATTCCGGCAGGGTTGTGAGGATTGCACAGCAGGAATGCCTTGGCACCGCCAGCCGCCAGTTTCTCGAAATCCTCCAGATCGAGCTCATATCTGTTGTTGTGCAATCTCAGCCGGTTCGTAAGCAGAACCCGCCCGTTTCCCTGAACCACTTCGAAATAGGGCGAGTACACGGGCGACTGCACAATGACGCCGTCACCAGGCTTCGTGAAGGTTCGCAGTATCGCAGCGACCGAAGGCATGATCGCCGGGGCGGGAAGCAAGGTCTCCACTTTCGGCGACCAGTTGTGCCGGCGCGCGAACCACGATTGCACGATCTCATAGTGGCGCGGATCGCGGCGTGTGTAGCCGTAAATGCCATGATCCGCGGCCTCGCGCAGCCGCGCGATGACGGTTTCCGGAGCGCGGAAATCCATATCCGCTGTCCATAGGGACAGCAGGTTCTGGCCCTCGACCTGCGGAGAGAACTCATCCCACTGGTTGGCCCATTTGGCGGATCCGAATTGCTGGCGGTCGTGGATTTGGTCGAAATCTATTCCCGCGATATTTCGTTGCCCAAGCGCCGATGCGGGCGTGTCTGCACAAGCCATTTGATAGTCACCTAGAAAATCTGTTGCTACGGTTACAGCCGCTTTGCTTCTGCGGACGTCCCTATTTGAGGATTTGCGCCAGAAACTGCCGTGCCCGTTCCGATCGGGAGTTGGTGAAGAACTGATGGGGCGTGTTGGTTTCGACGATCTCCCCGCGGTCCATGAACACCACGCGATCGGCCACCTCCCGCGCGAAGCCCATCTCATGCGTCACGCACAGCATCGTCATGCCTTCACTCGCAAGCGACACCATCGTGTCGAGCACCTCCTTGACCATCTCCGGATCGAGGGCAGAGGTCGGCTCGTCGAAAAGCATGATCTTTGGGTTCATGCAGAGAGCCCGGGCAATTGCAGCGCGTTGCTGCTGGCCACCCGACAACTGCCCTGGGTAGCTCTCCGCCTTCTCCGCAATTCTGACGCGATCGAGATAATGGCGCGCCAATTCCTCAGCGGCCGACCGCGGCATCTTTCTCACCCAAAACGGCGCAAGCGTGCAATTCTCAAGCACCGTAAGGTGGGGAAACAGATTGAAGTGCTGAAACACCATCCCGACGTTGCTGCGCACTGCGTCGATCTTGCGCAGATCCTCGGTTACCAACTTGCC
Source organism: Mesorhizobium sp. M1348 (assembly GCF_040317925.1). Taxonomy (NCBI): domain Bacteria; kingdom Pseudomonadati; phylum Pseudomonadota; class Alphaproteobacteria; order Hyphomicrobiales; family Phyllobacteriaceae; genus Mesorhizobium; species Mesorhizobium sp. M1348. Next base: position 12,692 of record NZ_JAMYLH010000057.1, on the reverse strand, counting down.
GTTGACGATGATGTCGCCCGACTGATGCTCCTCGAGATGGTTGATGCAGCGGATCATCGTCGACTTGCCCGACCCGGAGGGGCCACAGATCACAATGCGCTGCCCCCGCGTCACCGAGAGGTTGATGTTCTTGAGCGCATGGTACGAACCGAACCATTTATTGACGTCACGCAGTTCGATGGCCATCGCCTTGCCGTAGGGCGTTGCCTTCGTCGCTGCGTGCATTGCTTGTGGCATCATCATCTCGTCCTAGGATTTGTGGCCACGCGCCAATTGGCGCTCCATCGATTGCGAGTAGCGGGACATGCCGAAGCAAAAGCCCCAGTAGACCAGTCCGGCAAAGAGGTAGCCGGTTGAGGAGATCGTCGGGCCTGCCCAGTTCGGATCGACTCGCGCCGTTTCGACGGCCCTCAGGAAATCTGCTATGCCGACGATGGCGACCAGCGTCGTGTCCTTGAACAGGCCGATGAAGGTCGACACGATGCTCGGGATAACGATCGTCAACGCCTGGGGGAGGACGATCAGGCGCATCATGTCGAAGTAGTTGATCCCGAGCGCTTTCGCCGCTTCGTATTGGCCCTTCGGGATCGCCTGAAGGCCGGCCCTCACAACCTCGGCCATATAGGCGGATGAGAACAACGCTATCGCGATGAGCGGGCGCAGCAGACGATCAGGCGTCAGATAGTCGGGGACGAAAAGCGGCATCATGAAGTTCGCCATGAACAACACCGTGATAAACGGCACGCCCCGGACGACTTCGATGAATGTGACGCAAACCGTCTTGACGAAAGGGAGTTCCGACCGGCGTCCAAGCGCCAGGATAACTCCGATCGGAAGCGAGAAGACGATGCCCACAATCGACATCAGCAGCGTGATCAAGAGACCGCCCCAGAGCGTCGTGTCGATGACAGGCAAATGGAGCCAGGCGACGCCGCGCACCAGAACGAACGCGGCAATGGGGTAGACGAGGAAGAATAGCAACGCCGCCACTTCGCGCCGCGGAGCCTTCGTCCACAGGAGCCAAACGATGAGGATGGCGCCGATCGCCTGCGCAAGGTCCACGCGCCACCGCTCGGAAACCGGGTACGCGCCGTATCGCAGGTAGTCGAACTTCTCGGCAATGAAAGGCCAGCAAGCTCCTTGGCTGTTCGCACGGCATGCTTCGCGACCGCCGCTCCAGACCGCGTCGAAGATCGCAAAGCTCAAAAAGTGATGCAGCAGCCACACGGCGAGGACGACAAAGCAGATTGTCAGCGCGCCTGAAGCCGGCGTCGAAAACAGATTCTTTTTTATCCAGGTCACTGGACCTGGCCGAACGTCGGCGGGGGGCGCCATCGCTGGTATGAGCGCACCGCTGACAAAAGGCGAATGCATGGACTGATCGCTCACGCGTCACCTCTCGACGATCGCAAAATGTCGGTTACACGCGTTCATGGCCAACGACGTGGCAAGGGAGATAACGAGATAGACAGACAAGGTGATCGCCATGACCTGGACGGCCGCGCCGGTCTGGTTGAGCACCGTCCCTGCAAAGATCTGCACGAGGTCGGGATACCCGATGAACACCGCCAGCGACGAGTTCTTGATGAGATTGAGATACTGGCTTGTCAAAGGCGGTATGATGATCCGCAGCGCCTGGGGAACGACGACCAGACGAAGCGTCTTGCCCGGCGCCAGCCCCAGCGCATACGCAGCCTCCGTCTGGCCCTTTGGCACTGCCTGGATTCCACCTCGAACGATCTCGGCGATGTATGAACCGGTGTAGACCGACAGACCGATCAGGAGAGCGGCAAACTCCGGATAGAGCTGATGCCCGCCTTGAAAATTGAAGCCGCGCAGCTGCGGCGCGACGAACGAGACCGGCTCGCCAGCCTCCAGGAACACGACCAGCGGAAATCCTATCAACGTCGCCAGACTGACCAAAAGCACCGGCAGCTGCTTGCCCGTCCGTCTCTGGACGCTCCTGGCGCGAAACCAGAATGCAACGCAGCAGGAAATGGCCGTCACGAATGCCAGGCTCACCAACCCCGCTCCCGGATGCAACTGGATCTCCGGAATGATGAGGCCGCGATTGTTTAGGTAGATGCCGCCGGGGATGGCGATAGACGCCTTCGGGGAGGGCAACGGCTTGAGGACGGCGTTGTACCAGAACAGCAGCTGCAGCAATAACGGGACATTGCGCACAAGCTCGACATAGGCGGTCGCCACCTTCGAAACGATCCAGTTCCGCGACAGGCGGGCAACGCCGATGACGAAGCCAAGCAAGGTCGCCAACAGGATTGCGAGTACGCTGACGTAGAGTGTGTTGACCACTCCGACCCAGAAGGCCTGACCATAGGTGGACAGCGCATCGTACGGTATCAGGGTCTGACTGATGTCGAAGCCGGCAGCCTCATTCCAAAAATCGAATGAGAGCGGAATCCCCCGGACCCGCATATTCGATGCTGTCTGCATCCCGATGCCCAGGGCCAAGGCCAGCAGACAGCCAGCGAGCAAGAGCTGGTAGAGAACGCCTCGCACTTTCGTATCGTGCAGCGACAGGCTCCTGCGCGACGGCGCGGGAAGCGACAAATGGGACATGGCCTGTTCCTATCGGGATCCGTGCAGGGCGCTGGTGGTAACACGCCAGCGCCTTGCAACCATGCTTTGCCTAGCGGATCGGCGGAGCGTACTGAACGCCGCCTTTGTTCCAGAGCGCGTTCATGCCACGCTCCATTTTCAGCGGCGAATCCTTGCCGATATTGCGATCAAAGACTTCACCGTAGTTGCCGACCTGTTTGATCACCTGGACCGGCCAGTCGTCGCCGAGCCCGATGTCCTTGCCTATGCTACCGTCCACGCCAAGCAGACGGCGGATGCTGGGATTGTCCGACGACTTCATGGCATCGACGTTCTTGGAGGTGACCCCGTTTTCTTCCGCGGCCACCATGACGTAGAGCGTCCACTTCGCCACATTGAACCACTGGTCGTCACCCTGCCGCACCGCCGGGCCAAGCGGCTCCTTTGAGATCAGCTCGGGAAGAACAATGCTGTCGTCCGGCTTGGCCATGCGAAGCCGCGACGCGTTCAAGGTGGAGGTGTCCGCGGACAAGACGTCGCAACGACCCTCCTCGTAAGCCTTCACGACCGCTTCCTCGTCGGCGAAACCAACCGTCGTGTACTTGATCGACTGCGAGCGAAAATAGTCGGCAAGGTTCAACTCGGTCGTGGTGCCCTGGGTGACGCATATCGATGCGCCCTCGAGCCCCTTGGCTGACGTGATGTTGTCCGCCTTGCGCACCATGAATCCCTGGCCGTCATAGAAATACGTGCCGGCAAACAGTATGCCGAGGGATGTATCGCGGGAGGAGGTCCAGGTTGCGTTGTGTGCGAGGATGTCGATCTCTCCCGACTGCAAGGCGGTGAAGCGATCTTTTGGCGTCAATGGGATGAACTTGACCTTTTGCGCATCCCCGAGCACGGCAGCGGCCACGGCGCGACAATAGTCGACCACAAATCCGGTCCATTTGCCTTCATTGTCGGGAAGGCTGAAGCCAGCCGTGGCCGAATTTGTGCCACACGTCAGCACGCCATTTTTCTTGACATTGTCGAGGGTTGCGGACCACGCCGAGGAGGCGGTGCACGCGATAGCGAGGGCAAGGAGGCCCTTGAACGTGGATCTCATTTCGGTATTCCCCTGTTTTTCTTGAAGAGACTGTGCTCTCAAGCATAAGTATTCGTCAAATTGATTGTTCTCATTACGAAAATGAGCGCTGCTCATAATTTATGAGGCACCCGCTCTCGGGTGAAAAGGGACTTGAGTGGTGATCGGGCCGGTTTGCTTGAGCGGGCTGATCGAATGAGCGACAGTGCGCGCGATCTATTGTGCAGCCAACCCCGGTGCTCCGACGGTTAGCCCTTGATCTCTCTTGGTCCGCGACTCGTTGTAGATGCTAATGATGATTTCCCGGAGCCATTTGGTACCCGGGTCATTCGCCATCTGGCGGTGAACAATGAGCCACGCATTCACATTTGATATCGGAAGGGGCGGCGGGACCAGCGTCACCTCGCTCCTCTCATCCAGCATTTGCAGGATGGCATCGCCGCAATGGGTAATCAGTTCAGTGCCGCGAAGCGCCCAGGGCAGCACCAGATAATTCGAGATGGTCGCAACGACATTGCGCCGTAGACCCATTAGCTTGAGGGCGGCATCAGCAAGACCTTCTGCCAGACCATCTGCGGAAATCTGCAGGTGAGAACTGGCCAAATACGTTTCCAGTGTCATTGCGTTCCTGGCTATCTTGCTTCCACTCCACACCGCGCAAAATAGCTGATCCTGGCCAAGTTCCACCTTCAGGAGACCCGGGTCATCGCGTATCGCGGCTCCCGTCAGCGCACAGTCGACTTGTCTCAAATAGACTGATGAACCGATCTCGGGTCCGTTTGCGGGAATGACGTTCAGCGTCGCGCCAGGAGCTTGCCTCGAAAATTCTCGAATGAGCCCAGGGATAAATATCATGGCGTGGTAATCGGTAAGTCCAACGCGAAAGTTGCGTCGCGTCGTTGCCGGATTGAACACCTGATGCCGGTCGATCGACGCGCGGATCGTTGCCAGTGCAGCAGAAATATCTGACAGCAACTCCACCGCCCGTGGGGTTGGCCGCATCTCCCCCCCGTCTCTCGTGAACAATTCGTCCTGCAAGAGATACCGAAGCTTTGATAGGGAATGACTTACAGCGGATTGTGTTCTTCCCAATTCGGTCGCTGCACGCGTTACGCTCCTTTCACGCATCATAACGTCGAATACTCGTAGCAAATTGAGGTCGATATCATCAAAACTCATGAGAACGTCCGCACAGTTTTTCCCATGCTACACTGTTTTCAAGCGGCGGGCGAAAGCCAGATTTGCGCCTGCTGTCGACGGCCGTGACGAGACCCTATCGTAGCTTCACTCTCAACGGCTTCGCTGGCCGTGGCTGTCGTATGGCCAAAGCCCGCGCAGACGGCTTGGTCTCCCCTTTTGCTCTCCGGCGAATTCTATTCGCCGACGGGCAGATCTGCATGACTTTGCCTATATATCATCAAGCCAGTTGCTTCCCTTGCCGGCATCTGCCTGCCTTGATCAAACCGTTTGTGGCGCAGAGGTAAGCCGCCCGGGCGAGTGTCCGCTTTTGGGATTTTCGCACATCATCGCAACGACCGACATTAGGCGCGAAGCGGGCATTCGCCGTCCAAGAGACAAAAGTTTCTTTCGGTGAACCCATGACATCGACAAGCAGCACGGATTGGCCCCTCTCCTGCGGTTCGAGCCGGAGGAACACTGGTGACCGTCGTCGGGCCGCCCGACGCGCCGCCCGCCAATGGCCTGGCGGTCGACTTCGTTGTCGAGTCCGATCGTGCTCAACTGAGTGAAATCGTCCAGGGCGTGCGGGACGGACGGCTGCGGACGAACATCGGCAACATCTCGACCCTCGACGATGCCGTTTCGGCGACGCTCGGGGAAGACGATCATCAGCGTTCGTCCGTGAGCGACACGCGCCTGTCGCGCCCGGCCGGCCGGCGCTGTCCAGATAGGCCGGCTGCGTCCTGTACGCAACGCCGGATCAAAGTACTCTCCTCTGCAAAGCTGGGCGCTCGTTGGCGATGCCGGCTATAACAAGGAGGCAAACACTGCGCAGGGTATCAGCGATGCCTTCCGGGATGCTGAGCTCTGCGCAAAAGCACTTGGCCTGGCTTTCAAGGGCGACAGCAGTTTCGAGGCGGCTATGGCGGACTATCAGCGACAGCGCGACCAACACTAGCTGCCGATGTATGAGTTCACCTGCCAACTCGCAACGATGGAGCCGCCCATGGAGATGCAGCAACTCTTCGGGGCGATCGCTGGCAACCGGCAAGCCGAGGACAACTTCGCGCGCGTGAACGCGGGCACGATCTCGCCAGGCGCGTTCTTCGCACGCGAAATGTAGCCCGGATCATGGGCTCAGCCAGCAGGCCACTCTGAATTGCTGGTGTCGTCTTGAGCGTTGAGGTTCATGGGCTGCGGCTTAGGCCGCGCTCTGGGCTGGAGCGACCTCACCGAGGAGGAGCAGACGGCGCTCAAACGCACGAACCGTGGACCTACGAGGCGCTGTCGAAAGTATTGGCCGAACGCCTTATCTCCTCGGGCTTGCCGAAGAGAGACCGAGCGGGACCGGCAGAAACAGGGCTCGAAGAGAGCTGGTGATCAACACTTTGCTTGGCGCTCGCGCTGACTAGCTCGCGACTTTAATATCCGCCGAGGCGGCTTCCTTGACTTCCCGGATCTCTTCACCAACTATCATGATATGAATGCCGCCGTAAAAACCCGTCACGACTTTCTTTTCCGGGTTTGCCCCATCGCGGGATCGTAACCCCCGGCTCGGCTGGCATGTTCCCCCGAGCCGAGGGGCAACACTTAAATAATCGACATGGAAGTCCGCGGGCCGCCGATCGGCTCGGCTCGGCTGTGAGCAGGACATTCTTGACTTGGCCGCTCGCATCATCTTTCGCGACGGCGTCCCACCTGAGATACGAGTATTCAAATGCAAGACAAGAAGACCCGGCGTAAGCCGAACATCCCCATCTCGCAGTCGGACCATGCGCGTCTGTCAGCGCTTGCGGGCGCCGTCGCCGCACGGAATCCGAAGGCTTCCGATGAACTGCTCGCCGAACTAGAGCGGGCTCGTATCGTCGCCGATGGTTGGATCCCCACAGGCACCGTCCAGATGGGCTCGACAGTGACGTTCAAGCCAGACACCGGAGACGCGAAAACGGTCACGCTGGTTTTTCCTGGTGATGCGGATATCACCGAAGGCAAGGTTTCAATCCTCACGCCGATCGGCACGGCCCTGATCGGCCTCTCGGCCGGACAGTCGATCATGTGGACTGCGCGAGACGGGCGGCGGCACGAACTCTGGGTGCTAGCGGTGAAACAACCGGCTCCGGAAGGCGCGACCGAACAGCGCCCGCCGGCGCCTTCGGCTATCGAGGCCGGCGTCTAGACATGGGCGTTTCCGTGCGTCTCCTCAATCACGCGGGCAGCCTGATCGCAGGAGTCTGACCCCTGTGCCGGCCTGTTATGGTTCGGCACAGGGGAAGTTTTCCAAACCCGATCAATTGTATAACGCCGGATTTCGCCCCGCGGACCGGCTGGAGACGCGCCATGCCCACTAGCGACAGCTGTCAACTGACCACCAAGGACTACACAATTCTTGAAGTAATGCGGGAACGCCACCGCGGCGAAATCCTCTCGGCTATCCTTAACCGGAAGATTTCGAGCGCCGTTGTAATGTTTCGGGATGATATTCCGGCAACCGTCGTGACGCTCAGCAGCCGCGTGGCTTATCGGGTAAACGACGGCCCTGCCGAAACCCGCATCGTCGCACATGACGAGATGCGCGGTCTGGTTGGAATGCTTTTGCCTATCACCAATCCGCGCGGTCTGGCGCTGCTTGGCTTGGCCGAAGGTGAGTCCATGTCCATTCCGACTGCGGACGGTGGCCTTGAAACGCTGAGTGTGCATGAAGTGGTCTATCAGCCGGAAACCGCAAGGCGCGAGAGATTGAAGCTGGCGGGAGCTGCCGCGCGGGGCTCGTCGCGACTGGCCGGACCGGTTCTGCGCGTCGTCCATCGTTGCGATGAGCTGCAGGACCAAGCGGTGGACAAAAACATCGCGGCCTTCGACACCGGGTTCGATGACCCGGGTCCGTCGGCGGCCTGAGAGCTCGACTATCCCGAAGGATGTGAAGACGGGTAGACAAGCGTTCCGTCGGCCCTTGCCTTCGCGGCGTCGGTGAGTTTCGCCGGCTCGATCTTATCCTTGCCCATTAAATGAAAGACAGCCTCGCCGCGGCTAAGGAGATAATCGGCGACGATTCTTCTGTGACAGCGCCACCAGAGCGTTTCCGAGCACATGATGGCGCTTCGCCGCTGCCTGCCGAGGGACAGAAGCCGATTCAGGCCGTCAAGAAACTCCGCCGACAGCGCGTGGTCGGCGTAATTGTGAAAACTCTGGTTGATCCAGAATGCGTTGAGCACAGGTGGAACGTCGTGCGCCTTGCCGCGCAGGCCGCCAAGCTCGGCAATGTATTCATATCCGATCCCGAACGCTGCCAGCGCTTCGGGAAGCACCTCGCTGTTGAACTGCGGGTTCGCCCGCGAGCGTCTGACAGTCCTGATGTCGATAACCAGGGTGATCTCTGCGATCCGTAGCAGGGCGACGAATTCGGCGATCGACCGCGTCGAGTGACCGATGGTGTGGAATGGATAAGGCATGTACGGTCAACCCATGGCAACGGATTTCTTTCCGGCTTGATGACCGATGATTTGGAACTGAAACAACGCTGTCATTTCACCACCTGCTTCAGACCACGTAACGCCTCCTGGACGTCGGCGCGCGCCTCGCTTGCTTCCGGATAGACTGCATAGGCTGGATAGGTGAATTCCGGGGCGCCTTCCACCACCTCCAGCTGTCCCGCCTCGATATGGGGCGCTGCGGCGCCCCTGCGGAAATAGCCCATTCCGCCAGCGCGCAGGATGTAGCTCAGCCCGAGCGGACCAAGGCCGACCATCAATCCTGGCTCGCCGAAGGCTGAGGAGCTGGCATCATGCTGGGCCGCAAACAGCGGTCCCCAATCGACATAGACATAATCCTTGGACCCGACCGTTCCCCGGTCTCCGTCCGTGGTCCGAACCAGGACGAGTTGCTCCTCGACGAGAAGCTCTACCCTGAAACCCGGCAGCAGCTTCGGCGCATAGAGCACGGCAATGTCCAGAACGCCGGTCCTCAGCTGCTCGAGGAGTTGGTCCGGAACGCCGACCTGGGCCTGGATGGCGATTTCCGGCCTGGCGTTCTTCATCCAGACCAGCCAGTCGAGCAGCAGCGGATTCCACAGACTGAGCTCTCCGCCCAAGGCAACCACGCTTGTCCGTCCCGATGGGATGGCGAGCTGATGCCGTGCCCGTTCCCAGATTTGTACGAATGATTGGGCGAACCGCTCGAATTCCCGGCCCGCCGGAGTCAGCTGCGCGCCATTGCGGTTGCGGATAAAGAGCTGACGGCCGAGTTCGTCTTCCAGCGTGCGTATCCGCGCGCTTACCGTGGTCTGGGTAACGTGGAGCCGGTCGGCGGCTTTCAGAAAGCTGCCGGAATGGACGATTTCCAGAAACGTGCGAGCGCGGTCGATGTCCATTCTGGCTCCAGTCAGTGCAATAATTTTGCATCAATACAGCATTTAATTCCGTTTGCCTTCCTGTTTTACGCAGCGCAACGTTCAGAAGGTCGCGCTGGCTTCCGCCGCAAGAGTTGATGGAGCGCACAATGTCTGATCAGGAGGATCTTCCCTTGGAAACGCGAGAGTACGCCTCGCCGCCGTGCTTCATGCACGAACTCGTTCCCGGATATGGCACCGGGCCGGTTGTGCAAGACGCATGGACAGAAGTCTGTCGATGGCGCAAGGCGGAGCGCAAGCGCTTGATCGATGAGCGTCTTGCCGTCGACGCCGAGGAACGCTTGGCGAGGTCTACTCGCGTTGCCTCCGCGCTCGACCGGGCTGTCAGCCGGGTCAGCGGGCGCATCATCAGCGGCTACTGGCCTTTTCGCGGCGAGCCGGACCTTCGCAACTGGGCGGTACGGGTGATCGAGCGCGGCGGGCGGATCGCGCTGCCGGTCGTCATCAAGAAAGGCTGGCCTATGGAGTTTCGTATCTGGGGACCAGGAGACCCGCTCGAACGCGGCATCTGGAATATTCTTGTTCCGTCAAATGGGCCATCGGTCCAGCCGGATGTCGTCATCGCGCCGGTTGTCGGTTTCGACCAGGCTAACTACCGCCTGGGCTATGGCGGCGGCTTTTTTGACCGGACTCTGGCGGCCGTGCCGAAGCGGCCTCTCGTCGTCGGCGTCGGTTACGCCGGCAGCAGGATCCAGACCATCTATCCGCAGCCACACGACATTCCGATGGATGTGATCGTCACCGATGAATGAATGAGTGCAGGCGAGACCTGATCCTCCTGTGACGGCGGATCGCAGACGGCCGGGTCCATCTTTGAGTCCGCCGCGCCTCCAGTGAAGAGCAGGAAGCAAATCATGTCCAATCCAGCCACCACGGCCTTGGATGATCATAAGCCGCGGTTTGTCGTCAGGTGGCTGTTCTCCACCAACCACAAGGATATCGGGACGCTTTACCTGCTGTTCTCGATCATGGCCGGGGTCTTCGGTACAGGGCTTTCCGTGTTGATCCGCATGGAGTTGCAGGAGCCGGGCCTGCAGATATTTGGCGATCCGGGGGTCTACAACGTCGTCGTCAGTGCCCACGGGCTGGTCATGATCTTTTTCGTCCTAATGCCGGCACTGATTGGTGGCTTCGGCAACTGGATGGTACCGATCATGATTGGCGCCCCCGACATGGCCTTTCCGCGCTTGAACAACATCTCATTCTGGCTGCTGGTGATGTCATTTATCCTCTTCATAGCCTCAATGTTCGTTCCAGGAGCGCCCGGCACGCTTGGCCATGGCGGCGGCTGGACGCTCTACCCGCCCTTGTCGACTGATGGCCAGCCAGGCCCCGCGGTCGACCTCGTGATTCTGTCAATCCACCTGTCGGGTGCCTCTTCGATCCTTGGCGCTATCAACTTCATCACCACCATCTTCAATATGCGCGCGCCTGGCATGACGATGCACAAGATGCCTCTGTTCGCCTGGTCGATGCTGGTTACTGCCTTCATGCTTCTGATGTCGCTGCCCGTACTCGCCGGCGCCATCACCATGCTTTTGACCGATCGCAATTTCGGGACGACCTTCTTCGCGCCCGCCGGCGGCGGTGATCCGGTCCTCTATCAGCATCTGTTCTGGTTCTTCGGCCATCCCGAAGTCTACATAATGATTCTACCCGGCTTCGGCATCATCAGCCATGTCATCTCGACCTTCGCCAGGAAGCCGATCTTCGGCTATCTCGGCATGGCCTATGCGATGGTGGCGATCGCCGCGATCGGCTTCGTCGTGTGGGCGCATCATATGTATACGACCGGCCTGTCCGTGGACACCCAGCGTTACTTCGCCTTCGCCTCGATGGTCATCGCCGTTCCAACCGGCGTGAAGGTTTTTTCCTGGCTAGCGACTATGTGGGGAGGATCGATAGACTTCAAGACACCGATGCAGTGGGCTCTCGGTTTCGTCCTGCTGTTCACCATCGGCGGCGTCACCGGCATCATGGTTGCAAACCCTGGTATCGACCGCGTGTATCACGATACCTATTTTGTGGTCGCCCACTTTCATTATGTGCTGTCTTTGGGCGCGGTCTTCGCCATCTTCGCCGGCTTCTATTACTGGTTCCCGAAGATGACCGGCTATATGTACAACGAAACGATGGGCAAGCTGCATTTCTGGGTGATGTTCATTGGCGTCAACCTGGTCTTTTTCCCGCAGCATTTTCTCGGCATGGCCGGCATGCCGCGACGCTATGCCGACTACCCCGACGCTTTCGCCGGCTGGAATTTTGTCTCGTCGATCGGCTCCTACATTTCAACGGCCGGACTTGTCGTCTTTTTCATCACGGTAGCGGAAGCTTTCAGCCGCAAACGCCAGGCTGGCGCCAACCCATGGGGCGAAGGGGCGGCCACCCTCGAATGGCTGCTGCCGTCGCCGCCACCCTTCCACCAATGGGAAAAGCTGCCGCGCATTCTCTAACACTGGCCTCCAGTTCCAAATCGGCGTCTGTTATTGTTTGGGAGACCGTCATGAACGAGACCACAGATCCAAACAACCAAATCCTGCTCGTAGCAATTGTCGCGTTTTATTGGGCATTGCTGGCAGGTTGGGACCAGCTGCTGCCGCGCTCGGATGACGACAAGACCAAGCGGGGCGATGCGGTGACTGAGCAACGAAGCGGCGTTGCCGATTACGCTTCATCGGCGGGCCAGCCCTTGGATGTGATCCGGGACATCGATCCGAATTTTGACCTTGCCGCGTTTCTAACCGGCGCCAAAACGGCCTATGAAGTTATCCTGCGGGCCTATGCAGATGGCGACATCCAAACGTTGAAACGCCTTGTCGGGCCGGAAGTGCTTGAGACCTTCGAACGAGCTATTGCCGGGCGCCGGGATCGGGAAGAGACGCTGCAGCTGACCCTCATCGGCGTGAGTGAAGCAAAAGTCATCGAGGCTCTCGAGGAGAATGGGACCGCAGAGATCGGCGTTCGCTTCGTTTCCCAGGTGGTCAGTGTCACCCGTTCAGCCAACGACCGGGTCGTGGCTGGCGATCCCACGCTGATTGTTGAGGTGATCGACACCTGGACGTTTGCCCGCGAAACACAGTCAACGAAGCGCGACTGGGTTTTGATCGCCACCGAGGGCGACTAACAGGTATGTGCTCTTCCGAGAAGCCTGCCTCCCGTGTCACCGTTGAAGGGCAGTCAACCCGGAGCGTTGGGTGGCCTGAGCGGATTTGTCATTTTTTGACAGCACCCACCCACTATTGGCCTGTCGCGATTAATTGGACATGACACGGGCTCAGTCGACCATTTTCAAGCAGCGAGCTGCGTAGCAGGGCCTGGAAATAAATTACCAGATCGTATCCTCATGTGATATGGTCAAATCTTGGCCGAGAAAAATTAATAGAAACAAAGGAGGCCGCGATGAGAGAGTATTTTTCATTTCAGCTATTCATGAGAATGTCGACTGCGTTATTTATTGGTGCCGCT
>NZ_JAMYLH010000056.1:0-16331 GCF_040317925.1 Mesorhizobium sp. M1348 | reverse complement strand
TTCGAGGTCGCGAACGTTTGCCGGGAAGTCGGGTGCTTGGAGCGTGCTGGGAATCATCGAGCCGGTGTTCCTGAAATGGGCATACAGACCGCCGGTCAATATGAAGGATTGCCGCGTGGAGATACCCGGTCTCCGCAAGCGTAACACCACCTGCATCCGTCAAATGCAAGGTTTCTCAATGCGGATAAAAAGATCGCCGCGTTCGTCGAAATCATGCGCGCGAGTGTACTCCCGCATCGACGATATCCGGCGGTCACGGATCAAATCGAGCTAGGTGATGCGGAAATCCGCATTCATGAAACGCCGACGGTTCTGCTCCACCCAGCTCTTCCACGAGCGGAACCCGCAAAAACAATGAGCCGGAATGTTCGAGTTCCACACTGCCTGTTTATGCGACTTTTGGAAGCACAAAAGGGGAACATCTAGCGGCTTATGTGTTTTCGACGTCAACAGCCTCTGGCGGTCAGATCGGCGATCGGCCGGCATTGTGAATGCCTGGAAGGGGCCGGAACCGGACTGTCAGCTTTCAAGATGACTGGACAAGATAGCCGGCCCTTGCGTCCAGCCTCGTCTGACCGCTGTGCGCCAGAAGCGACCTTTCGGACCACCGGGGCTAATGGACGACCTCCTGGCTTTGGCCGGGCGGGCTCGTCAGGGCGCCGCGATAGGTGTACAATTTTAGCCATGTTGGGTCCGGGGCCGGATGATGATCGTCCCTCCATTGAACCGGAAACTGCTGGCGATCCTTGCAGCGGATATGGTCGGCTATTCAACGGCGATCGAAATTGACGAAGCTGGCACCATCGGACGCCTGAGAGCTATCCGGGCCGACGTAACCGATACGGCGATCGCTCGGCACCAGGGTCGAATTGTCAAACTATTAGGAGATGGCGCACTTGTCGTCTTCGACAGCGTGGTCGATGCGGTAATCTGCGCAGCCGAAATTCAAAAAGCTGTGGCCGTTCGCAATGGTGGACTGCCGGAGCATGAGCGGATTGTGTTCCGCATCGGGATAAATCTTGGCGATGTGGCGCTCGTGGATGGCGATGTGTATGGCGACGGCGTCAATATCGCCGCTCGGTTGCAGCAACTCGCTGACCCGGGCGGCGTGATCGTATCGGGCACGGCCTTTGACCATCTGCAGGGCAAGCTTGATTGGCCCCTCGATTTCGCTGGCGAGCAGCAAGTCAAGAATATCAATCGCCCCGTGCGGATGTACCGGCTGAGGCTCGATGGCAAGCCGGTGCGCCGCCCGCTTCTCGGAATGATGCCGCGCTGGGCCAGGACGGCTGCGGCGGCCATCGTGGTGCTGGCTCTGGCGGGTGGAGGGACATGGTGGGTCTTTCAGCCTGCGCCACTGGGGGCCAAGCCGTCGATCGCGGTGCTGCCCTTCAATAATTATGGCGGCGACGAGGCCACCGGGCGTTTGGCCGATGGCCTCACCGAAGACATCATCACCGATCTCGCGCAGTTTCCCGAACTCGACGTCGTGGCACGCAATTCGACGCAAGCGTACAAAGGCAAGTCGCTGGATGTCCGCCAGGTCGCGAGTGCGCTCGACGTCGGCTATGTGCTGGAAGGCTCGATCCAGCGCCTGGGCGGTCGGCTGCGGATCACCGCGCAGCTGATCGATGCAAAAACCGGCAACCATCTGTGGTCGGAGCGATGGGACCGGCCTGCTGAAGACGTATTCGCCGTTCAAACCGAGATCGCCGAGCAGGTCACCAACCGCCTCGGCAACGGCGTGGGGCTGATTCAAGGCGCGGGGCGGGCTGCAGCGAAGCGTAAACGGCCGGACAACTTGACTGTCTATGATTACTATCTGCTCGGAACCGAAAGGATTGAAAAGATTACTGTAGCGGATGAGGAGGAGGCCATCAGGCTGCTCAACCTCGCTGTCGAGCTGGACCCGGGGTTCGCCCGCGCCTGGGTGGAACTTTATCATGCTCATAACATATTGGCTGGCTTCGGTATCAATCCCGAGAGCGAGATCAAGGCGGCTGCCGATGTAGCCGAACGCGCGGTGCGGCTCGATCCGAGCGACGCCGAGGCGCACGCCGTTTTTGGCATGAGCCTCAAAGACAAGGGCGACAACGCCCGCGCCAAGGTCGAGCTGGACACGGCCCTCCGCCTCGCTCCGGGTTCGGCCGAAATCCTGACATTCTATTCCGGCTTTGCGGCAGGCTTCGACGAACCCGAACGCGGCGCTCAGTTGGTCGACCAAGTTATACGGCTCGACCCGAATTACCCGATGTGGGCAACTGCTTTCTACTCCACTGCCTATTTTATGGCTGGTCGCTATGAGGACGCCTTGAAGATGCTGGAGCGCAAGACGCCCGATAACTACGGCAAAGGGGGTTGGGTGGTGCGTAGCAGCTCCTTTGCGGCTCTGGGTCGAATCGATGAGGCGAATGCTTCGGTCCGGGAAACCCTCAAACGGTATCCGGACCTGACCGTCGAGGGCATGGTCAATGAATTCAGCTTGAGCAAGACGGAGCGCGGTCGTTTCATCGAGACAATGCCGCTAGCCGGCTTCCCGGCGTGCGCCAAGACCGGGTCGCTGGCAAAACTCGCCAAACCTGTGCGGCTGCCGGAATGCGAGGCGGGGGAGGCGCAGCCTCTCGGGCAGCCATAGAACAAGCTCGGCGCAAAAGGGAGACGTGAGCCGCGAATCGCCCCGGCACTGGCGGGCGCTGTCGCCGAAGGTTGGAGGCGATGACGCGTATGGTTGTGACGCCGCGCGAGGCTCCCGCTAGCGAACGAAGAACTCAGGGTCAAACGCTCAAGTGAGTATCCCTACGGTGGAAGCCGGCTGAGCAAGTGATTTTCTGAGCAGTGGCGACTATGTCAGGAATGGGCCGGAAGCGGCCGGTCCGGTCTGCGGACAAATCGGTAAAAAAGCAGACATCTCTATGCTAAACATCGCAAGAGACACATGGACCCGCTGAATACGTCAGGCTCACGCAGCCATCGAATCGACGAACAATGCTAACCGAACGTCGCCGTTGCCGTCGAGGCTCCTATCTGCACCATCGCCGATCGACCGAGGGTGACGCAAGTCCGAGCCCATCGGTTGTTCAAGATGGCGCCAATGGCTTCCAGATGTGGGTGGAAATGATGTCCCGCAGCTCCGTGCGCACCGCACGGAAGAGTGGGCGAAAGTTCGAGGACATCGGTCGGTGCGAGGAGGTCGCGAGGATCAGCTGTCGGGTAATCGGCGGGTCGAATGGCCAGACCTCGAGGCGGCCAGCCTCAACGAGGAGATGGACCGACGCATAGGGCAGAACCGTGTAGCCGGCTCCCTCCTCCACCAGGAGCAGAGTCGAAGGCATGGCCTCAAGCTCCATCTCGACGCGCGGATAGATGCCATCTCTCTGGCGCGATCGGCGCGTTCCAGACGCTCAGCCAGCCGAATGGCCAACTGCTCCGGTTCGTCGCCGTTCGCGGGCTCACCCGCTTCAGCCGCGGCAGCGGTGACCTCGACAAAGAAATTTTCTCTGTCTGCCTCCATTTTCTCGATGCGGAGCTGCATGGCATCCCGCTCCTGGATGCTTTTCGACAGCTCAGCCAATTGATCGAGCACGTTGCCGACGCCGGGCGCCGATATGCCGCTCTCAAGCCAGGTGCCGGCAAGCGCCTCGACAATGCCGGCTAACCATTCTTCCTCGCGCCTTTCCGCCACGTCTAAAGCCCGCCGTCTGGCGGCCAGGTCCTCCTCTTTCGCGCTCACGGTCTTAAGCGCCTCGGCACGCTCCGCATCGACCTTGAGCTGCCTGTCGAGGAACAGTTCTGCCATGGCCATGGTTGTCTCCACGCTGTCGCCGGGTTCCGAGTCTACCCCGACGCTCGCCAGCGCCCGGATCAACTCCAACTGTACCCTCGCTCCCTCGTCGGCCGCGCGGCGGGCTTTCTTGCGTGCCAGCTCGATGTCCTCCCAGGCCGCGAGCGCATCACTGCGGGCAGAGGCACGATCTTCGATGATTTCGATCAGACGCTCGGGCGAGAATTCCAGGCACTCTGCCAGCAGCTCGCTGGCCACCGCACGAAGTTCGGAGAGTACAGCCTGATCGTCGAGGTCGATCTGTGCAAGCTGGTGGCGGATACGTGTGATGGCGGCTGTTGTTTCAGCGAGGCTGCGGATTGTTGTGCGGATCTCGGCGAGCTCCCGCGCGTTGGCCAGCCGAACCGCTCCAACACTGTCGTCGCGAGCCAAAAGAGCCTCGAAATCGTCCGCCGTTTCGCCGCTGAGCTCACCTCGATGCTTGGCCCACACCTCATCCCGGGCGCGGCGAATGGCAGAAGCCGCTTCATCGTCGGTTACATCGACCGAGGCACGAAGCGCATCCAGGCGAGCCGAGAGCAGGTCGTGACTCTCCTGGTGTTCGGCGAGACGTTCGCAAAGGACAGCCCTGCTCTTTCCCAACCCGGCTGCCCGCACCTTCCATGCACCAACCTGCCCAGCACTCGGGACCGGCACCCTGGCCAGTGCCCCGGCATCTCCAGACCAGGGATGCAGGCGAGCGATTGCCGCCTCCCATCGAACCGTGCTCGCGTCCTCCGCCTCGCGAGCCATTTTCATGTCCGGTAGGTGCCCGCTGCCTCGCGCCTTCGACAAGGCCGAGGCCAGCCTTGCCCTGGCAGGTTCGGGTACAGCCCTCTCTTGCCCAACCCGCTCGCGTGCCGCCTGAAGTGCATCGAGCGCCGCCGCGGCTTCGTTGCGGTCAACGCGCACGGTGGTGGCGATTCCCGATCGCTCCTCGAGCATGGCGCGGACAGCGCCAACGGTGGCAGCAGGCAAAAGCAGCGCAGCCGGATTTGCCTCGGACGACCTTCCAAGCGCGGCAAGGCAAGTCCCCACGGCTTTGTCGAGTATTTGCAGCTCGGTCCTGCGACTTGGCAGGTCCAGCCCTGCGGAGACATAGCGCACCTTACGGTCCGCGAGCGCCCGAATCCGCTCGGAGATTGCCAGGATCGCCTCGTCCACATCGACTGAGGCGATTCTCGTTGTCACGCGCTCGGCGTCGTCGATGTTCCCGGACAGCCGCGTTCTCAGGCTGGCGTCGTCATCGATCAGTTCGGTGACGCCGCCTGTCCAGGTTCGCAGTGGTGACGCGATGTCAGGCAACTCGGCAAGCTGGGCCGCCTTGCGCCGGATGTCGGCGAGGATCGGGATCGCGCGAAGATACGTGGCAATCGTGTCGAGCCGAGCCGACAGCAACGACCGTTCGGCGATACTGCGGCCATACTTTTCCGCCGCGTCGAGACATTCGGCCTCAAGGCTCTCATAGGTCGAGGCCAAGGTGTCGATCGCGTCCCTGCGTGACTTGAGCAAGGCGCTTCTTGAGCAGCGCAAGTTCGGTCCCGTGCGCCTGCTTGCGATAGAGCCCGTCTGCTTCTGCCTCGAGCGCGCTTAATGTGTCGCTCGCATGCCCAAGACCGGCGCTGGCCGTGAACAGGAGCTTGCCCAGGTCGCCACGAGACTCCAGGATCGATTTTCCGCCTGCTTCCAGTGTCTCGTCGTCCAGCGAGAACATGGTCTCGTATGCGTCACGCGACAGACCTGCGAGATGCGCCGTTATCGCCACCTCGCTCACCGGTTGGTCCATCGCGTTCAGCAGCGAGTTGGTGCGCTGTTTCGTGCGCGTGAATGTGTGCTCCGTGCCGGCGAGTTCGAGAACCCCGCCGATACGCATCGCGCTGTACTCGTGCAGGAAATTGTAGCGGCTGCGTTCCTCGATACCGAACAGCAGGTCCAGGTAACCGGAAAGTGCAGTCGACTTGCCCGCCTCGTTCAGCCCGAACACAATATGGAAGTCGGGACCGGCCTGCGGCCTTCGGCCGAAGTCGATCGTCCCATCGGTGAACTTTCCATAGCGAATGAGGTCAAGGCGCCGGAGCCTCATTGCGCCCCACCTGCCTTGAGGCGGGCCGTGACCAGGTCGGCACCGCTGGCAAGCACCCTGTCGAGGAACAGTTCCAGCCCAGCTTCGTCCCGTCCGGCGAAGTCGCGCCCGTCCGGCGGCAGATCGGCAATCATCTTCTGGACAAGCGCCCTCGCCTCGGCGCGGAAGGCCTCTGACTTGGCATCGGCATGCATGGATTGCGCGAGTTCGAATATTGGATCAGCGATGCCATCGGCTGTGTCCGTCGTCGGTGGTGCGAGGTCAAGCTCAAGCTTTTCGACCCATGTGTCGCCCGTCTGCTCCGCCGCCTGCTCGGCTTCGGCCAGCAGCAGGTCCCTGTCGCGGATCAGCGCCCAGGACAAGGGCGTCGCCCCCGTCAGCCCAAGACGGACCACAGCGTGGCGGGACCTGACGGAAGCCCGAATGTCTTCGAGCGCGGATCGGACGCGGCCCACGACCTCGGGCCATTCCACCGTGCCGGTCAGGTCGACGCTCGCCCGTTCGAACTGCGCGATGCTGGTCAGCTTTTCCTCGATCTCGACGGACCGGTCGTCCCGTATCGTGACCAGAGTGACGGATTTCTCTCCGGCCTCGTTGATGTCCCTGCCCTGCGGCATTCCCGGCATCACCACCGTGCTCGCTCCAGGATGGACTTGGCGCGCGTGGATGTGCCCAAGCGCCCAATAGTCAAAACCATGGTCGTGCAAATCAGCAACGCTGCAGGGGGCGTAGACGTCGTGGCCGGGTGATCCAGCAAGGCTGGTATGCATGATGCCCACATTGACCGCCCCTTCCCGGGCGGCCGGATACTTGGGGAGCAGGCTTTCAGGCGCCTTGGGGTTCGCGAAGCTCAATCCGTGGAACATGACGTCCAGCCCGCCAGCTGTTTGCAGCAGAGACTGGGGACGGCCGCCGAAGATCGTCACAGTGTCGGGAAAGACGAGCTGTTTCGAAATCCTCGACATGGCGTCGTGATTTCCGCGGATCTTGAAAACCCTGATGCCGGCCTGGTGGAGGCGTGTCATCTGCGAGGCGAGGAACCGCGCCGTTTTCATCGACGTCTGTTCGCCATCGTAAAGATCGCCGGCAATGACGAGCGCATCGACACGCTCGGCAAGGCAGAGATCCACGATTCCGACAAACGCCTGGCGACTGGCGTCTCCGACGAGTTCGGCAAGATCAGGGTTTCGCAGCGCCAGCGAACGCAGCGGCGAATCGAGGTGAATATCGGCCGTGTGTAGGAATCGAAATGCCATTCGGGTCTCCGCCCACAGAGCATAGAGGGTTCGGCCGCGGCCCGATGCAAAAATTCCAGGATACGCGTTGTTGGTTGTCCAAAAGGTGCGCAATCGCTTACGCTTTACGCTTCCGTTTCAAATCCATCTGCGTCGCCGCTATCGGCGCCATGCCGATCAGTAGTCGTTTGATCGTTTGTCATCCGCATTGGTCGGTTTTTTGGAGATAGCGCGCCGCAAGGTGTCGTTGATCCGATCCTGCCAGCCCGGCCCATCTTCCTGGAAATGGTCCAGCACGGCCCTATCGATCCTAATCGAGACAAGCTCTCTGACATTTGGAGCAGCCGCCGTTTCGCGAACCGGCACCGCCGGCTTCTTGATCGGCTTGAAGGCGGCTTCGGCGGCTGCCATCGGATTTGTGGGTCGGCGTGGAGGATTTGCCATTTTATGATCCTGACTGGTCATAATGCTTGTCGAGCGGGACTGTGCGAATGCGCAACCATAACCCATGTGCCGCAGGCCACCGAACGATGGGACAAAAAAGAAAAAGGCCGGACGACAGGCCGGCAGGATAGGCAAAGGTGACTTTAGGGGCCGGTCAAAAGCCCGCAGTCCTTTGGGCCTATTCTCGGCCAACCATCTCAGAGAGGGAATCAAGCATGTCGGCAGCACCCTCCAACATTCCATCCATCTGGTCGGAAGCGCATGGTTCAATGCTTCGACTATCAGTCGCAGACTACACTCACAAGGAAACGGATATTCGACTCACTTGCGGATTACCCATTGATCACGCAGCGTCCAATATGTCCGACTCCGCCTCAAGAATTCCCACAGGTAGGGACGGCGATCTCGCGATCCGATCCCGATAGCCCTTATTGTACCTCAGACCCGACTCGATGTTTTGAATTTCCTCAGCGGCTAGCCCGCACGCCACCGCCAGGTCCTCGATCGAATATCCAAGGTGCTCACGATAAGCGCGGATGATGTGGGTCCCCTCTGACATAGCCGTTAAGACTGTCTCGGGAATGCGCGAATCCTTCATAGACACCTCCAAAAAGAACAGGATGCCCGCTACAATCGGGAGATTTCCTCCCGACCTGGCGCTCCCAGCAAATCAAATAAATGAGCGTCGATTCGGCCGGATCGGCCTCGTCATGGAATGGGCCACCTGAAATTGGCAGCCGGATCGGAATATGGCGGCTTGCCTGGTTCTGATCAAGTCCAAGATCCTGCCTGCCCAAATCACTCCCTGCGCGATCCTTCGCGGCTCATCATCGCCAATGGGTCCTTGAACAGGAACTCGAACTCGCCCATGCCGCCGCGACCAGTGGCTTTATGCGGCACAATCCACCGAGCCCGACCACTGCAGCGCTGTTAACCAAATTTTTTAACCCGCCAATGCTATTCGCGAGACTGAAGGGATGAGGTGACCGATGGGTGATTCAAACATAAGCGCGTTTCCGCTGCATCGGCGGCGGAAATTGGTCGAAGGGATCGCCCGGGTCCTGGAATCCAAGAACGGGGAGGACGCGAATGCCTTCTGGCGCAGCACCGCCAAGACAATTCTCGTTCAACTGTCCGAATCAGGAATCGCACCCGAGGTCGCCGAACAGGAAGTTGGAACGCTTCTTCATGTTGTCTTAGCCGACATAGCCACCCGCAGCGCTGCGAAACTTGCACGATAGCATCGGCTCACCAGGAAGGATCGCCGCGTGGAGACACCCTGGGACTCCGCAAGCGTGCCACCACTGCATCCCGTCAAATGCAAGGCTTCTACGCCGAAACAGCACAATGCGCCCAATTGCCGACGCTCAGCGCCAAGACAATGAACGACCTATTTGGGCCGACAGCGGACTAGCAGCTTCAGGCTGCGGTTCTTCAGGAGCGGACATTCAGGAGCGGACATTCAGGTCGGCTCGGGCATAGTCGTGACCTGACCCAATCCTGACCTTCCGGGACCCATTTTCCTTCCAGAAACCGGACATTGGGCCCAACCAGCGCTCGTGACCCGAAGGCGACCTTCATTTCCTAGAAGCGCGTATGACTGCTCTTAGACGAAAAGCCGGCATTTGATGGATGCTGTGCTTGGAGGCGGGTAATGAAGCGTCATAGCACTGTCGGCATGATAGGCGCCGTCGGCTTGCTTCTCGCCGCTGTGTTTGATTGCCTGTTGCCTTCCACTGATGAACGAGTCGACTAGGACCTTTTTTTTGCTGTGACGGCACCGAATTGGTCATTAGATAAGTTGTCATGTCCGACCCACGCATCGACAGGGGCGATGACGGGCGCAATTCCAAAGATGTGGAACTGGTCCGCCGCGCGTTGGCGCGCGACGCGGACGCATTACGAACCATCATGCAGATGCACAACCAGCGCCTCTACCGTATCGCGCGTGGATTGGCCGACGACGACAGCGAAGCCGAGGACATCGTTCAGGAAGCCTATGTCAACGCCTTCGCCCACTTTGCCGAGTTTCGAGGAGAATCGGCATTGTCGACATGGCTCTGCAGGATCGTCGTCAACGAGGCATTAGGACGCTTGCGAAGGAGTCGGCGCGCGACAGCTTTTGCAAAATCCGCGGCACGGGCCAATGCCGAAGTCATACAGTTTGCTCTCGACAAGCATTCCGGGGACGCAGAGCGAACGGTGGCGCAACGACAAATCCTGAGCTTGGTCGAACAGGCAACCGATAGGCTGCCCCCCGCCTACCGCGTTGTTCTTATTGCCCGAGCAATCGAAGGACTCTCTAATGACGAGACAGCGGAACTGCTCGGCGTGCGTCCCGAGACAGTGCGGACGCGGCTCCATCGCGCTCGCCGTCTCCTTCGCCAAGAGCTAGACGAGCAGATTGGCCCCGTGCTGCTCAATGCCTTCCCCTTCAAGGGCCGACGCTGCGAGCGACTAATCGACACCGTTATAGATCGCCTTCGTTTTCCAGCCTGACTGCGTGACGGAAGGTCTTTCTGCGCCTCTCTCTCCCATGCCGGCAGAAGGTCCATGCTCTATCGATCGATCGGTTTTCGCGCCGGACGCGGGAACGTTTTGACGGTTCGGTCATCCAATATTGTCAGCCAGATTCGGTAGCCACGCAATCGGGACGTCGCCGAACGGGTAGACCAACTGGAAAACAATATTCGGGAGGACAAGGCAGTGTCAGCACGGTTCAATCGTATTGGTGTCTCCTTGGTCATTCTGGTCTCCGCGGCTTTGATTCCGGCCGCTGCCCAGACGGGCGCAAAAGGATCGGTCAGCGGAAAGGATTTTGACGCCGCCGCGGCCGAGCAGGCCAAGCGATATCTCAAGGAAGGTCGCGAGACTTTCCGTTTCGATACCTTTGGTAGCGAGGAGTTTTGGGGCGGCAAGCTCAAGCTCCATGAGGCGATCGCCGGGGAGAAACTGGGCGGGGTCGGACCTGGCCTCAGTCCGGAAATGGCTCTCGAACTTGGCCTCAAGGTCGATGTCAATGCAATTCCGAAGGATGTGGCTGCAGCTCTCGACAAAGGTGAGGTCGACCTTACCGATCCTGCAAGCACGCTTCTCCTGCTCAAAGCCAATGCCGTTGTCGGGGTGACCGGGTTCTTCGCCGAGGACGGAAAGACGCTGACTTCGGTCGGCATACAATGTGCCGTGTGCCATTCGACCGTTGACGACGCATATGCGCCAGGCATCGGGCATAGGCTGGACGGCTGGCCGAACCGCGACCTCAATATAGGCGCTGTCGTTGCATTGGCGCCTGACCTCACGGCGTTCACCGAAATGCTGCAGATATCCGAAGCGGAGGTGAAGAAGGCGGTGGAAGCATGGGGCCCTGGCAAATTCGATGCTGAACTGAACCTCGACGGCAAGGCATTCCGGCCGGACGACAAGACGGCCGCCACGCTCAATCCACCCGCCTTCGGATTGGCCGGCGTGAACAACCATACATGGACCGGAGCCTGGGGCACGGTGAGCTACTGGAACGCCTATGTCGGCAATCTCGAAATGCACGGCAAAGGCGTTTTCTACGATCCGCGCCTGGACGATGCAGAGAAGTATCCGGTCGCAGCGAGAACGAAACAGGGCCACAAGCAGGACGAGGAAGACCGGATCACGGCGAAGCTGCCGGCGCTTCACTTCTATCAGCTTTCGCTGCCGACCCCGAAGCCGCCCGAGGGCGCCTTCGACAGTGCGGCGGCGGAGAAAGGCGAGGCACTTTTCAACGACAAGGCCAAATGCGGCACTTGCCACGTGCCGCCACTATTCACCGAGCCGGGATGGAACCTGCATACGGCCGATGAGATCGGGATCGACGATTTCCAGGCAATGCGATCCCCGGACGAGCGTTACAGGACGGCATCGTTGCGTGCACTTTGGAACACGGAAAAAATCCACAAGGGCGGTTTCTACCACGACGGGCGGTTCGCCACCCTCAATGAAGTCATCAAGCATTATGACGACCATCTGGGCCTTGATCTGACCGATCAGGAAAAGAGTGATCTGATCGAGTACCTCAAGTCGATTTGACCCAGCACTTGACGGCGTCGGCGTTGCGCTCGGCGTATTTGTATTTGCTCTTGAAGGACTCTTCCCTATCGCCATCACCGAGGCCAAGACGGTTACAGAGGGCAGGCACATCATTCGCGCTGAAATCGGCAGTGGCCGATGCGGCCTCATGACGGAGCTGCTTGATCAGCGCCGACCAATACTGCGGCTTGCTCTCTCGACTCACTCCCTGCCCCCTCGAGAGGATAGTACCCTCTAGCGCTCGTCGCATCCGACGATCTAAATTATTGCTAACCTTAGATCGTCCGCAGTGATTAATGCGAGCGCTTCTTCGAAGACAGTGGTCAATGTTCCAACACGGTTAAACACCCCGACACCGTGTTGCTTTCGCTCGACGAGGCCTTCGCGTTGGGAAAGCTCGTTAACGAGCATCTCTCGGAGCGGAACTGGCCCGCAAGCAGACAGGAGGGCAGTGATTCCAAACGATATGACAACTGTGGACGAACTGTGGGACGTGGGGTTTTCGACAGCGACTGTCGATTGCCATACGGCGTCAGTGTCTGGCAGGAGCCTGCGGCTGCTCAACGGCCGGCATCGTACCTAATCATAATCTTCGAGTATGGTGGATCAGCCGATGCGGGAGGCGAGCACGGGAGGTCGAGTCATGGGTGTCACCTTCAAGGGCGAGAGCGCCGACTATCGCGCCGCGCGCGACAGGCTCTTGCAATCCGAAATCGCGCTGCGCCGGCAGATGGAGGCAGTAGCCGCCGAGCGACGTGCTCAGCCGCCTGGGCCGTTGGTCGAGATGGATTATCAGTTCGAGCGAATCGGCGCGGACGGCAAGCCGCAGAAGGTGAGGCTGTCGGACCTGTTTGCACCAGGCACGACATCGCTGTTGATTTACAACATGATGTTCCCACGCCACGCGCTGGACGATCGGCCGCAGCCCTCGACCGGCCTTTTTGCCGACCTGCCTCGTGAGGAAACGCCATGCCCTTCCTGCACGGGTTTGCTCGACCAGTTGAACGGCGCGGCGCACCATTTCTGTGCCGCCGGCTTCAATTTTGCGGTGGTCACGCAAGCGCCCGTGGAGCGCGCACAGGCTTTTGCAAACCAGCGCGGCTGGAGGAACCTCGACATGCTTTCGGCTGTCGGCACAACGTTCAAGCAGGATTTCAACGCACTGTTTGAGGACGGGCAACTCGCCCCGATGACCCATGTCTTCCAGAAGACGCCAGATGGTATCCGCCATTTCTGGTCGTCCGAAATGATGTACGCCGAGTCCGATCCTGGCCAGGATCCGCGCCAGCAGGGCACGATCGAGCCGCTGTGGAACATGATGGACCTGATGCCCGAGGGCCGGCCGGACTTCGATGAACAGGTGGAATATGCGGGACAGGATGTTGCGAATGAGAGCTGACCCCTCTGCGACTTGCTGATCCGGGACATTTCGTCGGCTCTGTCGCAAACCCGGTGGTAGGGTCATGAACAGCCATGTTCCCGCCGGACACATGGTTCGTCTCCATGCCGCCCTCCGCAGCCGTAGCGCTCGACGCGAGCCTGCGAATTGTAGCGTCTCACCAGAAAGCGCTACTAAGGATTCGGTTTGAGAATTGCTGGTTGGCGGTGCCCGATGAAGTGCACCTTGGCAAAGGGCACACTGGGCGCCATTTCCCGACATTGCATTGATGCTTCGGCTGCAACCAATTCATGAAGCCTCTCCCTACGAGGCGAAGGCGGCCGGGGCAGGACCGCCTGCAAGGGGCTTCTCCGCTGACTTGCAGGATTGGCAGCATAGGTTCGCCTCATTGCGATTCCTTGGCCGCGAAATGCCTGCGCAGCTCTTCGACGAGGACGCGGGCATTCTCCGAATAGTCGATCGGGACGTCCACCAGATGGACGCCGCCTCCCTTGAAGGCTTCCTCCAGCGTTGGAACCAGCTCCTCCGCTGCGCCGACGCGGGAACCGCTGGCCCCGTACGACTCGGCGTAGCGGACGAAGTCGGGATTGCCGAATGTGAGCCCGAAGTCCGGAAATCCGTCGACCGCCTGCTTCCAGCGGATCATGCCGTAGGCGGAATCGTTGAGGATCATCACGACAAGGTTAAGCCTCAAGCGAACGGCTGTCTCGAGTTCCTGGGAGTTCATCATGAAGCCGCCGTCACCGCATACCGCCATCACGCGGCGCTCGGGATAGAGGAGCGACGCCATGATCGCCGACGGCAATCCCGCCCCCATGGTCGCGAGCGCGTTGTCGAGCAGCAGCGTGTTCGCATGATGGGTGCGGTAGTTGCGGGCGAACCAGATCTTGTACATGCCGTTGTCCAGGCAAACGATGCCGTCCTCGGGCATGACCGTTCTGACGTCGTGTACGATGCGCTGCGGCTTGATCGGGAAACGATCCTCCAGGCTGCGCTCGTTGATCCGCGACAGAATCGTCTGACGAAGCTCGATGATCTTCGTGTCGGGGCTGAGCCGACCCTCGAGCCGATCGGCGAGCACGGCCGCGGTCGTGCCGATGTCGCCAACCACTTCGGCGTCGGGGTGGAACACCTGTTCGACTGTCGCGGACGTAAACCCGATATGGATAACTTTCGGGCCGCCCTCGTCGCGCATCAGAAATGGCGGCTTTTCAACCGTGTCGTGTCCGATGGCGATGATCAGGTCCGAAATTTCGATCGCATCATGGACATAATCGCGCTCGGAAAGTGCTGCCGTTCCGACATAGAGGTTTGAACCGCCGTCGACCGCCCCCTTGCCCATCTGCGTATTGAAGAACGGGATGCGCATCCGCCGCACGAAGTCCGACAGCGAACCAACCAGCCGGGGGCGATTTCCGGCCGCGCCGATCATGATCAGCGGACGCTTGGCCGCCAGTATCATCTGCGCCGCACGATCAATCGCGTCGGGATGAGCGATGGGACGTTCAAGCGGATGCACCGGAATGAGTGAAACCAACGGGATCTGCTCGGCCGCGACATCCTCGGGGAGCTCCAGGTGAACTGGCCCTGGACGCTCTTGCGCAGCAACCCTGAAAGCATCGCGCACCACGGTCGGAATGCTGTGCGGGCTGACAATTTGCCGCGTCATCTTGGTCAGCGGCCGCATTGATCCGATCACGTCGACGATCTGAAAACGGGCCTGCTTGGCTGTAAGTATTGGCTTCTGCCCGGTGATCATGATCATCGGCATTGCGCCCAGATGGGCATAGGCCGCGGCGGTCGAGAAATTGAGCGCGCCGGGTCCAAGCGTCGAAATGCAAACGCCGGGCCGCCCGGTCAGCCGTCCATGCGTGGCCGCCATGAAGCCGGCCGCCTGCTCATGCCGCGTTGTGATCAATTCGATCCGCGAGGTGCGCAACGACTCCAGGACGTCGAGATTTTCCTCGCCGGGGACACCGAAGATCCGATCCACTCCCTCATTCTCGAGGGCGGCAACGAGGAGGTCAGAGCCCTTTTTCAAATTTCGGCATCCTTGTGGTTGAAGCGGGACCCAAATGAACGGATCGATCCTAAGCGAAACTGACAATGCTTTGGACCTACTCTATCTCAACGGGGCGGGTATTGTGACCGGAGCGAAGGGGCACTCGCGGATTGTTGTTCAACTTTGTCGAAGGTAGGTTAGCCCGATGAACGACCGCATCCATGATCGGTGGCCGGACATACCGTATGGTCCTTGGCGCGGTACCTGCTCCGCGCTGCATCTTTGTTCCCAGATCATAGGGAAATATCGGCTTGCGCGCACGCCCTGGGTGAACCATTCGTGGCACGCGACCCTCTATCCTAATGCTCGCGGCTTCACGACCGGGCTCGTGCCTGATGGAGCTGGCGGGATCGAGCTCAGCCTCGACCTGGTTGACCATCAGGTGGTCGGAGCGGCCACCGACGGACGCACTGCCCGATTTCCGCTCGAGCCGATGTCGGTCGCTTCCTTCCATGCTCACGCATTAGACCTCGTTCGCAGCCTCGGCGGGACGGCGGAGCTGAACGGCATGCCGAATGAAATCCCGAACGCGATTCCGTTCGCAGAGGACCGGGCCGAGCGGCCCTACGATGCCGATGCCGTCGCGCGCTTTTTCAAGGCAAGCATAGCGGTGACAGCCGTACTCCAGACCTTCCGCACCGCTTATCTCGGCAAGGTCAGCCCGGTGCACCTGTTCTGGGGGAGCTTCGATCTCGCAGTGACGCGCTTTTCCGGGCGGCGAGCGCCCCTGCACCCGGGTGGCATTCCCGCCCTGCCCGACGAGGTCACCCGCGAAGCCTACAGTCATGAGGTTTCGTCGGCTGGCTTTTGGCCGGGCGGTGGAGCGGTCGACTTTCCCGCCTTCTATTCCTATGCCTATCCGGCACCGGCTGGCTTCGCCGCGGCAAAGATCCTTCCCGACGCCGCATACTACGAAGCGAGCCTTGGAGAATTCCTGCTGCCTTATGACGCGGTGCGCGGAGCAGCCGATCCGGAAGCGATCCTCATGGGTTTTCTCGAGAGCACCTATCGCGCCGCTGCCGACCTCGCGGAATGGGATGCCGCCGCTCTCGAATGCGCAATCGGACAACCTCGCCGACCACGGCGCCTGTAAGTGCCTTCTCGCCCAACGTTCGTAACGGATTGCCCTAGAGCGGTTCCCCCTTTGACGGAATCAAAGGGGATTCCAGATTTATCTGTTTTGTGATTCAAGATGCTGGCTGGAGTGGAGGCCAGCATCGGATGACCCG
>NZ_JAMYLH010000055.1:0-16572 GCF_040317925.1 Mesorhizobium sp. M1348 | reverse complement strand
TCAATCCGAATCCATCCCTGGCGGAGCAGTTCCAAATCCTTGCCGCGTGATTGGCCTCGTGTCAGACCTCTCTGCGCTCCCATTCAGCCGTTGCAACAAAACCCGCGATGACGCCGGTGACGCTCGCCGCCGCTCTCGCGCAACAGAATGCAGAGGCGCTGTTCGGCGTCGTTCTCACGCAACTCGTCAATCCCGGCGCGCCGGTGATGTATGGGGCCTTCACCTCGAACGTCGACATGCGCTCTGGCGCTCCCGCCTTCGGGACGCCGGAAAACACGCGGGCCAATCTGATCTCTGGGCAACTAGCGCGGCGCTATGGGCTGCCGTACCGGAGCTCCAACAGCAATGCCTCGAACGCGGTGGACCTGCAGGCGGCCTACGAGACAGTCAACGCCACGTGGGGCGCCATCCTGGGGGGTGCGAATCTCATCTATCATGCCGCAGGCTGGCTCGAAGGCGGGCTGACGGCGTCCTATGAGAAGCTCATCCTCGACGTCGAGATACTGCAGAACATGATGGAGATCCTGCAGCCGCTCGATTGCTCGGAAGAGGCATTGGGTTTTGCGGCGATGGCGAGCGTGCCATCGGGCGGGCATTTTTTCGGGGCGGAGCACACGATGGCGCGTTATGAGAGCGCCTTCTACCGCCCAATGCTTTCCGACTGGAGCAATCATGGCGCGTGGCTCGAAGCGGGAGCGCATGATGCGCTCGACCGCAACGGCGCTGTGGCAGCGGGCACTTGCCGAATACGAAGAACCGAAACTTGATCCCGCGATTGCCGAGGAACTCGACGCCTATGTTGCGAAACGGTGCGAAGAGATCGGCGGCGGCGACCCGTAGCGGTTAGTTGGGTGAGCGATCGTAGGCCAGTTCAGTTGGTGGTGATGGTTGCAGGGGTCCGGGGCTGCGAGGGCGGGTGGCATGACCGTTCGGGCTTATTTCTGGTATCGCAAAAGCGGCGAACTCCGTCCGTCGCAGATCGGCCACCCGTTCTGTGACATGCTGGCTAACGGCATCGTCGGCTCGTCGTCCGATCGTGATCAGAGGTCGTACTTTGCCGTTTCACAGTCGGGCGCCTCTCCTGCGTTGGCGAAGTCCCATAATGCTGCCGGTAAGCGCGGGCGAAATGGGCATTGTTGGAAAAGCCGGTCGCCAACGCCACCTCAGTGACTGAAAGCGTGGTCTGGCGCAGAAGATCGACCGCTTTGGACAGTCGCAATTCCCTGTAGAATTGCATGACGGACTGATCGAGCTGCGTCTTGCACAGCCGTTCCAGCTGCCGCTCGCCGATGCCCGACAGTGTGGCGAGTTGGGGCAGACTCATGGGATCGGCGATGTGATCTTCCATCAAGGCGATCATGGCGATAAGTGCTGGATGGTGTACGCCATATTTCGACGTTGCATCCAGGCGCTGAGGGTCTTCAGCCGGGCGCAGACTGGTATGGATAAACCAGTCGCTCACTTCGCGCGCCAGACTCGCGCCATGATGGGCGGCAATCAAAGCGTGCATCATGTCTAAAGGTGCCGAGCCGCCCGCGCAGGTGAAACGGTCGCGGTCGATCACGAACAGCCGCCGTTCCATCAAGGCATCGGGCGCGCTGGCGCGAAGCGCATCATAATGCTTCCAGTGGATGGTAAAACGGCGCCTCTCTAAGAGTCCTGCTTTATGCAGGATCGCGGCCCCACCCGAAATTCCGCCGAGTGCCACGCCCTGCACGGAGAGCCTCCGCAGAAAGCCTGACAGTCGTTCGGCATCGACGCTGAGCGGATCGCCCCCCGCGACCACGAACAGGATGTCGAGCTCCGACGCGGATTCACCGATCGGCGCGGTATCGAACCAGCTGCCGACCGAAGACCGAGCCTTGCCGCCTAGATCGGAAAACAGAAGCAATTCATATAGCGTTCGCCCGGTCAGCAAGTTGGCCGCGCGCAAGGGTTCGACGGCGGCGGCAGCCGACATCAACGCATAGCCGTCGCACAGAAAGAAACCGAAGCGACGGGTGTGGTTGGACGATCTCATGTCCTGAATAGTACACTATGTGTCTAGTTTAGATACGCGCGATTTGAACGTTCATGCGATTAAGGCGAACGCAATGATGTTGCCGAAAGTGTTCTTATGCGTTTCTCAGCGCTTCGTGTTATCAGGGAAACCCTCACCGGCCATAAGGGCTGGCGTCCGCTCTGGCGCAATCCCGAGCCGCAATCCGCCTATGATTACGTGATCGTCGGCGGCGGTGGGCACGGTCTCGCGACGGCCTATTACCTTGCGAACACGTTCAAGCAGTCGCGCATCGCCGTGCTCGAAAAGGGCTGGCTCGGCTCCGGCAATATCGGGCGCAACACCACCATCATCCGCTCGAACTATCTGCTGCCCGGCAACGAGCCTTTCTACGAATTCTCGATGAAGCTCTGGGAGAATCTGGAGCAGGAGTTCAACTTCAACGCGATGGTCAGCCAGCGCGGCATCGTCAACCTGTTCCACACGGACGGCCAACGCGATGCTTATCGCCGGCGCGGCAATGCGGCGATTCTGGCGGGTGCGGATGCCGAGCTTCTGGAACGCGACGCGCTGCGCGCGATGATCCCGTTCCTGAACTTCGACAATGCGCGCTTTCCCGTGAAAGGCGGTCTTCTGCAACGCCGTGGCGGCACCGCGCGCCATGACGGCGTCGCCTGGGGCTATGCGCGAGGGGCTGACCGGGCCGGCGTCGATCTCATCCAGAACTGCGAAGTCACGGGCTTCCGTATCGAGAACGGACACCTGAAGGGCGTCGAGACCTCGCGCGGATATATTGGCGCGAACAAGGTCGGCGTCGCCGTGGCGGGCTCCACCAGCCGCGTGATGGCGCTGGCTGGGATGCCGCAGCTGCCGATCGAAAGCCACGTACTCCAAGCCTTCGTGTCCGAAGGGCTCAAGCCCACCATTCCAGGCGTCATTACTTTCGGCGCAGATCACTTTTATGTCAGCCAGTCCGACAAAGGCGGCCTGGTTTTCGGTGGCGACATCGACGGCTACAACTCCTATGCCCAGCGCGGCAATCTGCCGGTTATCGAAGATGTCGCCGAAGGCGGCATGGCGCTGATGCCAATGATCGGGCGCGCGCGACTCTTACGCCTATGGGGCGGCATCATGGACATGTCGATGGATGGTTCGCCCATCATCGACCGCACGCCGATCGAGGGGCTCTATCTCAATGCCGGCTGGTGCTATGGCGGCTTCAAGGCGACGCCCGCTTCCGGCTACGTTTTCGCCCAGCTGCTCGCCACCGACCGCCCCCACGAAACGGCTGCCGCCTACCGGCTGGATCGCTTCGCGCGGGGTTATGTGATCGACGAAAAGGGCGCAGGTGCCCAGCCGAACCTGCATTGAGGCCAGCCCCATGTTGATCCCCCACCCCCTTCTCGGCCTGCGCGATGCGCAGGAGTTTTCCTATCTCGGCGACGCCTCGCTCCTCGACCGCCCCGACGGCATGGCGGAGAACGCGGCGGACGCGTTCTTCTCCTACGTCTATCTGCGTGAGAATCCGGCGGGCGTGCACCGCGAATTGTGGTTCCACGAACAGGGCGACCGCTCCTGGCTCGTGGTAACGCGCAACACGGTGACGCATGAGATTCTCGGCGCGGAACTCGCCCGCGATGTGGTCTCACGCAACCGAACCCCGCGCGACGGGGGCGACGCGGCGTGAGACACTCAGGCGGCCTGATCGACCGCAGCCGCACGCTGCGCTTCACCTTCGATGGTAAGAGCTACGCCGGCCATCCCGGTGACACGCTCGCTTCGGCATTGCTGGCCAACGATGTGCGGCTGATAGGCCGCTCGTTCAAATATCACCGTCCGCGCGGGCTAATCGCGTCGGCCTCCGAGGAGCCCAACGCGCTGGTGGAGTTGCGCAGCGGCGCGCGGCGCGAGCCCAACACGCGCGCCACGATGGCCGAGCTGTTCGACGGGCTCGAAGCGCAGAGCCAGAATCGCTGGCCTTCGCTCCGCTTCGACGCGATGGCGGTCAACGACCTTTTCGCAAATTTCCTCACGGCAGGCTTCTACTACAAGACCTTCATGTGGCCGCGCGCCTTCTGGGAAAAGCTCTACGAGCCGGCGATCCGCCGCGCGGCGGGTTTGGGTAGGCTGTCGATGGAAGCCGATCCCGACCCTTACGACAAAGGATTCCTGCATTGTGACCTGCTCGTGGTCGGCGCGGGCGCGGCAGGCCTTGCAGCCGCACTGACCGCCGCGCGTGCCGGAACACAGGTCATCCTTGTGGACGAGGACCATCGCCTGGGCGGGCGGCTGCTGGCCGAGAGCCATTCGCTGGACGACCGGCCCGCCACGGAATGGATCGCAGCAGTCGTAGCCGAGTTCGCGAGCCTGCCTAATTTGCGCATTCTTCCTCGCACCACGGTGTTCGGCGCGTTCGACCATGGCGTCTATGGTGCGGTCGAGCGCGTTTCCGATCACCGTGCCAACCCCGGCATCTGCCCACACCAAACGCTTTGGCGCATCACGGCCAAGCGCACCATGTTGGCGGCAGGCGCCACCGAGCGGCACATTCCATTCAAGGACAATGACCGGCCCGGCATCATGTTGGGCGGTGCCTTGCGCGCCTATGCCAATCGCTGGGCGGTCAGCCCCGCC
The DNA here is from genome assembly GCF_040317925.1 of Mesorhizobium sp. M1348. Classification (NCBI taxonomy): domain Bacteria; kingdom Pseudomonadati; phylum Pseudomonadota; class Alphaproteobacteria; order Hyphomicrobiales; family Phyllobacteriaceae; genus Mesorhizobium; species Mesorhizobium sp. M1348. The sequence goes on along the minus strand of NZ_JAMYLH010000055.1, from coordinate 11,939 downwards.
AAGCGCGTTGCGATTTTCACCAACAGTGATGACGGCCACCGCACAGCACTCGACCTACTCGCACGCGGCGTCGAGATCGCGGCAGTCGTGGACTCGCGGGCCGGAGTCGAAGCGAAGGGACAGTATCGCGTCATCAGCGATGCCATGGTCAGCGGCTCCAAGGGGCGGCTGGGCCTGCGCTCGATCGAAGTCACGCGCGGCGGCAGCACGGAATGGATCGCGTGCGGCGCGCTCGGTGTGTCGGGCGGCTGGAACCCGAACGTGCACCTCGCCTCGCATCAGCGCGGCCGTCCGGTCTGGAACGAGGCGCAGCAGACCTTCGTGCCGCCTACCGAGCTGCCCGGAGGCATGATCGTTGCCGGTGCGGCAGCGGGCCGGGGCACGACTCATGCGGCACTGGTGTCAGGCGCGGAAGCTGCTGTCCGTGCCCTGAACGAAATTGGCATCGCCGCCACGCTGCCCGAACTGCCCGCTGCGGAAGACGCGCCTGCAAACCTGAGCCCGCTCTGGCATGTACCGGGCAAGCACCGGGCCTGGATCGACTTCCAGAACGATGTGACGGTCAAGGACGTCAAGCTTTCGCACCAGGAGAACATGCGCTCGGTCGAGCATCTCAAGCGCTGGACCACGCTCGGCATGGCGACCGACCAAGGCAAGACGGCCAATGTCACCGCCCTCGCCGTGATGGCCGAAATGACCGGCAAGGGGATCGCCGAAACCGGCACGACCATCTTCCGCCCGCCTTACACGCCGGTCTCGATCTCGGTTCTCGGCGGAGGAAACACGGGAGCGCATTTCCGCCCGCGCCGTCTGACGCCCAGCCATCAATGGGCAACGTCCCAGGGTGCCGTCTTTGTGGAAGTTGGTCAGTGGATGCGCGCGCAATATTTCGTGCGGCTTGGCGAGACCCACTGGCGGCAGTCGGTCGACCGCGAGGTGCTGGCGACGCGCAAGGGCGTCGGCATTTGTGACGTGACCACGCTCGGCAAGGTCGATGTGCAGGGCGCGGACGCGGCCGAATTCCTCGACCGTCTCTATTGCAACGCCATGAAGAGCCTGAGGACCGGCATGGTCCGCTATGGCCTCATGCTGCGCGAGGACGGGCAGGCCTGGGACGACGGCACCTGCGCGCGCCTAGGCGAGACCCATTATGTGGTGACGACCACCACTGCCAATGCCGGCACGGTCTACCGCCACATGGAGTTCGCACGGCAATGCTTATGGCCGGAACTCGATGTGCAGCTGATCTCCACCACCGATGCCTGGGCGCAGTTTTCGGTGGCAGGACCCAATGCGCGCAAGCTGCTCGAACGCATGGTGGATGGGTTCGATCTCTCGAACGAGGCCTTCCCCTTCATGGCCTGCGCGAACCTGTCGGTTTGCGGGGGTTTGCGCGCGCGGCTTTTCCGCATCTCGTTCTCTGGCGAACTGGCTTACGAGATCGCGGTGCCCGCGCGCTACGGAAACGCCTTGATGGCCCGTCTCGTGGAATTGGGACAGGATCTGGGCGCGACCCCTTACGGCACGGAGGCGCTCGGCGTGCTTCGCATCGAAAAGGGCCACGCCGCCGGCAACGAGCTGAACGGCCAGACCACGGCGCAGATGCTGGGCATGGGCCGCATGGTCTCGGCCAAGAAGGATTCCGTCGGCGCGCTGATGTCGCGGCGCGAGGGCCTGCTTGCCGACACGCGGGTGTTGATAGGACTCCAGCCGGTGGACCCGTCCGAGCCCGTCGTGGCCGGCTCGCACCTCTTCGCGGAAGGGGCGACGCAAGAAACTGCAACCGATCAGGGCTGGATCACCTCGGCCTGCTTCTCCCCGCATGTCGGCTCGAGCATCGGCCTGGGCTTCCTCGCGGATGGCGCGGCGCGTCAGGGCGAGGTGATCGTCGCGGCCAATCCGATTCAGAATCAGAGCGTTCGCCTGCGCGTCGTTTCCGCCCACTTCGTCGATCCGGAAGGAGAGCGTCTGCGTGCATGACCTCAAGCCCATCACCGCGCTTGGCCGCGACACGGCGCGCCGCCTCCACCATGGCGCTCTCGAACTCGAAGAGAACACCGAACTGGCGCTCGCCTCGCTGGCCCTGCGCCGCGGCGCAACGCAACCCAAGCCCTGCGGCATAGACTTGCCCGGGCCCGGCGTGTGGGCCCAATCCGACGAGATCGCCGCGTTCTGGACGGGCCCGGATCAGTGGATGGTCGAAGGGCAAAACCGAGCGGATAGCGACTTTACGTCCGAGGTTGCCGCTCTGTGTCCAGGCTGCTCCGCCACCGAACAGAGCGATGGCTTCGCAGCCTTCGAAATCCGCTCATCCGCCGGCGAAACGCCGATTCTGCAGTTGATGGCGAAGCTCGTGAACATCGACCCGATCCGTTTCCCGTCTGGCTCGGCGACGCGCACCGGCCTGGAACATATGAGCGTGTTCGTGATCCGGCGCGCCGCTCATCACATCGCGATCCTGGGCATGCGCTCGGCTGCCGGCTCGATCTGGCATGCGCTTAAAAGTCACATCCTGCGCATTGAAGACAGAAAACCATGAGCGCGCATCTGATCGACGGAAAGGCCTTTGCCGCCCGCCTGCGCGAGAAGGTTGCCGCTTCCGTTGCCATACTGAAGGCGGAACAGGGCATAGTGCCGGGATTGGCAGCGGTGCTGGTGGGAAACGATCCGGCCAGCGCCGTCTATGTCCGCAACAAGGGCGTTCAGACCGTTGCAGCGGGCATGGCGACTTTCGAGCACAAGCTGCCCGCTCAAACGGCCGAAGTGGAGCTGCTGGCGCTGATCGCGCAACTGAATGCCGACCCGGCGGTTCACGGCATTCTGGTGCAGCTGCCGCTGCCCCCGCATATCGATGCCGATGCGGTCATCAACGCGATCAATCCCGCCAAGGATGTCGACGGCTTCCACGTCACGAATGTCGGCCTGCTGGCAACCGGCCAGCGCTCGATGATCCCTTGCACGCCGCTCGGCTGCCTGATGCTTCCGCGCGAGCATTTCGGCAATCTGGCCGGCCGTAAAGCCGTGGTGGTCGGGCGCTCCAATATCGTCGGCAAGCCGATGGCCCAGCTTCTGCTGCGCGAAAGCTGCACCGTGACGATCGCCCATAGCCGGACTGAAAACCTTGCCGCGATCTGCCGTCAGGCCGACATTCTGGTTGCCGCAGTGGGGCGGGCAGAGATGATCACCGGCGATTTCATCAAGCCGGGTGCGGTGGTGATCGATGTCGGCATCAACCAGATCGAGTGGGAAGACCGGGTGCGGCTCGTTGGCGATGTGCAGCGCGACAGCGCCGCCGGGATCGCCGGCGCCCTGACGCCCGTGCCGGGTGGCGTCGGACCGATGACGATCGCTTGTCTTCTTGCGAACACCCTGACCGCCTGCTGCCGCATCAGCGGGCTGGAAGATCCCGAAGGATTAGCTGCCTGATCGACACGGCGTGTCCTTTCATGATTGCTCTCGCATTTCTCCCGTCCGCGATGGCCGGACCTATTTCTTTCTGGATGGACCCATGAGCAAGTATATTCTGACCGTGACATGCACCAGCCGGCGCGGCATCGTCGCGGCCTTAGCGGGCTTTCTCGCTCAGAACGGCTGCAACATCAATGACAGCGCACAATACGACGATCCCGAAACCGATCGCTTCTTCATGCGGATGAGTTTCATCAGCGAGGAGGGGCGTGGCCTGCAAGAACTGCGAGAAGGCCTTGCCGAGGTGGCAAATGACTTCGACATGAGCTTCGACATTCACGACGTCCAAGCGAAGATGAAGGTCGTCCTGATGGTCTCGCGCTTCGGTCACTGCCTGAATGACCTGCTCTACCGCTGGCGCATCGGCGCCCTGCCCATCGACATCGTTGCCGTCATCTCCAACCACCTCGACTACCAGAAGGTGGTCGTCAACCACGACCTGCCTTTCCACCATGTGCCCGTCACTAAAGCCAACAAGCCGCAGGCCGAAGCCCGAATCATGGAGATTGTAGAGGAGACGCGCGCCGAGCTCATCGTGCTCGCGCGCTACATGCAGGTCCTATCGGATGCGATCTGCCAGAAGATGTCGGGTCGCATCATCAACATCCACCACTCGTTTCTGCCTTCGTTCAAAGGGGCTAACCCCTATAAGCAGGCCTTCGAGCGCGGGGTAAAGCTGATCGGCGCCACCGCACACTATGTGACGGCTGACTTGGATGAAGGTCCGATCATCGAGCAGGATGTGGCGCGCATTACCCATGCGCAGAGCTCAGCCGACTATGTGTCTATCGGACGTGACGTGGAAGCGCAGGTACTGGCCCGCAGCATCCATGCGCATATCCAGCACCGCACTTTCCTCAACGGCGATCGCACCGTGGTTTTCCCGCCATCGCCCGGCGCACATGCTTCCGAGCGGATGGGGTGAAGGGCTTAAGTGGTGTTGTCACGTTAAGTCCCTCTGCTTGAGAAGTCTTGAGGCGTCTTTAGTTTTCAGGCGACGTAGGCCGCAATTTTTCCAGGCATCGAAAGCCTCGAGGCGATGGTAGCGAACTGTTTGTGCAGCACGGCGGGAGGGAACTGAAAAGCAGTTGCGGGTAGCTGAGTGCATGGAGACGAAACGTTGCAACGCTCGCGGCGATCGGTGGCCTTAATGGTTCGTTCCCGTTTTCCGAAACGGAAGATGGTTATCGGCGCGATTGTTGAGGCCCTTCTGCGACCAATAGTCGAGACCGGGCGCCGAAGGTCGCCGCTCCTACACCATGCCTCGGGACTTCACCCAAGCAGGGCACGCGAAAAGCAAACCCAATGCAGACTACTTGCGTAGCCCCGGGTCAAGGCCCAGATCGTCCTTCGGGGCATCTCGCTTCCAGATCATGACATATGCAAACTGAATTTGACGCGAGTCGGTCTGCGATTGACAGTCAGATGATCGAAGCAACACAGGCGAACTTAATGCCAAGAGTCGAAACATTTCGGAATCTGCAGAGCAAGGCAACCGAGTGGCGCCGCTACCTTCAGCACCATCCTGAGCTCGAATACCGCTAAACAACACGGCAAGGTTCGTGCCCGAAATGCTGGCTTCGTTTGGTATCATTCACATCGAAACGGGGATGGCTGAAGCGAGCATCGTTGCATGGCAATTTGGCACGGTCGCGGCCCCTGCGCTGCTTCCCGGCTTACAAGACGGTGGGGTGCGTGTCCATGCCCGTCACACAACAACTGAAGACCACATCCGACAAAGGAGTTAAAGTCAAATGGCAATGGCAAAAGGGCCGCAGGCGTTCCCACGGACGGAATATCTGCGACGGCTGTCCGCAGTTAAGGCGGAAATGGAACGACGCCAGATCAATGCGTTGCTGGTAAACACTTCGGCCGATATTACCTATCTTACAGGATACACTGCTAAATCCGGTTACGTCCCGGAAGCGCTTATAATTTCCTTGAAAGATGAGGAGCCGACGTTCGTGACCCGCCGTTGCGATGCACCGGGCGCGGTTCATCAAATGTTCTTCGACAGCAGCCGAGTTATTGGGTATCCAGAAGCTCTTATCGCCAACCCAAACACGGACGGTTATGATGCGATTATCGACTTCCTGCATGACGACGGGCTTACCAAGGGCGGGGTGGGGATTGAATCAAGATCCCTCAGGCCGGAAGCGATAGAGAAATTCAGGACCAGGATGCCAGAAGCCACTTTTGTGGATTTCAGCAAAGCAGTCGCTTGGATCCGGCTGACGAAGTCCGACCTCGAAATTGATGTGATGCGAGAGGCGTCCGCAATCACCGATGCGGGGATGTTGCGAGCGGTAGAGGTAATTCGCCCTGGCGTAAGAGAGGCTGATGCTGCCGCAGAGATCGTTTCGACGTTGATCCGGGGTGCCAATGGTAAGCCAGGCACAGATCTATCGCACTTTCTTTTATGTGCCTCGCCGCGTTCCGCCACGCCGCACATCAGGTGGGCCGAAGATGTTTTCCGCGACGGTTCGCAGGTCAACCTTGAGTTTAGCGGTGTCCGTCATGGGTATACCTCTGGGCTGATGCGGACGCTCTCAATCGGCAAACCTTCGGAGCAGTTGCGTCGAGTTCACGAGGGAGAGGTAGCCGGGTTGGAAGCTGCGCTTGCCGCGGTCAAGCCCGGTGCCACTTGTGCCGATGTCGCTTCGGCTTTCAACAAGACGCTCAAAAAGCATGGTTTTGAGAAAGAAACTAGATGCGGTTACGCCCAAGGGATCGAATGGCTGGAACCAACGGCTAGTCTCAAGGAAGATGACCTGACTGTGCTTCGTCCGAACATGACTTTTCACCTGATGCTCGGAAATTGGATAGACGAAGACTTCGGCTATGTGATCAGCGAAAGCTTTCGCGTTACCGAGAGCGGCGCCGAAACATTCTCTCGCCTGCCAAGGGTAATCTTCGAAATCTGATTGCAGGTTGCACCGAACGACCCGTCTTTGCAAAGAAGGCTCGGGCGGGGCGGGGGAACGATGCCTGCGATCGCATGAAAGAGCAATGTCGTCAGAAAGGCTCTCGGTAGCCGCTGTTTGCAAAGAGGACACCCTGAACCAGCTATAGTAGACTCTGCTATTTTTTGTTACGCCTAGGGCGCGGGAATCCTGGAATGGGTAGCGATGCGCGCTGTGATCAAGTGTGTCGCGCCGAAGCACACCTTACTCTGGAAGGGAGAACGCAGCAGATCAGGTCAGTCAATCACGATCACTGGGAGTCGGAAGGTACAATCCAAGACTGCCTGCGACGCTGATCCAGCTCGCCTGATTGTGGCCGCGCCCTAAACCGCGATCGGGGCTCACCAGGCGGATGTGGCGCGCGAGTTTCTGTGCCCATTGCTCGGCGATCAGCGCGTACATGTGTTAAGCGACGCCAATTCGTCCAGGTAGCGAGTGAAATGTGCGAGTGGAAGTTCGCGATTTTGTCGAATCACTCGGACGCGTGACGGGATCCCACACACCATGATTGGCGCGTTCGCAACTTTTGAGCAGATTCGCGGGACTCTCCGGCTTCAGGCGACCACGTATCGTATGCGCTGTTTGGGTGGCACCTTTCGCGCGTAGATGTAAGAGACGATGCTGGAGGCCTTTGAGGGCTTCGACATATGACGATTTCAGAGTTTACGCTTAAGCCCAGGGACGAGGAGCCGGTCCGTCGGCTGGAGATCTTCACGGGTTCAGGTCGTCGGCGTGAGTGGCCGCCGGAGGCGAAGGCCCGGATGGTGGCGGAGAGCTACGAGGCGGGTGAGACGGTTTGTGCAGTGGCGCGCCGGTATGGCCTTTCACCGCAGCAATTGTTCACCTGGCGTCGGGCTGCTCGCCCGCCGATGCAGGAGGCAGCGATATCGGAATCCATGTTCGTGCCCGCGCTGGTGACGGCGCCGCTCCCGAAGGCTGCGGCGAAGCATCCGGCAGAGCCCAGGAGGCGGGAATCGGCTCGAGACGCTGGTATGATCAAGCTCGAGATCGACGGTATCGCAATGCGGGTAGGTCGTGGGGCGGATTCGAAGACGGTTGCAGCGGTGATCCGTGCGCTGAGGGCAATGTCGTGATCGGGCCAATGGGAGCGGTCAAGGTCATGGTGGCGACGAAGCCGGTCGACTTCCGCAATTATGTGGAGCGCCGGATTATGCGGAGTGCGCAGCAACCAAGGCCGCTTCGTCCTTTGATTCCAATGTGTTAGAACACTCTATCTGCTTTCTTGCTCGGCATAATTGTTGTCGTCTCTCGACGTCATTTGACCTCGAGAGGAGACCACATTGTCAAAGTCGAAGGAAGTTCTGCTTGAATGCACGCGATTGATGGACCCGGGCGGCTTGCGACCGTTCGTAGAAGCGTTCACGAGCCGATTGTTGAGCCTGGGACACAGCTGACGGTGTCAGGCTACGAAGCCTCGGCTCGTCACTTCGGACATTGGCTGCAAAGCGCCGAGATCGCTGTCGCGGAGATCACGAGGATACGGTTCGCCGCTTTGCGCGACATCGATGCCGCTGTCCCGGCGTTCGACGAGCCGATCGCCTGTCCGCCAAATACGTGAACCGGACGCGGCGGTTCGTGAGCTTTCTGGCGGAATGCGAGGTCGTTACGCCATTGACGCAGGATGAGCCGCGTGCCCACGACGACCAAGTCCTTGCATTCCAGATTTGGCTGAGACGGCACCGGGGCATTTCTGAGCGCACAATCGGTCGGCATGGCCGAATGGTCATGCGGCTGCTTCCGGCTTTGGGTCCCGATCCAAGGCACTACGATGCCCGTCTTATTCGGCAAGCGATCCTGGATGAAGGCAAGCGAACTTCGCCAGCTTACCTCAAGACAATGACGATGGCGCTGCGGGGCTCACCTCAGATATTTGGCAACCCAAGGCCTATACCGGCCGGGGCTTGATCATGCGATCCCGACGGTACCGCAATGGCGGTTGTCGGCCTTGCCGCGCTACATCTCCCCGGCGGAAGTCGAGCGGGTCATTGCGTCGTGCGACGTTACGACGCCAATGGGCATCCGCGACCGCGCGGTGCTTCTGCCACTTGCACGTCTCGGCCTGCGCGCCGGCGACATTTCGGGAATGCGCCTCGACGACATTGACTGGCGCGAGGGAACCTTGCGTGTCCGCGGCAAAGGACGCCGCGAGGTCCAGCTTCCGCTGCCCCAGGACGCTGGCGACGCGATTATCGACTATCTGCGAGACGCCCGTCCGCCATTCGGTCTTTCTTCAGATATGCGTCGTTCGAGGAGCCGGCCCATAGCGCTCAGATTCAACGCGTGCTCGCGATCCCGAGCAAGCGATGCGACAAGCGAGAGCTTCAGTTTCTCACCAGGCCCGAGATTGAAGCGATCCTGGCCTGTCCGGATCGCAGCACATGGCTGAGACGGCGTGATCACACTCTGCTGTTGCTGGCCGCGCAAACGGGGCTGCGGGTCTCGGAGATCATCGATCTCGACCGGGACTCGGTGATGATGGGGCACGGTGCCCACGTGCGATGCGTTGGCAACGGCCGCAAGGAGCGAAGTACGCCGCTCACCAAGGTTGCACAGCAAGCCCATCGGGGCTGGCTCAACGAGCCCAGGAAGCGGGGCGCAACGGCTCTCTTTCCGAACACGCAAGGCAGCAAGCTGAGCGCCGACGGCGTGCAGGCGCTGCTGAACAAATATGTCGCCAAGGCTCGCGAACACTGCGTCACCCTCCGCTCGAAGCGGGTGTCGCCCCATGTTTTGAGGCACAGCGCTGCCATGGAGCTGCTGCAGGCGGGCGTCGATTGTTCGGTCATCGCCCTATGGCTGGGCCATGAGGCGATGGAAACGACGCTGACTTATCTTCACGCACATCTTGAGCTGAAGGAATCCGCACTTGCCAAGCTGAAGCCATACGAACGCGCAAAGGCCGAACGATTTCGACCAAACGACCGGCTTCTTGAGTTCCTGAACGCCCTTTGAGCATAGAACTATGCCGAGTGTCAACGACCGGTTCTTGGTCGAAATGGCGGGCAAAGCGCTTCATACCGCCATGATCGGAAGAGGCGCTCGGCATAGTTCGGCGGTCGGCATAAACATGCAAGCTCAACGGCGTCGAGCCGCACACCTACCTCGTTGACGTGATCGCCCGGATCGTCGCCGGCCATCCACAAGGCCAGATCGACGATCTGCTGCCTTGGGCCTACAGACCCATGCCGCTCAAGGCCGTGGCCTGAGAACAGCGCATACGCTGAAGGATTACATTCGGTTTTCTCTGTCCCGGCATTGGTCAAGCGGTTTTCATTTACATCGACTTTCTCCATCATTGTCGCCTTGGCGTTGGTTGATCTGGAACAGTCTTCTCTTCGTGCTCGGCGCTTGGCCGGCACAGGATGGCGTTCATCTGGGCAGGGGTGGAGCCATCTTATTCACGGCGTTCCTTGGTCGGCCGACGGCACACCAAACGGACGGTCGCTCTCACCCTCACTCGTCCCTTGCCGGGACTTCCGCCGCAGCGGATACGATTGTTCAAAATCCTCGACTAGACGTTGGCAAGCGCCGTTTTCTGCCACCGGAACGGCTCGCCCGTCAGCCACATCTTGTGCAGGGTGACTGCAATCCGGCGTGCAAGGGCAACGCGCGCCTTCGCGAGGCCGCGGCTCTTCGCAATCTTCATTGCCCACGCCTTCATCGACGACCAAAAACCCTGGTCTCGTCGAAGGGTGATCTGAGCGACCACGTAGAGCATGTGGCGCGTGTGGCGATCGCCCATCTTGCTGATCCTCCCCGCCAGATCAATTTCACCCGAGCTGTATCTGCGCGGCGTAAGACCGAAATGCGCCCCAACATTGCGCGAACGACGGAACCGGGCAGGATCATCGACACTCGCTCTGAACGACAGCGCAACGTGTGCTCCTGGTCCCACGTCATAATGCCCATCTCGCTACGCTATTGAAAGACAAGGGTTTTCTGATCCGAATCTGATGATAGCGGCCCCTTGGAGCACGACTTGATCCGCTCGATCAGATGCGAATCTTCGATATTTCCTCGTTTGATAACCCAAGGTGCGCCCATGCAATATTGCCGGGCAGGGATGATGCCGGCGCGAATCTGGCGAAGGACCGTCGCAGGGCTCAGATTGAGCATGCTGGCGGCTTCAGTCAACGTGACTTCGCCGCGCTCGGCCCATTCGCCATCCCTGTAGACCGCGACGTCGTGCGTATTGCGGAAGCCCCGCACACGCGACTGTGTCCATCCATTCGATCGACCTGTCCGCTTTCCCATCCGGTTGAGCATGCCGGCAATGGCCTTGTCAGGCATCATTCGTGCGCAGGCGCGGATCAACTCCACCGTCTCAGGCTCGACGCACCATCGCGTCTGACCCCGCCGGTTCTTTCTCACCGTCAGGCTGGTGTGATCGCCACCCTGCCAATGCAACAACAAATGAACCTCGTCACCCTCGACCTGTGCCACGATCTCGCGCAACACGACCCGGACGATACGCTTGCGCGTGACGGAAGTGGCCGCCGGATGATGCCAGGCAGCCTCTAGATCGGCCCCCATTTGCAATAGACGCTGGCGCTCCTCGACGCCCAAAGCTGCCGGCCGCTGTCGCAGCAGGGCCTCCAATTCTTCCTCGAGAGCGCGTACGCTCGCGAGGGCGCCATTCCACCGTCGCTCAAGTTCGCTAGCTACCAGACGATTGTCGGGGTCGACCGTGTCATACTGTCGGTGCGCCCTGGTTGCCTCATATCGCGTCTGTTCGAGCGCCAACTCGATCTGGCGCTGTTTTTCGCCAGACTGGTGCTCGCACTGCGTGATCGCTTGGATGGCCGCTTCAACGCCGAGCGGCTGCAGCAACCGCACGATCGCGACACCCACCGCTTCGTCGACGCGCAGTGCGCCGAACGAGATACAGGGATCACCGCCAGGGTTGCTTCGGGTGGCGTCACACTTATAGCGGCCGACATTGCCCTTGGTGCCGTTGTAGCTGACAAGCAGGCGGCGGCCGCAATGGCCGCAGCGCAGCAGGCCCGCGAGCAAAGCCTCCCCCTTGCGCACCGGCCCGCGCACCATCATGCCCTTGCCGTTGGCATTGTCAGCGATCAGCCGTTGGTTCCTTTCAAACTCCGCCCAGGACAAATAGCCTTCGTGATGGTCAACGAGCAAGACAGCCCAATCTGAACGATCTTTGCGACGGCCGCGCACGATTCGCTTGCGGCCGTTTTCGATTATCGTCCGACTTCCGGTTCGGCCAAAGGCGTAAGCGCCGGCATAAACAGGATTGGTGAGAAGATTGCTCACCGTCGCATAGACCGGCAGCTTCCACAGCACCTGGCGTTGTCCGGAGTTCCTGGAGTTGAGGTACGGCAGCGCGATCTGGTCGCTTCGAAGCGACAAGAACACTTGGCGGAGGTTTTGTTGCAACGGCTGAATGGGAGCGCAGAGAGGTCTGACACGAGGCCAATCACGCGGCAAGGATTTGGAACTGCTCCGCCAGGGATGGATTCGGATTGA
>NZ_JAMYLH010000054.1:0-16882 GCF_040317925.1 Mesorhizobium sp. M1348 | reverse complement strand
GAACAGCATCTAAATATTATGTGGCGGAAAAATCCGGACCGGCGGGCCTAGGCTGGCACCAGGAAGGCTCCGCCACATAATCTCGCCCGACGCATAAGAACGGGTCCTTCTTCGGATGTTCCTGGATCAGCGTGGCGAGGCCATCGAGCCCCTTTCGCATGTCGGTGTGACCGAGCGCCAGGTGCACTTTCACGCCGGCCGGAACGACGATCATGACGCCTTCTCCTTCCCAGTGAGCTGCCGCTTTACCGCAGCCGGAGTACTGCCGGCCGGTGCAAACACGCGCCGTCCATCAGCCAGCTCAATCGCCACCATGCCGTCGGGCGGCTGCACCAGATAGCGCAAGGCCCCGAGCGCGGGAGCTCTTTTGCTGCGCCATCGGCAAGCACCACCGTTGTCAGTTGCGGCGCCTTGCGAGCGGTCAGGCCGAACTCGACCCGCCAGCGGAACACCATGCTGGTGGCGACGCCATGGCGGCGACAGACCTGCGCCACGGCGACGCCGGGCTTCTCCGTCTCCTGCACGATCGCCCGCTTCTGGTTGTCGCTGAAGCGGCGCCGGTTCGATCGCCCGTCGACCGCGTCCGGCGTCAAGCGGTATTTGCGTCGCGCGCAATTAGCAGCGCTGCTTGATTGGGCTCGGGCACTCAGATGAAGCAGGGATCGCCAGTCCATTTCGTCGCCGGATTATTTAGGCGATCCCGCCAGATCCGCAACGCATGCGGCGACAGGACGAGCGCCGCAGTATGTTCGGCATGCCCCATGCCGCTCCAGTTCATCACCTCGAATGCATGCTCCAGAATGCCCGCAGAGCGATTGGGCCGCTGTCCGTGCGCCTGCTGTAGCGATAGCGTGGAGGCCTTTTGAGCCGCTTCGGTGGCACGTTCTTGCGCAAACGTGCTGCCTTCTTCCGGTGCAAATTCCCTGCAGCTTTTCCGCACGTTTGCGCAGGTCATCCGCGCTCACCAGATGGCGCATCCACAGCTCGAATGTGGTGATCGAAAGATCGCCCCGGAGACAGTATTCCTGTGCAGCCTGGTTGCCGCGGTACCAGCTCGCGACGTGCGACGACCAGTAAGGACCGTTGGCCTTGGCCAGGAGCGGCGAGCCGCCATCGGAGATCCTCCACATGACGAAGGAAACCCACATGAAGCTCAATTGCACTAGCCGAGTAGGTGCAGGGACCGGGCGCTTACGGAGGGTGGATTAGGACAGCAAGATAAAGCGAGCTGGCGCTCGCCCTCGCTTCGCTCTAAGTGCTTGTCTGCACATTGTTTTTCCGGCGCGTGCCGACGCAACGCAGAAATGACGCGAGGTGCGGGGCTCACGGGCTATGGCTATGCTGTTGATCTAAAAAGTAAAACTGTCGTGCCGCAGCGATGTGCAATCGGCCATTCTACGCCACAGCAAGTCTTTGCGCGCCGTAGCACGCTCTGCGCGCCGGCCATCTTGAAGCGCAAAATCTGACTCCCGATGCTGTCGTCATGGCAGATCGTGACAGCGACAGATTCCAGGTTCGCACCGGCCGGACGCGGCATGGCGGCGCGCCGCTCAATTCGCGGACGCTGCCCTTTGTGCGTCAGGTCGAGATCGCCATCCGCAAGCAGGGCGGCAATCCCAATCGCCTCGGCGCAAGCAGCGGTGCCGGGAAGGGGAGTGGCCGCTTCAACGCCCGCGGCCGCGGCGGCAAGCTGGCAGCAGCGTTACCGAAGGATCGTGGCGGGTGGAAGCAGGACGGCAACGGCATCCGCTTTCGCGCCCGCCGCGTCGTGGTGAAGGGGCGTGTCGTCAAGCTGCCGGGACGAGGCAAGGGGAGTACGCGCGGCCAAAAGTTCGTGACGACCAGCAAGGCCGTCGATGCGCATCTGCGCTATCTCCAGCGCGACGGCGTCACCAGGGACGGCGAGAAGGGCAGGGTGTACTCTGCCGTCGACGACGAGGCCGACGGCAGAGCATTTGTCGAGCGCGGCCGCGGCGACCGGCATCAGTTCCGCTTCATCGTCGCACCGGAGGATGCCGCAGACATGGAGGACCTCCGCTCCTTCACTCGCGATCTCATGCAGCAGATGGAAACCGACCTTAACACGCGCCTCGACTGGATCGCCGTCGACCACCACAACACCGGTCATCCGCACACCCATATCCTGGTGCGCGGCGTCACCGATGACGGCAAGATCCTGAACATCGCCGGCGACTACATCGCCCACGGCATCCGCCACCGGGCAGGCGAACTGGTGGAACGGGAACTCGGGCTACAAAGCGAGCTCGAGGTCGCCCGCAAGCTGGCCAACGAAGTCGACGCCGAACGGCTGACCCGACTCGACCGCATGCTGGTCGCCGAACAGCAGGAACACGATGTTGTCGATCTGCGTCCCAAGGCCAGCGACAGCTACACCATTTCCAGCAACCGCTACCTGCTGATCGATCGGGCAAAGAGGCTGGAGCGCTTCGGCCTGGCGAGCGAGATCGAGCCCGGCCGGTGGGTCGTCTCCGACAGGACCGAAAGCACGCTGCGGGCGCTTGGCGAACGCAACGACATCATCAAGACCATGCACCGGGCGCTCGAGGAGCACGGCCTCGCCCACGAGCGGGGTGCGGCGCAATATGTCATGCACAGGCGGACAATCACCGAACCGGTCGTCGGCCGCGTGCTCGCCAAGGGTCTTGCCGGCGACGAGATGAGCGACAGGCTGTCGCTCGTCATCGATGGCATCGATGGGCGCACGCACTATGTCGAGACGGCGGATGCGGCAAAACTCGAAGACATTCAGCGCGGCCATATCCTGGCGCTCGATCCGATCCAGCCGAAGGAAGAGCCGCGTGCGGCTGACCGCAACATCAGCAGCGTAGCGAATGAGGATGGCATCTATCGGCCGAGCCAGCACCTGGAGGCTATCCGCGAGACTTTTTTGGAGCAGGGCGAGGATCCGGACGCCTTCGTCCGTTTCCATGTCCGTCGTCTCGAAGCGCTACGCCGCGCCGGCCACGTCGAACGCATCGACGAAGACCACTGGCGCATTCCAAAAGACCTGTCCGAGCGCGGCATCGCCTACGATGCCCGCGACCGCGGCAAGGACTTCTCCGTCCGCGTGCTCTCGACCCTCGATCTTGACGCGCAGGTCGGCAGCGATGGCGCCACCTGGCTCGACCAGGAGCTTACGGCCAAAAGCCCTGTGCCGCTGGTCCGGTCAGGCTTTGGTCTCGACGTCGATAACGCGCTCGACAAACGGGCTGCCCAGCTCGTCGGGATGGCCCATGCCGAACGCGACGCGGGGAGCGGGACCATTACCTTCGCGCGCGACCTTATTGCTACGCTGGAGCGCCAGGAGGTCACGCGGGTCGGCAAGGAGATGGCCGCTGCGCGTGGCCTCATCTTCACGCCCGTGCAGCCCGGTGATCATGTCGGCGGCACGCTGCTTGGCTCGGTCGGTCTTGCCAGCGGGCGCTTCGCCATGTTGGACGACGGGCTCGGGTTTCAACTGATGCCCTGGCAGCCGATGCTCGACAAGCGCATCGGCCAGCACATCAGCGGGTTCGTGCAAAGCAGCGGCGGTATCGACTGGAGCTTCGGCAGAAAGCGGGGACTGGGGCTGTGAGCGCTCATCGGCGCGGCAGTTTTGGCTCGTAACTATCGCCGGCATATTGCTGCGCCTTTCTGGCTAACGAGTACGGATCGCCGGGCTGAACTGATAGCTTTGCCGACCACAACAGATTGCATTTAATCAGGGCGCTCTGTTCTGCCTTGTACCTGGGATCCACTGCTGCTCGGGGGTCAGCAGTAAAGATCGTAACTCCCACCAGCATCGCAAGTAAAGAACGCTTCATTGTAGTCCATAAGGAGCGACAGAAGCCGAAATTGCTCTACCTTTCAAGCTTGGCATTTCGGGGGGCTAAATGGAGCAAGCCCATACGGCCCTGCTGCTGCTCATGGGTTTCGACCGACAGGGCGGCCGCGTTTCGTTGCTCGCGGTGCGTCGAGAAGCTCAAGTTGGCAGGGATGAGGAACATTCGATAGCGCCAGGGATTCCTTACTGCTCTACCGCTGGCGAGAACTATCACGAGAGTGTCGCACTTGATCGTTCAACAAAACTCGCATGTGGGCGCTTAGCCTGCAGGCATAAACGTTTTCGACAGCACCACACGCCGTCGTTGCGAAACTAGACAAACATCATAACGATGATCGCGCCGAGGACTATCAGGACAAGCCCACCGATAAGCATTGGCATTAGACTGTTGTCGGGGTCGATACCAGAATCAATCTCCTTCGTTAGCGGCTTGTCGTTCTTCTTTGATTCGGCCATGACTCATCTCCATCCGAGTAAAGCAGCAAGCCTAGAAACCACGTAATACTACGCCCCGTTGCGTGCCACCCCGGTGCGCACCGATAGTATTGGACCGCCAATGAAGTCTTCCGGCATCAGTGTGATGTCGGCCAGCGTATAGCGGTCAAGAGTGTTCTGAAAGGATGCTATCGCTTCGCCAAACATGCTTGAAAGCTTGCAAGAGCCGGTCAATATGCACTGGTTTGCAGTGGAGAAACACTCAACCAGTGCGAAATCCGGCTCGGTCAATCGCACGACATCGCCGATCCGGATCAACTCGGGCCGGCGCCCCAGAACGAGACCACCGGAACGGCCACGGATCGCCTTCAGATAGCCGCTGCGGGTCAGCGTGTTGGCGACCTTGTTGAGATGCGTCTTCGACACGGTAAAGCTACGCGCAGCTTCCTCGATCGTTATGACCCGGCCACCGGCAGAGGCCGTGTACATCAGCAGCCGCAATGCATAGTCCGAGAAAGCTGTAAGCCGCATGGATGTCTCCTTCCGTCGATCGCTGCGCGTTTGTGGAAACCCTCACAAACCAATCCTGCATCACAGGTCCTTCTCAACGATGGGTTCGATGCCGATCGTGGTCTCGCCGCGATTGAAGGCGATCGCGAGACGGAAACTGTGAGCGATGCGCAGAGCGCGCTCCATAAAAAGCGCTGCCACCTCGGGCGGGCAGATGCGGCGCACCGTTGTGCGAAACAACTGTAGCCAGCGACGGAAATGCGCCGAGCCGAGGCCGGCTATGGCCAGATGTGGTGGCAGTGGCCGGCCTTCATATCGGGACGTTCGAAGTAACGTCGCAGACCAGAAGTCGCACATCTTCGCAAGATGCTGTGGCCATCGGTCCGGCTCGATCTGATCGTGGAAAATGGGGCCGAGAAGGTCATCGCGATGAATTTCATCATAAAAACCATGCACCACGCCGCGGATCATTGTCTCGTCGAGCAGGTCCGGCAGCGGAACGCCATCGACTACGATCGTTCTCGTGCTTCGACCATCCTCGCTCATCTGCAGCTCCTGCTTTTCTCCCGTGCAAGCCGGTTCAAGCCGTTGGGTTCGCTCCTTGAGGCATCCTCTATAAAAGATAGATTGTCAATCTATGTTATTCTCCGACGGAGGGTTCGGACCAAAGGTAGGCCTGTCCGACCTGGGCATTGCTGAACTGCGTGGACATCATCACGCTAGGCCCGACCCGGGCAGTAGGCAAATTGGCGGAAATTCTCCGATGTGACCCATTTTCGAGAAAGGCCAACGCCTCATCGGATGAGCGTGCCGATCGGAGTCGCTCCCGAACCTGAGATGCCTGGAGGAGACGACAAATTTGCGAAAGGGCAGGGAGGAAGGCGGAAGTGGCAGAGCGCGGCCAGAGTACCGTGTAAATGAGATCAACAGGATCGTCGTCGGGGCCGTCGAAATCGATGGGCTTGGCCAGACGTGTCAAAGACGCGGCAGGCGAAGAGATTGTGCCAAGTAGAGCGTGAGGGATCGCGACCCCACGACCTAAGCCCGTCGAGCCGCGATACTCGCGGTCGAAAAGGCCACGAAGAACCATCTGCTCATCCAGCCCGGTCCTTCGCGCAATCCTGATCGCAATTTTTGACAGGGCTGACTGCTTTCCCTTTGTCACAAGATCAAGCGAAATGTCTTCTTCTGACAGGATGGGGCAGATCATCGGGGTCAACCTCAATGTCGATCCCAACCGGAATCGCAAAATGGGAGTGCAGCCGCACTGCTTAGGCAGGCAGAATGCACCGCGGGATAAGTGGAAATCCTGGCTACCCCCGGACGCGAAGCCAGGGCCTTCTCGCGTCCGGGCTAAAGGCCCGTTTTTAAGCGCTTCGGCTCCCGCCGGAAATCGAGGCTGAAAATATTCATGGCAATTCAGAGGTAGTGAAGGTTTTTTTCGAAATCAAGCAAACAGTGCGCACCCGAGCAGCAGAAATAATGCATTGAAATGCCAGTTAATTTCGTTTGACGAGCGAAACAGTCTGCTGCTTGCTGGGCGGGCGCGAACAGGTCGTGTCGAAAATGGAAATCGCTTTTTCAAAACGGCCTTCCAGATCTTCGGCCAGCGCGGCTTTATTTCAACAAGGAGATCCGTGATGAAGAAACTCGTCCTCGCAGTTGCCCTGACGACGGGGAGTTCGCTTTGCGCCATGGCGGCGGATGAGGTTACCAAATCTCCGCCAGCCGCGCCCTACCAGCAGGTCAGCAAGCTTGTGAAGCTGCTCGACTTCCTGCCGGGCATGGGCCAACTCTTCGTCGATCCGACGACATTGCCGGCCGGACCATTCCTTGCCTATGACCACGACGGTAAGCTTGTCAGCACGATTTATATGCTGCCGACCAAGGACCTCAATCCAGACAAGCGTTTTGACGATCTCGCTTCACCCGGAGGCAATGTCGACCATGTCGATGTCTACTACAATGCCGGCCATCCGGGAGTCGAAGAGCCGCATGTCCACGTCGTGCTGTGGCATGTCTCGGCCGCTGACGAGGCCCAGGTCGCCAAATGACACTCACGCGTCGTGAGATACTAACCGCGGGGGGGCGGCCGGGGGCCCCCCCCCCTCTCGCTCTCTTCTGTGGCAGTATGGGCCGGCGAGGCGATCCAAATCCGGATGCAAGGGCGCGACGACGGTTCGCAAGTCTGGTTCGACCCGATCGGCATTCTGATCAAGCCAGGGCAGACGGTCCGATGGACCAACCTCAATCCTGGCAATTCGCACACGACGACGGCGTACAATCCGGCAAACTTCGGGCGACCGCTTCGCATGCCCAAGACGGCAAAATCGTGGGATTCCGACTACCTCCTGCCCAAGGAAAGCTTTTCGATTACCTTCACCGAGCGGGGGGTCTACGACTATTACTGTATCCCGCATGAGCATGCTGGAATGGTCGGCCGTGTTATCGTCGGCGAACCAGAGGCACATGGCTGGGCTGAAATGGTCGGAGCAAATGGCGACCTACCGGAGGAGGCCCTAAAGGCATTCCCGACTGTCGAAGACATCATGACGAAAAGGGTCGTCCGGCGCGCTTAGATCATGCGCATGAAAGGCGCGGCCCTCCGCAACAAAAGCGACCGAAGATGCCAAACGGGGCGAGAGCTCCTTGGGTGTCGTGAGTGAGGGGACTTTCATGACAGGCTGCGTGTTTGCGTGTGAAACTCAACCATCATCTCAGGCCGGACGCGACGCGCGCACCCAAGTACCGGACGCGCCTCTCGATGCCCGAACTGCTGCCGAGCAACGCGAGCGTGCAACGCACCGGCTTGCCGCCTTGGGCGAGATGACTGGCGGCATTGCCCATGACTTCAGAAACCTCCTGGCAGTAATAGAATCCGGGCTCGGGCTCGCTGAGCGAAGAGCCGACGAGCCCGAAAGGGTTCGTGCCTACATTGCGGCAGCGCGGGAAGGAATCGATCGAGGGATCGAGCTAACGTCACAGCTATTGACCTTCGCGAAGCATCAGGAACTCGATATCCACGCTGGCAATTTGAATGAGTTCCTCACGTCTTTCGAGCCTTTCCTGAGGTATGGCGCGGGAGCCGATGTCCGCGTCAGGCTGGAGCTTGGTTCCGGTGTCCCAGACTGTTTGATCGATCACGCACTTTTCGACAGCACAGTGCTTAATCTCGTCATGAACGCACGAGATGCGATGCCAAGTGGCGGGGAGATCCGCGTCATCACCGAACGATTGGTGCAGACAACCGCGACACCTGACCCGCCCGGCCCTGGAACCTACGCATGCGTTCGCGTCAAAGACCACGGTTGCGGCATGGCTCCTGAAGTCTTGCGGAAGGTGTTTGATCCATTCTTCACGACGAAGGGTGAGAAGGGTACCGGGATAGGGATGCCACAAGTGCAGGCACTGACCCAGATGGTTGGTGGTCGGATCCGGATAAAGAGCGAACGAGGGATTGGAACAACGGTCGACCTTCTGTTCCCGTCAGTCCCGTCGGACATTTAGACGTCCCACGAGAACTCTCACAATTTGATGTCGCCGCTTGCGACGGAATGCAATCCCGTCAGCGCTGGACCAACTACGCTCTCGTCCGCACTTGCCGATTGCACCGCATAGACCGGATAGGAGAACTGCGGCATCTCAGGCACAAGATGCAGCCGGCCGGCTTCTATGTGAGGCTGCACAGAACTCATCCTGAAATATCCGGAGCCGCCGGTCGCTAGAACATAGTTCAGTGCGAGCGGACCGAGATCGAAAGAAAGATCCGGCGCAGCGCTTGGGAAATTCATCCCGTGGTGAAGCCCAAAATCCGGCCCCCAATCCATGTAAACATAGTCGGATTCGTCCAGGAGGCGTGCTTCGGAATTGGTAGTCACGAGAACAAGTTTTTCTTCCAGAAGCAGATCGATCTTCAAACCCGGTCTGTGCGGGGGCGCGTACATGATGGCTAAGTCGACCATTCCCGACGCGACCTGATTGATCAAATCCTGCGGCACATCAACGTGCACTCGAAGCGCAATATCCTGAAGCGAGCCGCGCATCCATCGGACCCAATCAAGCAGCAGAGGTTGCGCAAGGCTGACTTCGCTGCCCACCGTCAGAACAGCCCGGCGTCCCGGCGGCACGGCAACCTGGTGAAGTGTACGTTGCCATAGTTGGATGAACATCGGGGCGTGGCGCAGAAATTGCTCGCCGGCCGGGGTCAGCGAAGCTCCGCCTTTGTGGCGGACAAAAAGGGCCCGGCCCAGTTGATGCTCGAGGTTGCGGATTCGTGCGCTTACCGTCGTCTGCGCAACATTCAAGCGCTCGGAGGCCCGAATGAAACTGCCGGTCGATACGATCTCGATAAAGGTGCGGGCGAGTTCGATGTCCATCACGGATATAGCATAAAATTTGCATTTAAATGTCAATCAATTTCGTTTGCCACATAGTTAGTATGAGTATTACCTCGAAGAATTCCACCAAGCCTAGCGCTGGATGCTGCGCAGCGCCGGTTGGAGCGGGCGCAAGCTCTCTCCATCCTGACCCATCGTTTTGCCAGCAGCGTCACAGGAGAAATCATGTCGGCGAAAGACAAGAACCAAGAAGACGTGGGGCGTCGCGACTTTCTGAAGCTCTTCGGTGCGGCAGGCGCGGCGGCGAGTACCCTGCCGCTGGGTGGGTCCGCATCGGCGACCGAAATGATGGCCGCGGCGACCGGACAGCCGCATCATCACACAAGCGACGCCTCGAAATCCGATGCAGGCGGCTCGGCTTATGAATTCTTCAATGTCGACGAGTCCGCCTTCATCGAGGCCGCGGTCGACACACTGATTCCGAGCGATTCAACAGGCCCTGGCGCCAAGGAACTCGGCGTTGCGATCTACATCGATAGACAAATGGCCGGCGGGTACGGCAAGGGCGACCGGCTGTATCTGGAAGGGCCATTTGGGGAAGGTACGCGCGAGCAAGGTTATCAATTGCCGATGACGCCATCGGAACTGATCCGGGCCGGCATCGCCGACGTCAGCGCCTAAGTGCAGAAAAACCACAAGAACACCTTCGAGGGCCTTTCGGCAAAAGATCGCGCCGCGGTGATGGCCGATCTCGACACCAAGAAGATCGATCTTCCAACAGTGCCGACCGCCACCTTCTTCGGGCTTCTGCTTCAGGTCACGATCGAGGGTTATTTCGCTGACCCGATATATGGCGGAAACAAGGACAGGGCGGCCTGGAAGATGATCGGTTTCCCAGGCGCCGACGCCATGTACATGGACAAGATAGAACCATTTCGGAACAAGGCCTATGCGGCTGAACCGAAGGGAATTCAGGATCTCGTTTAATCGACGAAAGAAGACGAAGGAGACTGTAGCATGGCTACCAAACTCAACGCAGTCGATGTCCTGATTGTCGGTCTTGGCTGGACGGGCGGCATCATTGCCAAGGAGCTTGCATCGACCAAGCTGAAAATCGTCGCTCTAGAAAGGGGAGGCCCGCGTGACACCAATCCGGACTTCATCGACCCGCAGATCCATGACGAACTGCGCTACGCCGCCCGACACGACCTCATGCAGAACGTGCGGCGGGAAACCATCACCTTCCGCAATGGTGAAGCGCAAACGGCGCTGCCGATGCGCCAGCTCGGCTCGTTCCTGCCCGGCCAGGGCGTTGGCGGCGCCGGCGTGCACTGGAACGGCGTCACCTGGCGCTGGCTCGAATGGGATCATCAGGCGCGCGCCCGCACGATCGAAAAATACGGCGAAAAGATCATCCCTTCAGATATGCAGCTGCAGGACTGGCCGATCACCTATGATGATCTCGAGCCCTATTACGACAAGTTCGAAAAGACCTGCGGCACCTCCGGCAAGGCCGGCAACATCAACGGTCGGAAGATCGACGGCGGCAACATCTTCGAGGGATCGCGAAAGGACGAGTACCCCAATCCGCCGATGATTGCGGCGCAAAGCATGCTGATGTTCGAGAAAGCGGCCCGCAATCTTGGCTATCACCCTTTCCCCAATCCTTCCTCAAACGCGTCGCGGGACTATGTCAATCCCGATGGCGTGGCCTTCGGCCAGTGTCACTATTGTGGCTTCTGCGAGCGCTTCGGCTGCGAGGCGAATGCCAAGGCGAGCCCGCATTTCACCGTCATTCCGCTGGCGCTGGAGAACCCCAATTTCGAGTTGCGCACCAACTCGATCGTGCTGAAGGTCAATCTCGACTCGACCCGCAAGAAGGCAGTCAGCGTCACCTATCTCGACGCACGAGGGCGGGAGTTCGAACAGCCTGCCGACCTCATCATCCTGTCGGCCTATGCGCTCGGCAACGTCAACCTGCTGCTGCAATCGGGCATTGGCGTGCCTTATGATCCGGCAACGGGCAAGGGCGTGGTCGGCCGCAACTATGCCTATCAGTGCGGTGGCGGGGCTACCGCCTTCTTCGACAAAGAAACCATCCTGAATCGCTTCATGGGGGCCGGCGCGCTCGGCACCTGCATGGATGATTTCAACGGCGACAACTACGATTTCGAGAAGGCCGGCTACATCGGTGGCGGCGGCATCAGCTGCAGCAACTCGGGCGCCAGGCCGATCCAGTCGCATCCCACGCCGCGGGGCACGCCGCGCTGGGGCTCCGACTGGAAGGAGGCAGTGGTCGACAATTATGACCACGCGGCCAGCATTGGCAACCAAGGCGCGGTAATGGCGTACCGGCAGAACTATTTGAGCCTCGATCCGACCTACACCGACGTTTTCGGACGTCCGCTGATGAGGATGACGTTCGATTTCCAGGACAACGAGGTAAAGCAGATGAACGCTCAGGCCGACATCTGCGTGACGATCGCCAAGGAGATGGGTGCGACCAAGGTCGATCGGAGCATTCCCCCGGTGCCTTATTCGATCGTGCCTTACCAGAGCACACACAACACAGGCGGGGCAGTCTTCGGAGCCGACCCGAGCACCAGTGTTCTGAACAAATACCTTCAGGTCTGGGATGTCCCGAACGTGTTCGTCACCGGCGCTTGCGTGTTTCCCCAGAACGCGGGGAAGAACCCGACCGGACCCGTAGGCGCTCTTGCCTACTGGGCGGTGGATGCGATCAAGAACCAGTATCTGAAGAGTCCCGGCCCACTTGTTCCCTCCTGAGGCGACATCAATCGGATGCGGATCCGGCGGTTTGGATCCGGATCCGGGACTCCAGGGATGTTTCGTACCATATTGCCCCGGCCAGTTCGGCCAGAACCAACCCGTGCTCGTTGAAAGCAGCAAACATGAAATGGACCATGCCTGGATTGGCAACCGCGATTCTCACTGCAGTCGGTTCGGCCCATGCGCAGGACACATCTTCCGGCAATGCCGAAGCCGGCGCCGTCGTCTTCAAGAGATGCATGGCCTGCCACAAGGTCGGCCTTGAGGCAAAGAACGGAGTGGGCCCGGCCTTGAATGGCGTCGTCGGCCGAACGGCCGGTGAGTATCCCGATTACAGCTATTCCTCGGCGAACAAGAATTCGGGTCTGACCTGGGATGAACCGACGCTGACGACCTATCTCAGGGCGCCGCGCAAACTGGTGCCCGGCACAAAGATGGCGTTTGCCGGTCTCAGCAAGGACCAGGAGATCGCCGACGTCATCGCCTATCTGAAACAGTTCAACGCTCGGGGCCAGAAGGTCGGCCCCTGACCAGACGGGAAGCTGTCCCTGGGCAAAGTGCAACCTTGATGAAATTTCTCCTGCACAAGGGTCTGGGGGATTCCACGATCAAACAGATCGGCAGCTACCTGCGTAGCCGCGGCGCCGGCCATCACTGGATCGAGCGATATCGCGGCGACATCTTCGTATTCGTGTCGGATGCGGTCGACGAAGAAATCCTGAGGAGCAAATACGCCAGCCTTCTCGATGCCGTCAACGACACAGACATGGACGGGACAGGATCTCGATGAGCGAAGAAATCTTCAACGAGAGAGTAAGATTGAAGAGGGCATATGAGAGGCCTGCTGCCGGCGATGGCAAGCGCGTATTGATTGACCGGCTTTGGCCGCGTGGGGTCAAGAAGACCGAAGCGGCCATCGACCATTGGGTGAAGGACCTCGCGCCAAGCACCGAGCTTCGGAAATGGTTCGGACACGATCCAGCCCGCTGGTCGGAATTCCGCCGGCGGTATGCGGCGGAAATCCAGGAGCATCGCGGTGAGCTTGACCGGCTGCGCGAGATGATACGGGAGGGCACCGTCACACTCGTCTACTCGGCTCATGACGAGACCCACAACGATGCCGTCGTCCTTAGAGAGCTTTTGCTGAGACAGCGATGAAGACGCCGCATCGCTCCTCCGTTGCCAAAGACGTAGGCGTGCGGTCTCGACAGCGACAACAAACCCGTCTCCCGGAACCAAACCAAGGAAAATTCATCCAATCATCGATGGGCGGGCTCAGTTGAGGAGAAAGACAATGAAATTCTTTGTCGATACCGCCGATATATCTGAAATTCGAGAGCTTGCTGCCGCTGGAATTCTCGACGGGGTAACCACAAACCCGTCCCTTATCGCAAAGACTGGCCGACCGATCAGAGATGTGATCCAGGAGATTGGCCAGACGATCGAGGGCCCGGTTTCAGCGGAAGTCACGGCCATCGACTTTGACGGTATGGTCGCCGAGGGACAGCGCTTGGCCGGCATTGCGACCAATGTGGCTGTCAAGGTGCCGTCCACCTGGGATGGATTCAGGGCTTGCCGGGCGCTCAGTCAGCTCGGACACAAGGTCAATGTCACCCTGTGCTTTTCGGCCAACCAGGCACTGCTCGCGGCAAAGGCAGGCGCGACCTTCATTTCACCATTCGTCGGCAGACTTGACGATCTCGGTCTGGATGGCATGGAGGTGATCCGAGAAATCCGCACGATCTATGACAACGATCAAGCGTTCACGACTGAAATCCTGGCGTCCTCTATTCGCACGCCTCTGCATGTCAAACTGGCGGCAATGGCGGGCGCCGATATCGCAACCGTACCGCCCGCAGTACTCAGAAACCTCGCCAAACACCCGCTCACCGACAAGGGCCTCGAGTCCTTTCTTGCCGACTGGGAGAAGGCGGGGCAAACGATCCTGTAATTGCCCGGGCGAGGGCATGCAGAGAGCTATCATAAAACTTGCACTCAATTGCAGATTAAATTCGTTTGCATGATGTCGGGAATGGCGGGAAATTGAGCCGTGGGGCGCGAGTTTCGCTCTAGTCGGGCGAAAGCGAAATCGAGAATTCGAAGACGCGCTGGCTTTGTGCGCTGAGAGGCTGATGTGCCTGTCGCCGCTCCCCTGGATGCGATTTTCTCGAAATCGCCAAGGAGAAGAAAATGGCTGTGCACCCTACCGAGGTAATCGGACCAGACCTGGTCCAGGGCATCGCGTTCGCCGATCTTCCCGACGGTGGAAAGCTGGTCGGCCATTGCGGCAATGAGCAGGTGCTGCTGGTGCGCCGCGGGGCCGAGATCTTCGCCGTCGGGGCGACTTGCACGCATTACGGCGGGCCGCTCGTCGACGGCCTTGTGGTGGAAGACTCCGTCCGGTGTCCGTGGCATCACGCGTGCTTTGATTTGCGTACAGGCGAAGCCTTGCGAACGCCTGCCTTCAGGCCACTCGCGTGCTGGTTGGTGGAACAACGCGATGATCGGATATTCGTGGGCGAGAAGCGCAAGCGGACGGCCCCCAAGCCGCGCGTTGAAGGCTCCGACCCCGTTCCGGAGAAGATCGTCATCGTCGGCGGCGGCGCAGCCGGTTTCTCGGCGGCCGAAATGTTGCGGCGCGAACACTATCAAGGCAGCATCGTCATGCTCAGCAATGATGAAGCACCGCCGGTTGATCGGCCCAATTTTTCCAAGGACTACCTCGCCGGCAAGGCACCGGAGGACTGGATTCCGTTGCGTGGCGAAAGCTTCTACTCAAAGAATAATATCGACCTGCGTCTTAATGCGAATGTCGCTCGGATCGACGTACGTTCTCGCGAGGTTGTGCTCGCGGACGGGACCTCGACTCCTTACGACAAGCTGCTTCTTGCGACTGGGGCCGAACCGGTTCGCTTGACCCTACCCGGGGCAGACCAGCCGCATGTCTATGCACTGCGCTCGTTCGCAGATTGCAAGGCGATCATTGAGCGAGCCACCACGGCGCATATCGCTGTCGTGATTGGTGCCAGTTTCATTGGGCTGGAAGTAGCTGCGGCCCTGCGCTCGCGCAAAATCGAAGTTCATGTCGTGGCGCCGGATGAGCGGCCCATGGAGCGGGTCCTGGGTCCGCAAATGGGTGACTTCATCCGCACTATCCATGAGGAGAACGGGGTTGTTTTCCATCTTCAGGACACGGCGAGCAGCATCGATGGCAGAAAGGTGAAGCTCAGCAGCGGTGGCACGTTAGCAGCCGACTTTGTCGTCGCCGGCATAGGCGTGCGACCGCGGATCGGCCTCGCGGAAAAGGCCGGGCTCATCCTTGACCGCGGGGTGCTCGTGAACGCCTTTCTGGAGACGAGCGCACCAGACATATTCGCCGCCGGCGACATTGCGCGGTGGCCAGATCCTCATAGTGGCGAGAACATTCGGGTCGAGCACTGGGTGGTTGCAGAGAGGCAGGGGCAAGCTGCCGCGCTCAACATGCTCGGCCATCGTGAGAAATTCGAGGCCGTGCCGTTCTTCTGGAGCCAGCATTACGATGTTCCCATCAACTATGTCGGTCACGCCGAGCGGTGGGACGAGATCGCGGTAGACGGCGATATTGCCGCCAAAGATTGCCTGCTCCGCTTCAAACGAGAAGGGCGCACGCTGGCTGTCGCCTCAATCTTCCGCGACGTTGAAAGTCTGCAGGCCGAGCTGGAAATGGAGCGCCAAATGGCAAGCTAGCTTCGACTTCCGAAAAGCGGAAGTCAGAGTCAGAATGGCGAAGCGGAATGTGGTTGTGACTGAAAGGAGTTCGACTATGTCCACAGAGCAGCAGGAACTAGGTGTCACCCGTGGCTTGGACACGGTTGCGCCCGCCCAGCGTTATTCAAAGATCGTGAAATTCGTCGACGAGGTCGCCAAGCAGGCGGCTAACGATGCACCGACCCTGGTTGAAATCTTCTCGGACAGCGGCCGCTGGTATTGCCGTGTTCGTCGCGGCGATGAAAAGACCCGGCCAATGGGTCCATACACCAAACAACAGGCTCAGCGGATCCAGGAAGCTCGGAGAATGTTGCTCGCCAAAAGAGGTGCCGCTCGCATCATGTTCGAGTAGGAGAAGGAACCCTTGCAATCGTACCGGCCGGCGGACTCCTGCCACAATGATCGTCATGAGTTTTCGAACAATGCAGAGCAGGCCTCCGGCGTCTAGCCGAGCCGGAGGCAAGGACGTCTCAGGCTGGATAGATATTCCGGCATCGTCAACAGACCAGACGGACCTTGTGAGAGAAATTCTCGAGCTTCTCTAGCTTGCGCGTATGCAAGTGTGGTTATGCCCTGACCGCGTCAAATTATAAGATGCGATGTAAAGGGCCGTTGCCGTTCTCCGAGGAAAGATAGGAGCGCGAACGCTTAGCGTGCAGGGTTGGGGTTGCTCATCCTCTATTGATTTTGTACCAAGTAACGATCGACAAACCTGGGATCTGATTATGGACGACTACGATAACCAGAAAGGCGCTGAGCCTGAGGACGTGCGCGCCGCATTGAAGGGGTGGGCATGGTTTGGTGTTCTAATGAGCATTGTCTTTGGTGTCGCCTACGTCCTGATTGAGATGTAGTGGCCCACGAAGCAGCTAGCCCTTGCGGACTGCCCGAGAAGATCGGCAACGTCATTGGCGCGTTTGCAGTGACTTGGGCTGTGCTCGGTGCTGGTATATTTAGGCTGCGGACTAAAAAAGCGAAGTGACGATCTGATGACCGCCAAAGCCATGCTCGACAAGAAGGCGCCGCTGGCACTTTCATCGGTATAACGGGCTTTGGCGCCAGCGGCCCGGCGGAGAAACTCTAAAAACTTTTCAATATGCCGCAAAGCCGGTACGACATATTGACCGGCGGTCTGTATGCCCATTTCAGGAACACCGGCTCGATGATTCCCAGCACGCTCCAAGCACCCGACTTCCCGGCAAACGTTCGCGACCTCGAA
>NZ_JAMYLH010000053.1:0-17052 GCF_040317925.1 Mesorhizobium sp. M1348 | reverse complement strand
GGCGGGTCGTTGGAGCCAATTAGCACCATAACCAAATTAGTAGCATAGCTGCCGGCACAAAGCAAGAACAAAGTTGCTCCTTCAGCGTTGGAACGCGGCTTTATTCCAGCTTGGGTTCCTCGCCCCCACGAAAGTGGGGGAGAGGTGGCTCGGCGAAGCCGAGACGGAGAGGGGGACTGCGCCCTACGAAAGGCCCCCTCTCCGGCCGCTTCGCGGCCACCTCTCCCCCGCTTCGCGGCGGGCGAGGAACCCAGGTCTTGAGAGGTCGAGGGCAACCTCGGCAAGCGTCATCCGAGTTGGATCTTCCTCTGAACGTTCTGCCTGATCGCCAAAGCCCTCAGAATTCTATCCCCTGCTGCGCCTTCACGCCGGCGGCAAAGTGGTGCTTGGTCACGCCCATCTCGGTGACCAGGTCGGCTGCCTCGACCAGCGCCGGCTTGGCGTTGCGGCCGGTGACGACGACATGCAGGCCCTCGCGACGCGCCTTCAGCGCTGCGACCACCTTTTCGAGGTCGAGATAGTCGTAACGCAGCGCGATGTTGAGTTCGTCAAGCACCACGAGGCTGATCGACGGCTCGGCCATCAGCTCGAGTGCCTTGGCCCAGGCGGCCTCGGCCGCCGCGATGTCGCGTTTCAGGTCCTGCGTCTCCCAGGTAAAACCCTCGCCCATCGCGTGCCAGACGACGCGGTCGCCGAAGGCAGCAAAGGCGTCCTTCTCGCCGGTGTGCCACTTGCCCTTGATGAACTGGACGACGCCGACGCGCTTGCCGTAGCCGAGCATTCTGAGCGCCAGCCCGAAGGCGGCCGTGGTCTTGCCCTTGCCCGGACCGGTGTTGACGATCAACAGCCCTTTCTCGACCGTCTTGGCTGCAACCTCGGCGTCCTGCACCGCCTTGCGCTTGGCCATCTTGGCGCGGTGGCGTTCCTCGTCCTTGGGATCGATGTGGTCGGTATCAGCCATGTCATTTCACCCTGAGCGGCAGCCCCGCCACCATCAAAAGCACAATGTCCGCGACAGAGGCGACGTCTTGGTTCAGCCGGCCGGCGGCGTCGCGAAACCGTCTTGCCAGCGCATTGTCCGGCACGATGCCCTGGCCGACCTCGTTGGACACCACGAACCAGGGGCCACGCGGCCGCGACAGCACATCCGCCAGCCTTCGGCATTCGGCCTCGACATCATGTTCGGCCAGCATATGGTTGGTCAGCCACAGCGTCAGGCAGTCGATCAGCACCGGCTGGCCGTCAGGCAGCGCCTCGATCGCGCCGGCAAGGTCGAGCGGCGCATCGATGGTCGTCCAGCCGGCACCGCGGCGCGAGCGGTGCAGCGCGATCCGTTCGCGCATCTCCTCGTCATAGGCTTGCGCCGTCGCGAGATAGCTCCACGGCGCCGGACAGGCACTCACCAGCCTCTCGGCATGCGCGCTCTTGCCGGAGCGCGCACCGCCGATGATAAGGGTCAGTGCCCCGGCAGCGCGGTCAGGCAAAGCTGTCGCGCAGGCTGGTCGCCGTGCCGGTGAAGCGGCCGCGCACCACGCCGACGACCGCGCCGAGCACCAGCCAGAACACCAGATTGGTCAGCGTCACCGCCACCACGAACTGGTGGTGCAGGCCTTCCGGGATCGCCGTCTCGAAACTGTCGGGCTGCGGCGCGCCAACGATATGCGGCGCGACGATCAACGCCACCGCAAGGACCGCCAGCGGCAGCGATCTGCGGAAGGCGATAAGGCCGAGACCGGCCGCGGTCGCCACCACTGTTGCCCACCACCAGATCTGGCGTTGGACAAGGTCGGCCGCCGGCATCGCCGGCAGTTCCGGCGGCAGGCCGAGGCCCGGCGCCAGCGTGAACACGGCAAAGCCGGCCAGCCCCCAGAACAGGCCCTGACGCCAATTGCCGATGCCGCCGGCGAACTCCGAAACCGCAACCAGGACCAGCGCAAAGCCGATACCGGTGACGATATTGGCAACGACGCTGAAGGCAAAGCGTTCGAAACCGTCGGCCGGCGCCCAGCCTTCGTCCTCCGCCGGAGCCATTGCTTCAGCCGGCGCGGCGCTGCTCATAGCCATCGTGCCCCCGGCGTTTTCGACCGGTGCCGCAGGTGCGGCGGCATGGTCATGGCCGCCGCCGGCCTGTTCGTAGACTTCGGCCTTCAGGATGAGCGGCACCGTGGCATAGGCCTGCATGCAGGCGAGAGCGACGCCGGCCACAAGCCCTGCGATCGCCGCGATGAACACGACGTTGCGAAACAGTGTCATGATGTCAGCCCCTTGTCAGTGGCAGGGAAAGCCCATCGAGTGGCGATAGTCGTGCGCGGCATTGTGGACCGCATCGATATGCGAGAAGCCGACAAAGCCCATGACGAAAATGCCGAGGAATGCAGCAAGCGCCAGCTGCATGAAACGCGACTGCGAGGAGACGGAAGCGCCGAGCGAGACGGAAGCGGTATTCATGTCTTGTCCTTTCGCCCTCCACCCGAGGGCATAGAAGTCAGTTTCCTGTCGCCGGCAGGTCTCCTGGCTCGCGGATCAGCGTCCTTCCCCACCTTCCCGAAGGCGAACCTTCAGTGGCATATGGAGAGGACTACCGCACACAGTTGCGGGGGCAGCCACGGCATTGGGCAAACAATTTCGCCCGCACCGCATTCCCTCTTGGTTCCAAACGGAACCGACGACATCAGCGACTATAGGCAGAATCGCCGCGCCCGGCAAACCAAATTCCGCCGGATCGTGTGGCGAATGCGCCGCCTCGCCAAGCTGCCCGGCCGGCGCCGCGATTGACAATTTTTACCGCCGGGTGTCGGCTGGCGGATGGGGAAGAAGCCGGCATGCAACCCAGCCCGAATGAGCGCGGTCCCTACAACGGTCTGACGCGGGCCGAGCCGACGCTGCCGTCATCGGCCTATTGGGACATCGCAGCCTACCAGCGCGATCTCGAGGCCATCTGATATCGCAACTGGCTGCTGGTCTGCCGCGAGGCCGACCTTGCCCAGCCGCTGGCTTTCAGAACGTTCCGCATAGGCACGCAGGAGGTCGTCGTGCTGCGCGACGAGACCGGCGAATTGCGCGCCTTCCACAACACCTGCCGGCATCGTGGCTCGCAGCTTTGCCAGCAGAGCGAAGGCCGGCTGAAGGCGCGGCTCATCACCTGCCCTTACCACGCCTGGTCCTATTCGCTGCGCGGTGATCTGGTGCGCGTGCCATCGAAATCGCTGCCGGACGGTTTCGACAAGGCCGATCATCCGCTCTACCGCGTCGCGCTTTCGGTGTGGCGCGGTTTTGTCTTCGCCAACCTCGCCGAGGATGTTGCCGGCTCAGCTGAAACATCCTTCGATCCGGCATCCGGCGACCTCGCCAACTGGCCGCTGGAAACGCTGCTGAGCGGCCATGTGCTGCGCAAGGTGATAAACTGCAATTGGAAGATCTTTTGGGAAAACTTCAACGAGTGCCTGCACTGCCCCGGCGTCCACAAGGACCTGTCGCGGCTGGTGCCGATCTATGGCCGCGGCCTGATGGGCCGGCACGACGACCCCGAATGGGCGCGCCACGCCGACAATGACGCGCCGGAATTTGCCGGCGGCTTGCGGGCCGGGGCCGAAACCTGGTCGCGCGACGGACGCGTCCACGGGTCGGTCTTTTCCGGCCTGACGCCGAGCGAGCGTGCCGCCGGGCAGACCTATGCCACCAGCTTGCCGTCGATGTTCGTCGTCGGTCATGTCGACTATGTCAGGACCGTGCGGCTGGTGCCGCTTGGGCCGGAGCAGACCGAACTCACCGCCGAATGGCTTTTTTCGCCCGAAGCGCTCGCCGATCCGGCGGCGGATATCGACAACATCATCGCCTTCGGTACCCAGGTGCTGGAGGAGGATGCTGATATCTGCGAGGTCAACCAGATGGGCCTGCGCTCGATGCGCCACAAGGCCGGCGTGCTG
This sequence comes from Mesorhizobium sp. M1348, assembly GCF_040317925.1. Classification (NCBI taxonomy): domain Bacteria; kingdom Pseudomonadati; phylum Pseudomonadota; class Alphaproteobacteria; order Hyphomicrobiales; family Phyllobacteriaceae; genus Mesorhizobium; species Mesorhizobium sp. M1348. Next base: position 13,126 of record NZ_JAMYLH010000053.1, on the reverse strand, counting down.
ATGCCCGAGGAATATGACTTGCACCGCTTCCACAACAGGGTGCGCGAGCGGCATGCCGCACTTCAAAGCGATTTGGGCAGATAGCGCCAGGTGACGAAGCCGCAGACTGCCGCCAGCAGGCCGAGTGTCGCGAAAACCGCGCCCAGGCCGAAGAACGCCAGCACCACCGAATAGACCAGCGGCGGCGTCAGCTCGGAAAAGTCGAGATAGGTGCGGTAGACCGCCGCCATCTGCGCCCGCTCATACGAGCGCACCGAGCGCATGAAGGCGGTCGAGCCCAGCGCATCCAGCGCGATGGTGAAGAAGGCACCGCAAAGCAACAAGGCGCCGGTGACGAGCGGTGCGGCCTCGCCGACGGCGCCGGCCGCCAGCAGCGTTGCCGACATGGCGAAATAGGCGAACGTCATGGTGCGCCGGCCGCCGAAACGCCGTCCCGCCCTGCCCCAGAAGATGGCCATGAACAAAAGCGCATTGCCGGCCGAAACCAAGAGGCCGCCGGCCAGCTTGCCCTCGCCGGTGATCACCATGAACAACGGCCCATAGACGAAGAACGTCGTCCAGAAGCAGGAGCGGCCGAAGGCGATCAGCCAGGCGAGCCTCAGCCTTGGCTGCGCGACGAAGCGGCCGATATTGGCCAGCGGATTGACCGGCCGCGCCTTGCCGGGGCGGATCGACGGATTGTCGCCAAGCCGGTAAGTCCAGAACAGCGCCAGCAAGGCCATGGCGAAGACGGCCACCGCGCCATGCGCGGCATAGATGCCGAAACGCGTGTAGAGGAAAATGCCGAGCGTCGGCCCGGCGGTCCAGGCAAGCATCGACCACGCCATGCGCAGCGACTCGGCCTGCATGAAATCGGTCTTGCGGATATGATCCATGATGTAGAGGTTGAGCGTGATCGCCAGCGCGCCGGCGCCGACGACGCGGCAGAGCATGCCGACCACCTGGTCGGCCAGCGTATGGGTGACGAAGAACAGCGAGCCGGCGGCCAGCAGGCAGGCGCCGGCGGTATAGACCCACCGCCGGGCAAAGCGGGCGATCAGCATCGGCATGAACAGCGTCGCCGACAGGCCGAGCATCGCCACGATCGTGTAGAGGATCGAAACGATCTGCTCGTTGTGCAGGATCTCGTAGCCTGGATCGGGATGACGCTGGATACCGTCGCGCGCGCGAAGGATTCGACCGCATAAAGCGAGGCGAAAGTGCGGGCATCCGCCGGCCGCAAGGCCGCGAGCCAGATCGGATGGCGCACATGGGTAGCCATTGCTTTCCCCGAAGCCGAATCGCCCGAAGCAGGGTTTGGAGCACAAATCTGCCGCGGCGATGCCTTGCCGGGTAACAGGAAACCGACGCCTTCACGGCAAAAAGCGAAGCCGGCCAAAGGCTTTCCGGCTCTGGCCTAAAGCAGCTCTGATGCCAACCGGCACCAACGCGACGCAAGGCCCGCTTCTTTTGTCGGGAGCAACCGTGATAGTCGTTCTGCCGGGGCTGAACCAAGACAGCGAGACCAATGAGCATCGCCACGCCGACCACCGCCGTTCAGGATCAACCGAAGTCGAAGCGCATCGCCGCCATCGACATCGCACGCGGCATCGCTTTGCTTGCCATGGCGAGCTATCATTTCACCTGGGACCTCGAATTCTTCGGCTACACCGATCCCGGCCTCACCGCTTTCGGCTGGTGGAAAATCTACGCGCGCTGCATCGCCTCGAGCTTCCTGTTCCTGGTCGGCGTCAGCCTCTATCTCGCCCATGGCAAAGAAATCCGCTGGACCGGCTTCTGGAAGCGCTTCGCCATGGTTGCCGGGGCGGCACTCGCAATATCGCTGGTCACCCGCATCGCCACGCCCGACGGCTTCATCTTCTTCGGCATATTGCACGAAATCGCGCTCGCCAGCCTGCTCGGCCTGGCGTTCCTGCGCCTGCCGGCGCTGCTGACGCTTGCCGTGGCGGCCCTCGTTATTGCCGCGCCTTTCTACCTGCGATCCGAAACTTTCGATCAGCCGGCTTTGTGGTGGGTCGGCCTGTCGGCGACCAATCCGCGCTCCAATGACTACGTTCCGCTGCTGCCGTGGTTCGGCGCCGTGCTTGCCGGCATCGCGCTTACCAAGCTCGCCTCCACCTCCGGCGCGCTGACGCGGTTGTCGGCCTTGGCGCCTGGCCGCTGGGCAAATCCGCTGGTCTTCATCGGCCGGCACAGCCTTGCCTTCTATCTGATCCATCAGCCGGTGCTGATCGGCTCGGTCTGGCTGTTTTCGCAATTCATGCCGGCACAGGTCGAAACCAGGGAGGTGAACTTCCTGAAATCCTGCCAGATATCCTGCGAGCAGGCACGCGACACCGAGTTCTGCTCCAGCTATTGTGCCTGCATGCTGGACACTCTCCAGGGCGAAGCCTCGCTTGACCGGCTCTACAGCAACGACCAGTCCCCGGAGTGGAAGGCGCATATTGGCGAGCTCGCCGGCACCTGTACCGCCCAAACCGAGGCGGCGGAACCGGGAACGCGCTAATCGAGGGAGGACAACAATGAGCGACAGTCACCCGAAACCCGTGCAGCAAAATCCTGGGCAGCCGAAGCTGGGGCACATCCCATGGCCGCCGCTGATCTATATCGCCGCCATCATCGTCAGCGTCGCGCTAGGACTGTTCTATCCGCTGCCATGGATCGGCGATCTTCTCGGCGACATCCTGTTCGCTGCCGGCCTTGTGGGGTTGGTGGCGGTCGCCGCGCTCTGGTTCACGGCAATCCGCACCATGATCCGCGCCAAAACGACGCTCAACCCGAACGGCGTGCCGGACCATCTGGTGACCACCGGCCCCTTCGCCGTCAGCCGCAACCCGATCTACCTCGCTAACACATTGCTGCTGGTCAGCCTCGCCTTTGTCTCTGGGATCGCCTGGTTCCTGCCGCTGGCGGTCATCGCGGCGTTCCTGACGCAGAAGCTGACGATCGAGAGCGAGGAGAAGGTGCTGACGGCCAAATTCGGCAAGAAGTACCGAGACTACGCCAAAAGGGTGCGGCGCTGGATTTGAGCCGGCGCTGACACCACGCTTATGTGGTGACGCCGAGTTCCACCAGCCGCTCGACGCAGGATTCCTCTGCCTGGTCGAGCTCGGCCAGGGTCTCCTCGAGATCGCGGCGTTTCTGGCGCAAATCCTCGCGCTTTTCCTCGATGCGCTTGATCATCAATTTGAGTTGGCCGACCTCGCCGGGCGGCTCCCTGTACATCTGGATGATTTCGCGGATCTCATTGATCGAGAAGCCGAGCCTCTTGCCGCGCATGATCTGGCGGATGAGATGCCGGTCCGACGGACGGAACAGCCGGGTGCGGCCGCGCCTTACCGGCTGCACCAGCCCTTCGTCCTCGTAGAAGCGCAACGTCCGCGTCGACACGTCGAATTCGCGGGTCAGCTCCGTGATTGAATAATATTCCCGCATCGTCACTCCAATGCCCCGGCCACGCCGCGAGTTCCAACTGGCCGGCGCCGCCGGCGTCCAGGCACGTACCAGAATCGGCGGACAAGGCACCTTCCAAAGCCTCGCACGGCATTTACGTAAAAGTCAATTGAGGTGCCGTTCAGCGCACGCCGAACCACCATGTGGCAAGCCCGAGAAAGGCAAAGAAACCGACGACATCGGTGACCGTAGTGACGAAAACCGCCGAAGCCACAGCCGGGTCGATCTTGAAGCGGTCGAGCAGCAGCGGGATAAGGATGCCCGCCAGAGCCGCCACGAACATGTTGATGATCATCGCCGCCGCGATGATGCCGCCCAGATTGCGATCGTGGAACCAGGCAGCCGCAACGATGCCGATCAGGATGGCGAAGATGATGCCGTTGATGAAGCCCACCCCGATTTCGCGGCGGATGATGCGGCCGGCATTGTAGATGTCGAGGTCCCTCGTCGCCAGCGCCCGCACCGTGACGGTCATGGTCTGCGAGCCGGCATTGCCGCCCATGCCGGCGACGATCGGCATCAGCACCGCCAGCGCCACGATATGCTCGATGGTACGGTCGAACAGGCCGATCACCGAGGCCGCTAGGAAAGCCGTCAACAGGTTGACCAGTAGCCAGGGGACGCGCGAGCGCGAGGTCGAAAGGATGCTGTCCGAGAGTTCTTCGTCGCCGACGCCGCCCATGCGCAGCAGATCTTCCTCGGCCTCCTGCTGGATGACGTCGACGACGTCGTCGATGGTCAGCACGCCGACCAGCCGCTCGTTCTCGTCGACGACGGCAGCGGACAGAAGATCGTATTGTTCGAATTCGCGCGCCGCCTCCTCCTGGTCCATGGTGGCCGGGATGGCATGCCTGGTCTCATGCATGACCTCTTCCACCTTGACCGAGCGCTTGGTGCGCAGGATCTGGTCGAGGTCGATGGCGCCGAGCAGCTTGAAGCTCGGATCGATGACGAAGATCTGGCTGAAACGGTCGGGAAGATTGTTGTCCTCGCGCATGTAGTCGATGGTTTGGCCGATCGTCCAGAAGGGCGGCACCGCGACAAACTCCGTCTGCATGCGGCGGCCGGCGGTCTCTTCGGGATAATCGAGCGAGCGCCGCAGCCTGATCCGCTCGGTGAACGGCAGTTGCGACAGGATCTCGTCCTGGTCCTCCTGGTCGAGATCCTCGAGAATGTAGACGGCGTCGTCGGAATCGAGCTCCTGCACCGCCTCGGCGATCTGCGCATTGGGCAGATTGTCGACGATGTCGCGGCGGATCGCCTCGTCGACCTCGGTCAGGGCGGAAAAATCGAAATCCTTGCCGAGCAATTCGACCAGGGCGCGGCGCTGTTCCGGGTGCAGGGCCTCGAGCAGGTGGCCGAGTTCCGACTGGTGCAGATCGTCGACTTCACGCTTCAGCGTCAGCGTATCGCGATCGGCGATCGCGGCACCGATCTGGGCGAGGAACGACGACAGGATGACGCCGTCCTCGTCATAGATGTCGGCGCGGCGCTCATCGGCCGCCCTGGCGCTGGTCATGTATTCGTCCTGGCCTTCCACCAGCGCCTCCCGCCATCGGATTTCCGGATAAGGTGCCTGTCAGGTCTAGACCATGATCCTGAAAAGTGGAAACCGGTTTTCCGAAAAGATCTTGGTCGAACACAAAGATGGAGCGGCGGCATGATTTAGCTTGAGAATCGGCCTCTCTGTGCGCAACGGACCGATATCAGACCTTGCGAGCTGCCGGTTGCCCAAGATTGATAATTCAAGATTGATAATTAGATGGTTCTAATTTAGTATCTCTACAACTACCGCTAATAAATGGAGGGTGTTTATGGGGAAGTATCTGTTTACCAGCCTTGCGTTGGTTTGTTCGGGAATACTTTTGAGCCCGATTACCGCCGAGGCAAAGGCCTTCAAATCTTTTCAGGGCAAGGAATGCAAGCCTGACTACAAACGGCTTTGCCCAATGACACCGATCGGCAAATGCGACCTTCAGAGCATGATCGAGCAGTTGTCACCCGCCTGCAAGGCTTTCGTCGAGAAGCACCGGTAATCCAGCTCTGGTACCGCCGCTGACCAACCGCCGGGTAGTCCGCGACAACGCTAGGTGTGGTGTGCCCGCCGTTCCGGTCGGGGCATCGTTCGCCCAACAACATTAGTCCCAGTGGCCGGGCAGAGCGGCACATGCTGCACCGGGAATGAGGCGAGGCCGACAGTGCGACGGCCTCGCTGGTATGGACTGGAAGGCTTCCCGATCAGGCGGCGTGGCGCTGGGCCTCAGCCGCATAGCGGTCCAGGAGCCCGCTCCAGCCACCCTCGGATTCGAAGGCCTGGCGCGCTGCCTCTGCGGTCTCGCCCATGTTCTCCAGAAGCCTGTGCTCGAGTTCCACACGCGTCGCGTTCTCGCCGAGTGCGACAAAGCGGATCTCGACTTCGGTCAGCAATGCCGGATCGTAGCGCCAATCGGCTCCAATGCGCCAGGCGAGCGTCAGCCTGGACGGCGGATCCCAGGCGAGAACCTCGCCCCAATCGCATTGTGACCCGTCCTCGCCGATCTCGTACCAGCGGCCGCTGGCTTTGGGTTCGATCACCGCAGTCGTCAGGGCGGATTTGCCGATCGAGTGCGAAGCAGGCCACCACCGTCCGAACCCTGTCGTGAACACATCGAATGCCTTGTCGAGCGGCACCTCCACCGTCACCGACTTCCTGAGCGGCGCGGGCTTGATCATGGTCGTCATTTCCTCTTCTCCTTGCTGTTGTCGACTTCCCGTTTGAAGGCGTCGAGCGCATCGCCCCACATGCGGTCGAGCCAGGTGCGCATCTCGCCGAGCCCATGCGGGTCGAGATGATAGATGTTGCTGGCACCTTTCGGCTCTGCGCGGACCAGCCGGGCCGCCTTCAAAACCTTGAGGTGCTGCGATACCGCCGGCTGCGAGACCGGAAGCACTCGCGTCAGATCGATGACCGAGCGTGGCCGATCGGCGATGAGCTCGAACACCTTGCGGCGCGTCGGATCGGCCAAGGCCACCATTCCTGCATAATCATAAACCATGACTTATGATAAGTTACAACTTATGATATGTCAACTGAGGGAGCGGTGGACCGGTGTTTAAACACCCGGCCGGTTCGGCCCCGAGGCTCCGGCGCGTTCCTTCACACCGGGCATGGACAGCAATGCGGATGCAAGATTGCTCAGGGAAACAATCCACCGCGTGCGGGCCGGCAGGCAAATGTCGATCACCGGGGAAAAGTAAACCTGGCGGCAACGTTTTTACCTTATCGGTGTATGTGTCTCTCCGGCGAAACGTTAAGAACGGGTAAATTGGTTTGGCCCTAACCACGGAAGCCTCTCGCTACAGGCCCTCCGCCATATGGCAATTGCGCCTCTCCCTGTTCATGGCGATATACGTTTTAGGCGCATCTGCACTATATCCAGAACTATTCTATACATCAGCCTTAATCTATTCTCACAAGTTTCTTATTGGTATTCCGGTGTTGTTTATCGGTGGCGTCTGTTGTGCCGCGATACTCCATGGCCGGCGGCAACCAGTTCGCTACGCCCTGGATTTGGTTCAAGGGCGCTGGCGCGGCTGTCTGCTGGTACTGCTGTTCTTCTTCGCCAGCTTGACCGCGTTCTCTACCTACAAGATCGCCATCCCGTCCGTCGTCCCATACTATGCCGACACCTGGTTGGCCGACGCTGATGAATGGCTGCACGGGATGCCGCCATGGGAGATCGTCCATAAGCTCGACAGCAACAATTGGTCGCTCGTCGTCTTCAACAGCTATGAAGTCATTTGGTTTTACCAGTGGTTCGGCACCATCCTTTTCGTGTCGCTCTGGTCGGACGAGATTGCCCGCATCCGCTATCTCTGCGCAGCAGCGCTGACGTTGTGCGTCCTCGGAACGGTCTTGGCCCTGGCGCTGGCATCGGTCGGGCCGGTTTACTACCACCACTTTGTTGGCGTGGATCGCTTCCACGGATTGAATGCCGCTTTGGACAGACTGGACCATAGTTACATGGTGCGGGAACCCTCGGCATATCTCCTGATGGCTTACCAGAGCGGCCGGCCAAGTCTTGGGGGCGGCATCTCAGCCATGCCAAGCATGCATGTCGCCTTTGCCGCATTGAACGCCTATTTGCTTTCCTCAATCAATCTCTGGCTTGGCGTTCTGGGTTGGACCTTTGCAGCCCTGATCCTGTACGGATCGGTGTACACTGGCTGGCACTATGCCGTGGACGGCTACGCATCGATCGTTGTTGTATCTGTGATCTGGTGGGCGACCGGACGCCTGGTGCGCGAATAATTATGTGCGCTTGTCGGTAGATGGCCATGCCCGCCGATGGCCTCTTCGCATGGGCCAAACTCGCGACCGCAATCAGGCAAAAGCCTCGTGCCCTGACAAGGACGCTCCCTGCCATGCTCGAACTCAATGGGTTAGAGGTTCCGCTTTCGAATTTGATTGGTGCGGTCGAGATGCAACGCCGCACCGCCTCGACAGTTGATTTTAAAGGGTTTTTGGTAGAATTCCGTAGCGATTTGTATCACAGTTTGTATCTCAGTCCGTATCGCACGATGCGGACCCGGCACCAGCTAAGTAGCCCTTCTTACGAAGGCCGAAACGCGCCCGCTTCAAGAGTCTTTTGCCTAACTCAAACGCTTGGCTAGGAAGGAGCACAAGAAACTTTCGAAAGCCATCCGATCGAAAAGGCAGCGGAGATTTAGAAGGCACGAATTTACGATGCCGCCGTTTCCGCTACTCAGCCGCCTCGGCATAGTGTGCCGGCACATAGTTGAGAATGGGGCCGAGCCAGCGCTCGACATCGGCGATTGGCATCGCCTTACGGCGCGCATAATCCTCGACCTGGTCGCGTTCGATCTTGGCGACGCCGAAATAATAGCTTTCGGGATGGGCGAGATAAATGCCCGACACGGAAGAGCCCGGCCACATCGCATAGCTTTCGGTCAGGCTGACGCCCGCATTGCGCTCGCCGTCGAGCAGCCGGAACAGCGTTGCCTTTTCGGTATGGTCGGGCTGCGCCGGATAGCCGGGAGCCGGGCGGATGCCACGATAGGACTCGCCGATCAAATCGTCCGGTGCCAATGCCTCGTCAGTTGCGTAGCCCCAGAATTCCTTGCGCACCTTCTCGTGCATACGCTCGGCGAAGGCCTCGGCGAAACGGTCGGCCAGCGCCTTGACCATGATCGAGGAATAGTCGTCATTGGCCCGTTCGAATCGCTCTGATATCGCCACCTCCTCGATGCCGGCGGTGACGATGAAGCCACCGATATAATCGGGCTTGCCACTCTCGGTGGGTGCGACGAAGTCCGACAGCGCGACATTGGCCTTGCCGTCTCGCTTGGTCAGTTGCTGGCGCAAGGTGAAGAACGTCGCCAGTTCCTGCCATCGCGCCTCGTCGGTGAACAGCCTGATATCGTCGCCGACGGCATTGGCCGGCCAGAAACCGATGACGCCGCGTGGCGCGAACCACTTTTCGGCGATGATCTTCTTCAGCATCGCCTGCGCATCCTCGAACAGCTGGCGCGCGGCTGGCCCCTGCGCCTCATCCTCGAGGATCCTAGGATAACGGCCCTTCAGCTCCCAGGTCTGGAAGAACGGCGTCCAGTCGATGTAGCGCGCCAGCTCCGTCAAGTCCCAGTTGTCGAACACTTTTACGCCGGTGAAGGACGGTTTTGGCGGCTCATAGGCCGACCAGTCGATCCGGTGCGCATTGGCTCTCGCCCTGGGCAGCGGCAGTCGCTGCTTGTCGGCTTCGGAGCGGGCATGCGCGTCGGCGACCTTCTTGTACTCGGCCCGCACGGTCTCGACATAACCGCCCTTGGTCTCGTTTGACAAAAGCAACGACACCACGCCGACGGCGCGGCTTGCGTCGGTGACGTAGACCGTCTGGCCCCTGGAATAGCGCGGGTGGATCTTCACCGCCGTGTGCACGCGGCTGGTCGTCGCGCCGCCGATCAGCAGCGGAATGTCGAAGCCTTCGCGCTCCATTTCGGCGGCCATATGCACCATCTCATCAACCGACGGCGTGATCAGCCCTGACAGGCCGATAATGTCGACCTGTTGCTCGCGCGCCGTCTGCAGGATCTTCGCAGCCGGCACCATGACGCCGAGATCGATGATCTCATAATTGTTGCAGGCGAGAACGACGCCGACGATGTTCTTGCCGATGTCGTGGACATCGCCCTTGACCGTCGCCATCAGGATTTTTCCGGCCGTCTGGCGCTCGCCATTGTCGATGCCATTGGCGGCGTTGGCCAGCTTCTCGGCCTCCATGTGCGGCAGCAGCCCGGCCACTGCCTGCTTCATCACCCGCGCCGACTTCACCACTTGCGGCAGGAACATCTTGCCGGAGCCGAACAGGTCGCCGACGACGTTCATACCGGCCATCAGCGGGCCTTCGATGACATGCAGCGGGCGCTCGGCGGCGCGCCGCGCCTCATCCGTGTCCGCGTCGATGAATTCGGTGATACCGTTGACCAGGGCGTGCGAAATGCGCTGCTCGACAGGCCAGTCACGCCAGGCGAGATCGCGCTCCTGCGCCTCCTTGCCCGCCGTGCCCTTGAAGCGTTCGGCGAGTTCCAGCATGCGTTCGGTCGCCGTGCCGCCGCCCTTCGGCTCACGGTTGTTGACGACATCCTCGCAGGCGTCGCGCAGGTCCGGATCGATGGTGTCGTAGACGGCAAGCTGTCCGGCATTGACGATGCCCATGTCCATGCCCGCCTGGATGGCGTGGTAGAGGAACACCGCATGCATGGCCTCGCGCACCGGTTCGTTGCCGCGAAACGAGAAGGACAGGTTCGACACGCCGCCCGAAATATGAACATAGGGAAGCGTCGTGGTGATCTCGCGCGCTGCTTCGATGAAGTCGACGCCGTAATTGTTGTGCTCCTCGATGCCGGTGGCGATGGCAAAAACGTTCGGATCGAAAACGATGTCCTCCGGCGGGAATCCGGCCTGCTCGGTCAACAGCTTGTAGGCGCGGGTGCAGATTGCGACCTTTCGCGCTTTGGTGTCGGCCTGACCGTCCTCGTCGAAGGCCATGACGACCACCGCCGCGCCATAGGCACGCACCAGTCGGGCATGATGCAGGAAGGCTTCTTCGCCCTCCTTCATCGAGATGGAGTTGACCAGCGGTTTGCCCTGCACGCATTTCAGGCCAGCTTCGATGATCTCCCATTTGGAACTGTCGATCATCACGGGAACACGGGCGATATCAGGTTCGGCCGCGATCAGGTTGAGATACTCGACCATCGCCCTCTTCGAATCGATCAGGCCCTCGTCCATGTTGATGTCGATGATCTGGGCGCCATTGGCGACCTGGTCGCGGGCGACATCGAGCGCGGCGACATAGTCGGCCGCCGTGATCAGCTTCCTGAATTTTGCCGAACCGGTGACATTGGTGCGCTCGCCGACGTTGACGAATGGAATCTCGTCGGTCAGCGTGAACGGCTCGAGCCCCGACAGGCGCATCTTCGGTTCGATGTCGGGAACAGCGCGCGGTGGATATTTCTTCACGGCCGCTGCGATGGCGCGGATGTGGTCGGGCGTCGAGCCGCAGCAGCCGCCCACGATATTGACCAATCCCTCCCGCGCAAAATCCTCGACCTGCGCGGCCATGAATTCCGGACTCTCGTCATACCCGCCGAATTCGTTGGGCAGGCCGGCATTCGGATAGGCGCAAGTGAACGTATCGGCGACACCGGATATCTCGGCCAGATGCGCGCGCATGGCGTTGGCGCCGAGCGCGCAATTCAGGCCGATGGTGAAGGGGCTGGCATGGCGCACCGAATGCCAGAAGGCGGTCGGCGTCTGCCCGGACAGCGTGCGGCCGGACAGGTCGGTGATGGTGCCGGAGATCATCACCGGCAGGTACACGCCCTTCTCGATGAAGATCTCGTTGCAGGCGAAGATCGCCGCCTTGGCGTTGAGCGTGTCGAAGATCGTCTCGATCAGGATGATGTCGGCGCCGCCGTCGATCAGGCCGCGCAGCTGCTCGCCATAAGCAAGGCGCAGGTCGTCGAAGGTCACGGCGCGATAGCCGGGATTGTTCACGTCTGGCGACATCGAGGCGGTGCGGTTGGTCGGCCCGAGCGCGCCGGCGACGAAACGGCGCTTGCCGTCCTCCTGCTCGGCACGAACAGCGGCGCGGCGCACCAGTCGCACGCCATCGCGGTTCAACGCGTAGACCGCATCCTCCATGCCGTAATCGGCCTGGGCGATTGAGGTCGAGGAGAAGGTGTTGGTTTCAAGGATATCTGCGCCGGCGATGGCGTACTGATAGTGGATCTCCTCGATCGCCCCAGGCTGCGTCAGGATCAGCAGATCGTTGTTGCCCTGCTGGTGGCAGGCACAGCCGGCGAAGGCCTCACCCCGGAAATGGTCCTCGTCAAACCCGAGGCCCTGGATCTGCGTGCCCATGGCGCCGTCAAGGATGAGGATGCGTTCGTGCACCGCTGCGGTCAGCGCAGCAAGCATTTCGGAACCGTTGAGCTTTGCTGCGGCGGGGCCGAACAGGTCATCCAGCGATGAGGAACTTTGCGACATTTTTCATCCTCAAGACGACAGTCGCACTCAAGTCACATAAAGACATCTTTATGTCAACATACGCCGTCTAGCTCTGTTTGTCACGCTTGTTCCCCACGCATCGGTTTTCGCCGGGCTGAGGCTGGTGATGCCGCTGGTGCCGCCGCCGCCCAAATGACCGCGCCAAGCGTCAGGCCGATGCCGACGTTTTCTCCATCGCTGCGATCAGTTCTTTCTACGGCGGATCCGCATGTGGCTGGATAGGATCGCCGGCAGTTTGCTCATGATCTTCGGACTGCGACTGAAGTTCAGCTATAGGTCCGACTCGAGCCGTTGCGCGAAGGGCAGCTTTGAGCGCCATGAAGGTCGCCTTATGGCGCAACTAGGATGTCCAGGGTAATCGCCTGCAGCGTCCGCTATCCGGCAATCGCAAAAATCGCCTCAAGGGCGGACATTGCGCGCGAAGCGGGCATTCGCCGTTCGAGACATAAGTTTCTTTCGGTGAACCTATGAAATCGACAAGCAGCACGGGCCCTCTTCTGCGCTCTGCCGCGAGGACGAGGTATTGCCCCTGCGGCGCTGGCTGCCCGCTGGTGAATTCAAAGGAGTAGTGCAGCCGCTCCTACTCCGATGAACAAACAGAGGGACACCGATGTCGTTCGCGATCCGCCAATGGTCCCGGGGAAAAACGCGTGGCGGCAAAGAGAACCCCGCACCATGCAGACTCGAACCAGTATATCCATGGGCCTTGCCAAATGTTCCGCACCTGCAAAACACCGACTGAACGATATCAATCTATTACAGTTGAACGCGAGTCTTATGAGATGCAACGCCGCAACGGCTCCCGCGTTGATTTTTAAAACTTTTTTCTAGGGTTCCGTAGCGATTTGTATCACAGTTTGTATCTCAGTCTGTATCGCACGAGGCGACCGAGCCACTGGGTAAGCGGCCCTTCTTTCGAGCAACCGAAACGACATTCAGCGTTGTCGTCTTTGCGCCAAGAGCTGTTCTCGCCGAGCCAACCTCCAATGTCGCGTTTGGGGCCGGAAGTTGACGGTCTGCTTTTGGTACTGGCTTGTCAGAAGCAGCCATTACGCTGCCGACCCAATGTGGGTCGTATAGAGTGTCATACACACCGCCGAA
>NZ_JAMYLH010000052.1:0-19198 GCF_040317925.1 Mesorhizobium sp. M1348 | reverse complement strand
GATCACTGACTGGTCGAACTGGCGGCCCTTGAACATCTAATCCTCCGAAAATGTCGAAGGGGTCTTGCCATAGCGCCGGTAATCAAAACGTTGCAACACATCCACTTGGTTACCAGTCAAATTTTTCTTTTCTCGCGGCTTCACGAATTAGGATTGGATGCTTCGCTGTTGGGCGTGAAGGGAGGTAGGCTGGGATGGCGCGGCCCCAGCGAACCCACAAAACCTTGACACGATGCAGGTAAGGCGGGGGACCTCGTCAAACGTGTCGGCAGGCTGGCTGGCTGGCGTTGCTAATAATTAAATAGAGCACGGCAAGACGGTGTGACCTTGCCCCCAGTTTCTATCCAGTTTTGAGTTCGTTTCCGGCGTGGGTTGTGCCCTGCTGGGCGGGTGAAGCGACGGGCGCTGGCGCGGAGCCTTTGGCATCGCGCAGCGCGAGCGACCGTCGCAGATTGAAGGTGGTGGCGAACTCGGCCGGTGTCTGCCAGGCGATTTGGGAATGCGGCCGGGCGGTGTTGTAGTCGGCGTGCCACAGGGCGATGGCGAGCCAGCGAAGTAAACAGCGTCTCGTTGAGCAGTTCATCGCGCAGTCGGCCGTTGAAGCTCTCGATGAAGCCATTCTGCATCGGCTTGCCGGGCGCAATGTAATGCCATTCGACGCGGTTCTGATCCGCCCAGGAGAGGATGGCGTTCGAGGTGAACTCGCTGCCATTGTCGCTGACGATCATTCTCGGCCGGCCGCGCTCGGTGATGAGCCGGTCCAATTCTCGGGCAACCCGCATGCCCGAGAGCGACGTATCAACGATGAGTGCCAGGCACTCTCTCGTGCAGTCGTCGACGACGGCCAGGACGCGGAAGCGGCGCCCGTCTGTGAGCTGGTCCGATACGAAGTCGAGCGACCAGCGCTCGTCGGGCCTCAGCGGCACCACCATCGGCGCCCTGGTTCCGATCGCCCGTTTGCGGCCGCCACGGCGGCGAACGGCGAGCTTCTCCTCCCGATAGAGCCGGAACAGCTTCTTGTGGTTCACGACCAGGCCCTCCCGCCTCAGCATCACGAGAAGACGCCGGTAGCCGAACCGGCGACGCTCCTGCGCGATCGCCTTCATCCGCTCGCGAAGCTCGCGGTCGTCCGGCCTGCTGGTCTCGTAGCGAACCGTCATGCGGCAACAGCCGATGGCTTTACACGCCCGCCGTTCGCTCATCCCGAAGCCTTCCTTCAGGCGAGCGACAGCTTTCCGCTTGGCCGCGGGCGTCACCATTTCTTTCCCACAAGATCCTTCAACGCGGCATTGTCGAGCATGGCGTCGGCCAGAAGCCGCTTCAGCCGCGTGTTCTCGTCCTCCAGAGCCTTCAGTCGCCGAGCCTCGGAGACATCCATCCCGCCGAAGCGGGCCTTCCAGTTGTAAATCGAGGCGTCGCTGACCCCGTGCTTGCGGCATAGCGGCAACCGATACCCCGGCCTCATGTTCCTTCAAAATTCCGATGATCTGCTCTTTAGAGAAGCGGCTACGTTTCATGTCCTGGTCCTCTCGATGGGCCAGAACGAACTTCAAACCGGATTAGATAAGAGGGGCAAGGTCAGGTGGAGACCATCGCGCTCTACAACAAGAACAATTGTCCAGAGGCGATCATCATTATCGATCCGGCGGTCGGGAGGCCCGGCCGGCTTAAGCGGAGCGTCGACGATCAGGCATCTAAGAGATAACCGGCATGATCCGCTCAAGGTCGGTGCTGGAGTTGCCGCCCGAAAATGGCTCTTGGCCCAGGAATCGAGTCGCCATCGCGGACTTTGCACGAGTGCAGAGCAGGCACTGCTCCCAATCCGGACGGCGAAGGGCGGAGCAGGTGAAAGCCGCGGCAGTTCAGGAGTTCAGGACGGGGTATGATCCATAGACGATCACCATCTTAGGGGCGCCTGGAAGGCATTTCGCGCGACGCAACAATTCACCTTGCTCGCGAAACATTTCATCGTGGTTGATTTGGGGGCTGGCCCCGTGGTTCAGAGAGCTTAGAGCGTTCGACTAGTTTGACCAGATCAGGACGCTTCAAGTAGGACTAGAATGTTGAACCAAGGCGTATAGTGGCCATTGTCTCTGCTAAAAGATTCGTAAAATAATGTGTACGTGTGGTAGATGTTTAGGCAATACTAGAGGATACCGGCATCAATTGTCGATGTTAAAGCAAGTTAGAGATGTAACAGCGTTGGCAAATTAGAAATGCGACACTCGTAGGGCAGGGGCGTTTCGGTTCCTAGCAAAGTAGAAATGTCGCACCGACGGTGAAGCCGCGCCTTCTTGGCACCGACGAGAGCGCCCGATCGGGCGTCAGCTGGTCGGGGTTGCGCAGCCCGATCGGGGGCGTTCCAGTGAAGCTCCCTTGGCTTTAGCTTTGAGACCCGCCGCCGGACAGATCGCGGCGGACTGGCGCTGCACAGGCAGTCCGCTTGCCTACACTTTGCCGAGAATTCATCAGGGCAGCGGGGCTTCTGGCAGCTTGCCTGAATTCTCCATCAGGAATGCGAGAACATCGTCCAGGCGGCCACTGGCCCTGCCTGAATCTGCCGGATCAAATTTGTTCGGGGTAGTGACTTCAACACGGTCGACAGCGGCCGCCATGCGCGCCAGTGCTTTCTCCCGTCTGGCAATGACGGCCGGGTCGTTCATGAAGTCCCGCCGACGCCCAGGCTTGCGGTCGCGCTTCACATAGCCATTGCCCACGCTCCCGTCGGGAATACCGAACATATGGTCTGTCTGGCCGGTGCGCCGCGGAGCGTGCTGGCTACGCTTCAGCTCCCGACCTTCCTGCATCTCGGCAACCATCAGCAGCGCCGCATCGAGACGTTTGTTCTCGACGACTGCAGTCCTGTGCACTGAGCGAAGTTTGTCGAAGGTTCTGTAGGGCAGGCCGATGCCATCATGCGTTATCTCGAGCCGGCCGTCCGGATAGTCGCAGACAACGACCTTCTTGCCGGCAAGACGCTTCGCCAAGTCAGTCGGATCGAGGATGAACAGCACCTTGTCGTAGCGCAGCGTCAGCGCCTGAGACACGGTGCGAAACTCTTTATGGCACATCGCGCCATCCAACTGTTCGTGATCGGCGAGGGGCCGATGCATGTTCTTCGGATTGCGGGGCTCTTTGCCAAAACACGCGTTGAAGTCCGCCATGAACTCTGGAGCGTAGGCGTTTGCCGCCTCGATCGTGCTGATGTTGCGCAGGCGCAGTTCCTTCACAAGTCGGTCCTGTAAGGTCTGGTTGGCCCGCTCGACGCGTCCCTTGGCTTGGGGCGTGTTGGCACAGATGATGTCGATATTGAGCTCGTAGAGCGCCCGGCCGAACTGCGTCAAACCGCTGGTCCGATCCAACTCCGAACCATGTGTCGTGCGGAAAATGCCGTGCTTGTCGCTGTAGAAGGCCAACGGCTTGCCGCAGGCGCTCAGATAGGCCTTCGCCGCATGGAAATAGTCAAACGTGTTCTCCGAGGCCGCAAAGCGCAAATGGAGCAACTGGCCGGTGGCATCGTCAATAAAGACGAGCAGGGCGCATTTGGGACCGCGACTCTCAAACCACCAGTGATGCGATCCGTCGATTTGCACCAGTTCGCCGAGGCAGTCACGCCGGCCTCGTGGCTGGTGAAGCTGGCGTTTGCGCTCACGCCGTGATGTCCATATGCCGGCTTCTGTCATCCAGTGGCGCAGCGTCTCTTTGCTGACCCCGATCTGATGGCGTTCGAGCAACTTCTCGGCAGCCAGTGTCGGTCCGAAGTCGATATAGTACTCGCGCACCAGGTCGAGCGCCGCATTGCGAAAGTCCTCGCTGTGACGGCGGTTGCTTGGTCGACCGCGCTTCCTCGAAGCAAGGCCAGCAGCGCCATCGCGATCATAGGCTTGCAACAGCCGGTGAACCTGTGCGCGGCTCAATCGCAACAGTTCGGCCGCCTGGACAACGCTAAGCCGACGTTCCCGAATCTTCTGAATAGCTTCAAGGCGATGAAGTTCGTTCTGCGACAAGGTGACGAGACAAGGCATGACGGTCTCCAAGGAGCCCGGTCCGTCGCCAGGCTGAGGCCGCAAGCCTTCCTTTCTAGCTTCGAGTTGGCCAGAGCATGAGCTGTGAAAGTCGGGGACTGTCGCATCTCTAAATTGCTCAAGTGTCGCATCTCTATATAGCTGCTACAGTCGAAAGTCGCGTAATATCTGTTATGGAACTTCCGAATATGGTGTGGAATCAATGGCTTCATGAGGGACCGCAACGGGTCGCGAACCGGATGTTCATGTTTGCCAGGCAGATCCGTGATTGGGATCTCGAAGTCTGGTGCTCGGAGCCGCGCCGTCGTGGCCCCGAAACGCCGTCGAGGCCGGATCGTAGTGAGCAAGGCGCAGGGACCCGCGACGGCACGTCGTGGGTGGCCGCAGTGAACGGAGAGCGGGACGCCATGGCAGGTTCCATAGAACGACGTTGGTGGTGCAGAGGAGCAGACGGCCCGGTCCTCGGTGGGCGTTCTGAGCGGTCTTCCGGGGAGCTGGCCATTACCTCGTCCACACAAGCCCCTTCGGCGACCATGTAATCATCGGGCGCGACGACGCCAGCTCCGTCGCGCGCTCGCACTGGCCAAGAGCACGCCACGCGATCCGGCCGTCGGCGAAACCTGGGCGCGCAGGCGCCGCCGAGGTTATGGAGCGGGCGCCGTCTACTGATATACCCAATAGCCTATGCCTTGCGGTATCGTATCATCATCGAAATCATAAGCGGGGTAATGCACTCCGGCCGTCGGTCCGTTGCCGATGAGTAAGTATGCGTCCGATGCTAGACACTCGAAGAGCGGGGCGTTGCGCTCACGACTGCCTTCCCGTCCTGCGAGATCACCACGCCATAGATGTCCCTTGCGACCTGTACGGACACGACTCCGTCTCGGACATCGCGCAACACCACCTCTGGCTTTCTTGCCTTCGGATATCCCCAACCTCCCCCACCGGATCCTAGAATTTTGAAACGTGCTGGAGGCAACGCCTGTGCGCCGTAGGGCGGTACATCCACGGCCCTCCCGCTATCCAACTCGAAAACGCTGATTTCGGCCATGGCGCCTGACAAACCTCCAACACATCCGAGGCCGGTTGGACGGCGCCCCCCCTCAGCTCTAATGTGGTGTTCACTGGGTGTAAAAATGATAGCCTCGTACTCCACACCAGTACCGCCCCGGTATTCACCGGCACCGCCTCCATCGAGGCGAAACTCTTGTCGCAGGATCCTGCACGGATAAGACTGTTCGTAAGTCTCCACGTTCGGAATGGACATACCGCCAAGAGTCATCTGGGCGCTAGTCATCGGAAATCCGTCCCGCCCTTTTACTGCACCACCACCTGCCTGCCCATGCCAATGATACATAACGAACATCCGCCCATCGGGCTGCCGTCCGGCAGAGATGCCGTGAACCAGCTTACCCCAGCTGGCACAGGCACGCTCAGGATCTGTTTGCTCCAGCGCTCGCCAGCATGCGTTCATGATGTCGGTTGCCGGAAAAACCGTACACATCGTCAGTGGCGCCGGTGGTTTTGCGTTCACTACCGTTCCTTCTGGCGCAATAATCTTGACGCAACGGTAAGCCCCCTCGTTGCGCGGAATTGATTTGTCCAAAAAAGACGAAACGGCGACGTAAACGGATGAATATGTGTTTGCTAGGCTGCTATTCTTGAACCCTCTGATCTGCGGCGAGCTACCGGTGAAATCAAAGGTGAGCACATCGCCCTTGATCGTAAGTGTCACATGGGTTTCGACGTCGCGCAACTCGAAACAATCATTGTCGCTCACATCTGCTCCCTTCCAAACACCGTCTGGTAGATCGCGGACCGCTTGACGCATGCTTCGCTCACCGTGAGCGAGAACCGCATCCAAATAATCTTCTGCCCGGTCGGCACCGAGCTCAATAAATAGAGCAGACATTCGCTCCGCTCCGATGCGGGTTGACCCAACCATCGCAGCTAAATCGCCGTCCAGCAGATCCGGACAACGCGAGTTCAGCAGGAGAAGCTTCCAGAGGTCGTCGCGACGTTTACCCGATTCGTAGAGTTTCAGGACTGGTAAACGAATGCCCTCGTGGAAGATTTCGGTAGCTGCTGCGTTGTAGGTCCCGGCGGCACCACCGCCGATATCAGATTGGTGTGCCCTGTTTGTGCAAAAGCCGGCAAGCACGCCAGCTGCAAAAACCGGACGGATAATCGTCCAGTCTGGCAGGTGATTGCCGCCGGCCTCATACGGGTCACTCAGAATAAATACATCGCCATCACTAATGTCCTTGCCAAGATCCCGCAGTAAGGCCCGGACCGCGAACCCCCCTCCGCCCGAGTGTATTGGCAGGCCATCGGCTTGAGCGATCGTTTCTCCTCGCGAGTTGCTCAAAAAACAACTGAAGTCGTGACTTTGGCTGAAGATCGGGCTCCGTGCAGTCTTGACCATAACGGTGCCCATCTGCAACGTAATATGATCAAGTTGCTTTTGAATAATCGCCAGCAGCACTGGGTCATTGATCGTAGTCTGCGTTTTCATCCGATAATTGCCTTAATTGCATTTGCGCGTAGGGTTCACTCCGCGGCCTGAAAATTTGATCGAACACCAGTCGAATTAGATTCTGCGTGACCGATCTTGATCAAGTAGTTGTTGGCCGCCGTAACGTTTAGCTCGTCGTGGCTACCTACAATTAGCGTGGTGGTCGATTCATCGATTATCGCTGGGCCCGAAAGCGATTGTCCAGGAAGCAATAGCCGCCCATCGTATACAGGTATCACCGCAAACCCTGTAAGGTGATCTACCCAGACACGTCGAAACTCCGTCGGCGTGGCTTTTGCATCCGAGTAAGCGGGGGCAACGACCGTAAGTGGAGGCTGGACACCAACACCGGCGAGCCGAATGCCAGCGATCAGCACCGGCCCTTCTTCTTGGAAATAACCATAAAGTCTTTCATGGGTTGTCTCGAACGACCGGCGCACATCGTTGAGATTGGTCGATTGACAATCAACCGAAACGTTCCACTGTTGTCCAACATAACGCATTTCATATCCGCGAATGAACGTGCTGTTATCAGCGGAGAACCCTTCCCTGTGGAGGAACCCTTCGGCCTGCGACTGAAGTTCATCAAACGCTCTATCGAGCGCTTGTTGGTGTTCCCCGTCTTTGTCGTTAAGCTCTCGAAGCCACGTTAAAGAGTAATCGTGCCGTACGTCCGTATTGCACATGCCAAAGGCGCAAAAGACGCCCGCAAGGCGGGGTACGTATAGCGATGAGCAGCCAACCGATCGTGCGGCAGACGGACCGTGTAACGCGCCTGCACCCCCCGCTGCAACAAGAGTAAACAGTCGAGGGTTGTAACCCCGTTCTACCGAAACCTTCTCGATCGCGTGTTGGATATTTTGCTCAACAAGTTTTATTAGGCCGATGGCCGCCTCTTCCACATCTATTCCCAAAGGTTCCGAAAGGTGCCTTCGAACGGCGTCCGTTGCTTTATCCATATTGAGCGAAATGGCACCGCCAGCGTAACTCCCCGGTTTTAGTCGCCCTAATACAAGGTTAGCGTCCGTGACCGTCGGATATTCGCCACCAAACCCGTAGCATGCTGGGCCAGGACGTGCTCCTGCTCCCTGAGGACCCGCCTGCATCATACCAGCAGAGTCGACGTGGCCAATGGTACCACCACCAGCTCCCACAGTATGGATTTCCACGGCGGGGATGGTGAGGTGAAAGCCATCGACGTTAATCTGGTCCGTCATGCTGACGGCGCCGTTCTTCACCAGGGTGACGTCGCAGCTTGTGCCTCCAACTTCGATGGCCATGAGATCTTTGGACTTTGTATCGTGCCCGAAAAAGCGAAGGGCACCAACGCCAGCGGCAGGGCCTGACAGTATCAAGCGGACAGGTAGATTTGCAACCTCTGGTACGGAAATCGCTCCCCCATTTGACTGAACCATCAGTAGGCCACGTGGTAGGCCCAGTTCACTCAGCCGCCGATCGAGCTCAGTCAGGTAGGGAGTTACACGCGGCGCGATATACCCATTTACCACGACCGTAGATGTCCGCTCATATTCTCCGATGATGGGCGCAACCGCCGCTGACTCAGTCACCCAAGTGCCGGGCATTGACCTGCGAACATAATCCCCGACAGCCTTCTCGTGGGCTGGGTTACGGTAGGCATGCAAGAGCGAGACAGCGACGGACTCTACCTGTTCGTTTTTGAAAATCTGAATGGCGCTATCTACGGAAGAAAGATCAAGCGGCTTTATGACAGTTCCGTCATGGGCCATTCTCTCTGATACGTACAAACGAAGATAACGCGGAACCAATACGTCAGGATACGGTTTGCGATGATCCCAAACATCGTCTCGGAATCCCCTCCTGATCTCGAGACTGTCCCGAAAGCCTTCGGTGGTAAGAAGCCCTGTTTTGGCTCCCTTCTTCTCAAGAAGCGTATTGGTAGCTACGGTTGAGCCGTGGACGAATTGAGAAGTCCCGGACAATAGTGCGTGTACTGAGATGCCGAGTTGAGAAGCCGCGAGCTCCATCGCGGCAATAACGCCCTGCGCCGGGTTGCTCGGCACCGACGGCGACTTGTAAGCGTGGATTTCGCCACTTGCGTCAACAACTAATAGATCGGTAAAAGTGCCACCGACGTCGACACCAATGCGATAAGGCCTAATTAACATGTCAAACTTCCTGAAGAGATCAAACGGCGTGAAGATTCCGGTGCTGGTATCACCCCGGAAAAGAAGATGTGGTTGGATAGGATATACGAGTCAGAGCCAACTGAGAAAGAAAAACGATTGTGAACAATCACCACTGTCTCATGATACCCCGCCCCACGTTGTATTGTCACAAGCGGAAGAGAATTAGGTCTGTATTGAGGTGACGTCTTAATAAGTATTCTTGTCAAATTGTGATCGCAGTCCGAGTTGCTTGACCTGGGCCACGCTTTCTGAGAGGTCGGCCAGATACTGGTCGCAAATCTTCGCATGCACGGGATTGACCGCCATCTGAATGGAAGGTGCCGGGCGCTGCGAGCGGCCGATGAACCACCCCTTGTTCCCCATTTCCTCGGCTACTGCGTTGATCTCGATGTCCGGATCGACGCTCTTGTAAGCGAAGATGCACAGCTCGATCGGCTTAATGACTTCCAGTCCGTCGATGGCATCGATGCCGTCGGTAAGGCGGTCAACAGTTCCTAGCGTAATGTCCGCGAGGCGGCGATAGCCATCGTTTCCGAGGACGTTCATTACGGCATAAGCTGCCGCCACGGCACCGCCAGCGCGCGTGCCTTGATTCGACTCGGACTGGTAAGTACCTCTCGACCACTCGAGCGCGAAATGCGCCAGCTTCTTATCCTCGGCAGAGGAGAAAAGCACGAGAGAGGCTCCCTTGGCTGCAAAGCCATATTTATGGATATCGGACGAGAGGCTCTTCACTCCCGGTACGCTCAGATCGAAGTCCGGAATGCTCCTTCCGTTCATGCGCGCAAACGGGGCGAGGAAGCCCCCGACGCAGGCGTCGACATGCAGCCACAGACTGTTCTTGAGGCATATTTCGCCCAATCGGGTGATGTCATCGAATGTTCCCGCAGCATAGTTCGGTGCCGATCCAACTACCATGATGACGCTATCGTCCAGGGCCGTCTGCAGTAGGTTGAGATCGAACTTGAAATCGCGATCGCGCATCGGGAGCCGCTCTACCTCGAGCTCCATGAGATCCGCCGCCCGATTGAACGCCGGATGGGCGGTCTCGGACAGAAGGATCTTATACGGCTTCTTCTTACCGCTCTGGCGGGCCCACTGACGCGCTGCCTTGACTGCCAGGAGGATGCTTTCCGTGCCTCCGGAGGTGAAGATGCCGCCGCTCGCTTCCGAGCCGCCCAAGATCGCGAGTCCACGACGGATGACCTCGTCTTCCATCCGCTTGAGGCTGGGGAAGGCGCGCCCTTTGCCAAGCCCGTTCTCGACCATGTACAGGCCGTACGCCTCGCGTTGGATATTCAGCATCTCCTCATCGAGGTAGTAGATGTACGAAGGGAGGCGGCCTCCCTTCCAGTCAAAGTCCTGATCCTTGAAGGATTCCATCTCAGCGCGCACTTCGTTCCACGTGCGTCCATCCGTCATTGTCATGTCCACATCCTGATATCGGCAAGTGATTTCGTTGATGATAGGGCGGCGCAGGTTCGGATATGGTGGCTATCCGGACTTGCGCGGACCGGCATTCCTTCTCTGCAATCATTGTTGATGCCTCCTCGAAGCGTGGCTCGCCGCGCATCCAGTGGCGCCGGGGGGCATCGGGCCTGGTGCGGCGAATGTTGCGTGGGACACTGCTCAACGCCATGTGAGGCGCATGAGGTCGCTTCCCTTCGAGCGATACATTTTGTTATGACAAACGAATATCAAATGATCGCCATCTGTCAACCGATTATTTCTCAGAATGTCGCCTTGACAGAAAAATCCGGATTACTTTGTGGATGTAAAACCGCATGAGTGGGGGATAAATAGGGGCGCGGGGTTTGAAAGCCAAAGTTCCTGCTTGTCCGCCTCATTTCAGCCGTAATGGCTTTATCTGTTATGACATACCAAGCTCAACGCAGGAGAACGGAGACCGAGATTAGCAGGCGGCGTCCCGGCCATGCATCAGGGCTGTCAGAGGACGATAGCGCCACGAGCGACATGATGAGCGGCCTTTCGACTACGGATGCCGCAGTTGCAGAACAGCAATGTCCCGCAAGCAACTCCAGCGGAGTTACATTTGTCGGGCTGGCCGGAGGCCGCCGCCAGCGAAGGAGCTAGACGGTCGGCGGTCGGTTTGCCCGACGGGGGTGGATTGAGGGTGCCGGCGATCGAAATGCGGCCGATCCGTTTGAGTCAGCCGATCGGGGGCAGCTTTAATGTAGCATCGGCGCGGGAACGTTTGTCGTAGCTAGTTGACGTGCCGATCGAGACGGTTTTCTGTGGCGTGACGCCGTTTGTCGTCCAGGACCTGTTTACGATGACCCTGCTGTTCTGCTTTCCTTTCCTCCCCACTTCGCTTGCAGCCCAGATGGCGAACTAACAGGTGTCGTACAAGCAATCATGGCCGATCTTATACACGCAGGAGACAGTGCAGGGTTATTCCGAGATACTGGTCTCGGACGCCGGGGGTCCGTCTACGATGAGATCCGCTTCCGGTTGATCAGCGGCGGCTACCGCCCAGGCGAAAAGATCAAGCTGCGGCCGCTGGCCGAGGAACTGAATACCAGCGTGACACCCGTCAGGGAGGCACTCCTGCAACTGGTGACGGCCGGAACGCTCGAACATTCCCTGCAGAAATCGATACGCGTCCCGGAAGCGAACTGGCACGTCTACAAGGAGGTGCGAGAGCTCCGTATCCTTATAGAGTCCCGCGCCGCAGCATATGCCGCCGCGCGGATACCCGAGAGCGCGATTGAACATATGGAGGCGCTGGCGGAGCAGCTCGATACCAAATGTCCTGCCGACCTCTCCTTACATCGAGAGAGACTGGTCGAGTTTCACTTCGAGCTTTACAGACATGCCGGAAAGCCTGTGTCGCTAAAGCTAATCGAAAGCCTGTGGTTGCAGTCGGGACCCTATCTCAGCTTCCTGATTCCCGAATATCTTCCTCTGTCGAAGTCTCCAAGCCTCCGCATCAAGATTTGCTCTGCCTTGAGACGGCGGGACGGGATGGCAGTCGCGGAAGCTATCGAAACGGACCTCCGAAACGCACTGGGGTACCTGCTGGAGCGGTTTACCTAGGCCGCTATGTCGCCGTGTTGATGACAGACTTGGTAGACCGCATTCATGCAACGGTTTCCGCAGGATGCGTCTCGATCGACCTCGCGATGCTGAACATCCGACGGTAGTCGCGGTTTTCCCCATGACCAGAAGACCTACCGGAACTAGCCTGCTCTGATCCTGACAGGGCAACGTCGCTGCGTAGCAGTCGAAGAAGTTGACGATCCCTTTGTGAAGGCCGATCAGGAATCGATGCGCTTCGCGTCTTCCTCGTCTCCGAGTTCGAGACGGGCACGCTGGGATTGGACCGCTCTCGATCGACTCGGCTGCGAGGGTCGTGATCGCGTGAAAAATATTTGCAGTGATGCCGTCGCTGATCTGCAGAATTCGGCGTAGAGATTTCGGCGTCAGCACCGTCGGTCGGCGAAGCGGCATATTCCGCAAAATGGACGAGACTAGTGCTTCGAGCTGTTCGTTGGCCGCCCACCTATTCAAGGTCAGCTCGCTGAATCGGCGGGCAAGCTGTACGTCGCCACTTATCGCTTCGCGCGCTTCGATTACGCCGAAGCAAACGAGGGAGATCTGAAGCCGATTGCTGAGAAATCGCATCGTGTTCAGCACGACCCGCTGTTCGCGGTATGAGCCGGCGAGGATGTTATGTACTTCATCGATAACTAGAACCTGGACGCCGACCGTTTTCATAAGCCGCAACGCCGCTTGCTCCATTTGGACAATGTCGGCGCGGGGTGCCTGTGGTGCTCCAAGTGTAGCCAGGATCTCGGCATACAAACGGCGCTCACCTGGCTTGCCGGTCATCTCGATTGCCAGCACCGGCATAGCCTGAACGCCGGTCGTCGGATCAAAACGGGAGGGGTTATTGTCGCAGAATTTTTCCATGATCATCGTCTTGCCCATGCCACTGTCGCCGTAGATGGCGACTGAGGGCATGCGCGTGCCGCGCGGATGGCCGACCAGCAGGTTGAGACGATCGAGTGCCTGCTTGGCGCGCGGATAAAAAATCCATCGACGAGCCTGAATCGCGCGAACTCGCACAATATCGGGCTCGCCGAGGAGGTCTTTGGCCGCCTGCGTCAGATGGACGTTATCCGTGCTCAAAGGGGCTCAATCCAGATCTTCGACGGAGGGAACAGGTTTGCTTGAATCGACGCCCCGAAGCGAGCCCACTTCGTTCGTTTTCGCAAGCCGCTGGCGCCCTTGTGTCTTGTGTTTCGCCTGCTCGATCAGTTTGCGCTGCGAGACGCAGTGCGAATAAGGACGTGCATGTCAATTTCGCGTTTGCGCCTGAGCGTTGAGTTTGCGCCGGGCAGCCTGCGCCTCCCAGAGCGTAATGGGCGCGAGTGTCACATCGGCATAGCGAGCCTCGACAAAGCTGCCTGAGGGACGCTTAACAAAGACGCGCGACAAATCGCGGGGGTCGTATTTCACAATCAGGCGGGCCTTGGCCCGTCCGATATCGGC
The DNA here is from genome assembly GCF_040317925.1 of Mesorhizobium sp. M1348. Taxonomy (NCBI): domain Bacteria; kingdom Pseudomonadati; phylum Pseudomonadota; class Alphaproteobacteria; order Hyphomicrobiales; family Phyllobacteriaceae; genus Mesorhizobium; species Mesorhizobium sp. M1348. Next base: position 5,975 of record NZ_JAMYLH010000052.1, on the reverse strand, counting down.
GGCCAGGGCGGGCGACCAGTAGCGGATGTTGAAAAGATGGATGCCGGTCGGGCGCAACGTTCTCTCTGCCTCCGGCAGGAAGGAGATCCAGAACTGCATACGATCGTTCGGCAGGCGCAACACCAACTCACTCTCCTGCTGTCGCCAGACCGCAATCGGTGGCCGACGGAGTGCGCCATGGATAGCATGATGGTATTGCCCAACGATCTCGAGTGCGATGTAGCGCTCAAGCTCTCGAAGCGTCAGTGTCGCATGGCGTTTGGCATCATACTCGCGCCGTTCCTCGATGTTGGTTGAGGTCGATCCTGGCAGCAGATGAACCGCGCCCATCTGCGTGCCGATCAACCGTTCGATGTGGCCGCCGAAATGGGGCGTTCCCGGCGGACGCCAATCGATCTTTATGCCGTTGTCCCGGCAAGCACGTTCGAATGCATGACTTCGAAAGTCCGCGCCGTTGTCGACATGTATCGTTCCCGGAAAACCGGTCACGGGCCATGCTTCACGGATACCCCTCTCCTGCAACCATTGGGTTTTGTCGAATACTGAGTGCAGTATGCATAGGCTTGTCGATAATCGCGACGGCGCCTCCATGGTCAGGTAGAGGCCCGTCACCATCCGAGAAAAGATGTCCAACGCCAGTGTCAGCCAGGGCCGTCCAAGCGGCAGACGCGTTTCTTCGTCGACAACGAATACTTCAACTTTGGTATGATCGATTTGCACAAGTTCAAGCGGCCGCGCCGCCGATAGGGCACCTGGCGTGGCCGTTGTAGCTTTGACGACCTCGCTCTCGCCGCGCTTACGCCCCCTCACCTGTAGATCGATCTCTTCAACCCGAGATTTGATAGTGCGCCAGTTTGGCGGAGCCAAGCCGGCTGCTGCGCAGGCTATTTGGACCCGCCGAACCAACTGCGCGAAGGACGGGCGTGTCGGCTTGAGATAAAAGCTTTCAATCGTTCGTAGCACGAGGGCTTCTCTATCTTTGTCGAGGGCGCGATGTCCCTGGCGCCGACCGCGCTTGCGGTCCATCAGTGAACTTACAGTGCCACCTGCTCGAAACAGCTTGATCATCCTGTAGAGAGTGGCCCGGCTGAGATCCAGTTCCCAAGCCAAATCCGCTACAGCCTGACCGCTCAGACCTTTTGGATAGCGCTCCACGAGCTTGCGGATTGCCTCTTCGCGCCGGCACGCCTCGTTCCAACGCGCTCGCTCCCCATGATCATTGCTGTCGTCGCCCATGCTGCCCGCGAACAATTCAAACTAACGTTAGACCGTCAGAATCTCACATTAACTGCAGCGAGCCAAGCACGAATCTCAAATTAAATGCAAATTCTCAATTTAAGTACAAGGCTAAGGGCTTGCAATCATTAGGCGAGCAGTCTCACCTTTAAATACAGCGCGACAACCGTTTTCGTCCGTTCGACTATCTCACGGCCCCTTCAGAAATGGCTCGGCCTAAGACGCATGGGAAAAGCAGAAAAGGCAACAGATCGGCACGAGAATGAATATGGCCGCGCGAACTGACAGACGCGTCAACTATCGGCATTTCGCATGGTCGGTGGCACTGGACTTGGCGTGAGATGCGCCCACCCTGTTGGCGCGGCTTCCCATAAGGTCGTCGCGGCTTCGCCGGCGAAAACCGCCCGCGTGTTTTGGGGCTTGATGGACCGAGAGGCAGAATAACCGGCAATCCGATCTCAATAGAAGTCGAGGAGATCGACGAGAGCGCTTTAGATACCGCCGGCCGGGAAGGCCTAACTTTCCAAGGGAGAAAAGCCGGTCCAGGGCGGCGTCCGGCGCGGACCTCTTGCCGGCGGGGCATCGGCTGGCCGGTTGCTGGGCTCGACACTTTTGCTTTTCAACATTGAACTGCCGTCAGTGCCGTGTTGCGTATCATGCCGTTCTGGCCTGGAGAGCGGTCCGCCTCACGATTGCGCGCGATCCTCTCGCTTGCGCGAGGGATGATAACCATAAAAAGGGCGCCCGGAACAGGGCGCCCTTCTCATCGACGAAATGCTCGGATTGGAGGTCCGTGATCAAGCAATCCGCCGAAAACCTCTACAAGCCTCACCACAATGGTTCAGCCGCAAATTAGGCTCGCAGTTACCGCTTCGAACGCGGCAACGGGCTCTTCAATCCTCAGAACGAGCGCTGGAAGCGGAGCACGCCGCCGATGCTGTTCTTCTTGTCGGCATTGGTCCAGTTAGAGAAGTCCACATCCCCGAACTTGCCAGCGTGGAGATAGTCGACTTCGGCCGTGATCGTCAGACCAGGAACGATATCGTAGGCGACATTGGCGGCAATGCCGAGGTTCTTCCACTCGTCATACGCCGCCTGAAGGTTGAAAGAGGTCTTCTCGTTGAACTTGTAGGTGCCGCCGCCCCAGACGGCCCAGTTGCCACCCCACTGCTTGTAGAAGCCGCGACCGCCGGCAGGAATAGCGTAGGTCCCATCGGTTAGGTTGTTGTCGGTCCCATAGCCAGCCATAATGAACAGCGACAGTTCGTTGGTGGCGTTCACATCCAAGCGGACCTTGCCGGCTACCTCTTCGTAGTTGCTGTCGTAGGCGATCACGCCGGTGATGGCGCCCCAGCCCTGCGTGTACTTCACGCCGCCGACAAGATGCGGAACGTAGCTGTCGATCGTGCCGACGACGCCAGAACCCTCTTCGAGCGATACCACGGCGGAGAAGCCATTCCCGGCGTCGAAGTAGTACTGCACGACGTTGGTGTCGAAATCGCCGTAGGGAACGAGCGTATCGTTGATGACGTTGCCGGCATAGCCGATAAACGTATCGAAGGCCGAGTCGTCCTTGCCGACGCGAAGGCCACCGAGTTGGATCCAGGCGAAGTTCAGTGTGATGCCCCTGTTGAAGGCATAGTTCTGGGGACTGTCGGGACCCGAATAGGCGTTGCGGTTACCGAAATTGAATTTGGTCTCGGTGTATGTCTTCAAAGTACCGAGTTCGGTTTCCTGGCCGGTCCAAGTCCTTAGGTCAAAGCGGGCGTTCTTGCGCCAGGTGCCCTGGTCGCTGCCGTCTTGGACGTCGTGGGTCCGCGCCCCGTCGTAGGATCCAACGTCACCAGCGCTGATATCGTAACGGACATAGCCGCCGATGCGCAGGCAGGTCTCGGTGCCGGGGATATAGAAGTAGCCCGAGCCATATACGTCGCAGATCTTGACGTATTCAGCCGGTTCCGGCTCGGCGACCGTCACCGCGTCGGCGGCGCGGGCGCTGGAAACTGCGATCAGGGCCGCAGCTGAGCCGAGAAGAAGGCTCTTGATGTTCATACTTGATCTCCATTCAATGATTTGAAAGGGGCGAGGACGTCGATGGACGAACCGCTCCCTGTCCCCACGATCGAAAAAGATGCGCATCGCGATGCATCCTTCCCGGCTCGAACGCTATTCGCTGGGCGAATTAGTGCAAGTTCAAATCCCGTCTGCCAGGCGCATAACGAAGTATCAGTTGCATTTTTACCACTAAATCTTCAGTATTACTTGCACAAATTGAACAACTATACATTTGAACAAATCGCACAATTGGCACATCTGCTTTGTGCGCACGTACATAATGCGCGGACAGCCGTCGGCATTCCGGCCAATCGTCAGATAGATCCAATCAGAGAAACAGCCTGGGCGGCGGATGCGACGACTTCTGCGTTCATACCTTCCCTGAGCAATTCGATTGGAACGCGACCCTTGAGAAGGGGCGACGGGCTGATCAGCCACAGCCAAGCCAATCTGGGATCGGAGATCGAGGAAAGCACCTGCCTAATTCCGGGCATGGGCCTGCCGTCGATGAACTGAGCCAGGGGAAATACATGCTTGCGGGAGCCTCGCCGGAAGGCAACCACATCATTATGCCGCTGCCACCAATACAGCGTGGATCGCGGTATTCCAAAACGTCTCTCGAGATGCGTCGACCCCGCAACTGGACCGGCCCACTCTGCAATGCGCGCTCCTTCTCTCGGGTAACCTTTCTGAACCGGATACCCGAGAGGATGATCGGCTGGCCGAGGTCGCGAAGCGATCTCACACGCCTGGGCATTTAGCCGTCGCGCTGCTTCGGCCTCGAGCCTACCAAGAAATTCGGCAGCCACGGTGGTCAAATCGTTGGAAGGAGAACCCGAAGGTGCAACAGCAGCCTTGTCACCCTGCCTCGCCTCATCGCATTGGGCAAGGATGCGCTGCACCTCCCTCATGACAAAGCTTGAAAGCTCGGTCTGGCGCTTTTCATCTCCAAGATCACTCGACCCAGACATATGTGGCTTTCTCAATAGCACGCCCTCAGCAAGCCGCTGAAAGAGCGTTGAAGACATGAAGTTTGGCGGACGGCGATATATTGCGTCTTCGTTTGCTCGCGACCTAGCAACCGTCTTGCGGTTTCAACTGTGCCTCTCAATAAAAAAAAGGGAAGAACGTCGATGGACGACCGTCTTTGTTCCAGCGATCGAAACAGATGCACATTGCAGTGCATCCTTAGCAGCTTGACGCTATCCTCAACGCTCGTTTGTGCAAGCTAGAACTGTTTCTTGCCAGCGTTATATAATTTAGATGTTGCTTTTATGCAACAATTTTTCAAGCGTTACTTGTACAAATCGAACGTATTGCACATTTAGACAAACTGTAGACTCGACAACGACTTCGATGCTCGCATTTACTGGTGACACACGGGACGTTTCGTTTGCAAGATCACTCGAACCACTCATACGGGCTTCCCGGCAGGGAGAGCAGGTTTTATCCGGTGCCTCAGCGGCTATCTACAGCCGAAGGACCAGGCGCCGCGTCCTCGTCACTACCGACCAGCAGGCCCCTGATCACGCCAGTGGTATCGAGATCGAAGGAAGGTGTGGTATTTCGCTCATTGTGGGCACCCGAGGATATCTCTACAGGCCGCATGGGCGTTTGTCCTGCTAGCTGCAAGTATGCGCGACGTGGTGTTCAGTTCGCCAATATAATATTCCGGACGATACCATCGCGTTTGCAGATGGCCGCGTCCCATGGGGAACTGCCGCTGCTTCGACGCTCGCAAGGACGTCCGGAATGAAGCACTCCGCCGCGTCGCGAGTACGACGCTCAGCGTTGCCCCGTAAGTTGGTTCATGGGATGTACAGCGAGGTTGGGGAGCTTACGACGCCGGCTGGAAGGTCCGCGACGCTGTTCAAGCTCGGCGAGGCTGACGCTGCCGAGTTCCGGGAATCCGAAGCCGAGATCGCAGAGCCCGAACAGCCTATCGCCATCCGCATGCAGTTCGGTGAGAAGCCAGGTCGCCGATCCGGTCGGATCGAACAGTTTCACGACCGGAAAATGGTCGGTTTCATCATCGGCAGCGCCGTTGGCGAGAAGCCGGGCGCGCAGGTCGTCGGTGATCAGGATCATGGAGAGACTCCTCGTCAGAACAGGTTGAGCTGGTTGCGCGCGGCTTGATCAAAGAGGCGACATCGAGCGGCTTCTGCGCGGCGCGCGGGCGCATCAGCGCGTCCATCAGAAGGGCAAGCCGATGGCGCGCGGTGATCGGGCTCACACAGGGAATGAGCGTCTGCTCGCCTTCCGGCGTCTCGGTCTGCAGCGTTTTGGGATCGCGTTCGCTCATGCCGCGATCTCCTCAGGGACCATGCCCTCCGCATCGGCCTGAAAGCCGAGCAGGAAATCGGCGGCTTTCGAGGCGTGGCTGGCGGCGCGGAAGATAGCCCGGTTGTCCTCGCGCAGCACCTTCAGCCATGAGCCGATATAGTCGGCATGACGCACGGTCGGCTCGATGCCGAGCGTGGAACAGACAAAGGCTGCGGCGATTTCGGCGACGAGTTCCTCGCGGGCATAGGTCTTGGAGCCAAACGAGCCGGAAAGGTCACGGGCAAGCCGCGTGGGGTGTCCGGTCCAGTGGCCAAGCTCGTGTTAGGTCCCATCTTTATCGCGTCCTTTCTGTCATCTTCCCGCACTGGAATCAGGACAGTCTTTCACTTGTAGGACGCTGT
>NZ_JAMYLH010000051.1:0-20763 GCF_040317925.1 Mesorhizobium sp. M1348 | reverse complement strand
CTCCTGTTCTCAAGATTGCGCTTCAACAGCCGCAATCCTTCAAAACAGAAGCGTCATCCGCAAACCCACGCACCAAATGACGCGTCAGCGGCTTCGTTCAATCCCGCAGATTCAGTCAAAATCTGAACTGCTCTAGTTCCCGGCGCTGGCCATCTTGCGGCTGTCGATCGCCTGTTCCAGCCAGCCGGTTTCCATCTCAGGAACCGATGACAGCAGCAGGTCGGTATAGTCGTCGAAGGGCGGCGTCAGCACCTTCCTCTTCACCCCGTATCGGACCACCTCACCGCGATACATGACGGCGATGGAGTCGGCGATCGACTTCACTGTGGCGATGTCGTGTGTGATGAAGAGATAGGCGACCTGCTCGATATGCTGGAGTTCGAGCAGGAGCTTCAGGATGCCGTTGGCCACCAGCGGATCGAGCGCGGATGTCACCTCGTCGCAGATGATCAGCTTCGGCTTGGCGGCGAGCGCGCGAGCGATGCAGACGCGCTGCTTCTGGCCCCCTGACAATTCCGCCGGGTAACGGTCGATGAAACCGGTCCCCATCTCGATTTCTTCGAGTAGTTCCTTGACCCGCCTGCCGCGCTCGGCACCCTTGAGGCCGAAATAGAAAGTCAGCGGGCGACCGACGATCGTGCCGACGGTCTGGCGCGGGTTCATCGCCACGTCGGCCATCTGGTAGATCATCTGCAACTGGCGCAGATCGTCCTTGGTGCGGTCGGAGAGCCTGTGCGAAAGGCTGCGGCCCTCGAAGAAGATTTCCCCCTGCTGCGGCGGGAGGAGGCCGGTGATGGCCCGTGCGAGCGTCGATTTGCCCGAGCCGGATTCACCCACCACCGCCAATGTCTGGCCGGGATGGATATCCACAGAGACGCTCTTCAACACCTTGACGATGCCCTGGCCGTAGCCCGCCGTCACATTCTTCACGGAGAGCACAGGCTTGGTCGTCGGCTGCTTTTCGTGATGCTCGATGTGATGAACCGAAACCAGCGCTTGGGTATAGGACTCGGTGGGTTCCTTGATGATTTGGCGGGTGCCGCCCCATTCGACCAGCCGCCCGTGCCGCAGCACCATGATCTCGTCCGACACCTGGGCAACGACGGCAAGGTCGTGGGTGATGTAGAGCGCCGCGACACGGGTGTCGCGGATGGCGTCCTTGATAGCCGCCAGCACGTCGATCTGCGTCGTCACGTCGAGCGCGGTGGTCGGCTCGTCGAAGACGATCAGGTCAGGCTCGGAGCACAGCGCCATTGCAGTCATCACGCGCTGCAGCTGGCCGCCGGAGACCTGGTGCGGAAAGCGTTCGCCGATCGTTTCCGGATTGGGCAGGCTGAGCTTCTTGAACAGCGCAACGGCGCGCCTCTCGGCCTCGGCCCGCGTCGCCGTGCCGTGCAGGAGGGCCGCTTCCACAACTTGGTCCATCAGCTTGTGCGCCGGGTTGAAGGCGGCGGCCGCCGATTGCGCGACGTAGCAGACCTCACGGCCGCGCAGCTTGCGAAACCCGTCCTTACCGCCCTTCAGGATATCGCGGCCGTTGAGGATGACTTCGCCGCCGGTGATGCGCACACCGCCGCGCCCATATCCCATCGACGACAGGCCGATGGTCGATTTGCCGGCGCCCGACTCGCCGATCAGCCCAAGCACCTTGCCCTTTTCGAGCGTCAGCGAGACGTCGTGGACGAGCACGATGTTCTTTGGCGGCTCGCCCGGCGGAAATACCGTCGCCTCGATGCGCAGATTGCGGATGTCGAGCAGCACGCCTGATTTCGGTTGCCGGGACTTCGGTTGCCCGGGCTTCGCTTTGGCGTCGGCCATCATCCGCGTCCTCCCTTGAGGCTGGTCGTACGGTTCAGCACCCAATCGGCGACGAGGTTGACCGAAATCGCCAGCATGGCGATTGCCGCCGCCGGGATCAGCGCCGCGCCGATGCCGAACACGATGCCATCCTTGTTCTCCTTGACCATGCCGCCCCAGTCCGCATCCGGCGGCTGCACGCCGAGGCCGAGGAAGGACAGCGTCGACAGGAACAGGACGGCGTAGATGAAGCGCAGGCCGAGTTCGGAAACCAGCGGCGACAGCGCGTTGGGCAGGATCTCGCGGAAGATGATCCAGCCCTCGCCCTCGCCGCGCAGCTTGGCCGCCTCGACGTAATCCATGACGTTGATGTCGACCGCGACCGCCCGCGACAGGCGGTAGACGCGGGTCGAGTCGAGAATGCCCATCACCAGGATCAGGGTCACAAGGTTGGTCGGAAGCACGGACAGAACGACGAGGCCCATGATCAGCGTCGGGATCGACATCAAAAGGTCGACAAAGCGCGACGGCAGCGTATCGAACCAGCCGCCGAACACCGCAGCCGAGAAGCCGAGGATGGCGCCGAGCGAGAACGACAATGCGGTGGCCAGCACGGCGATGAACAGGGTGATGCGGGCGCCGTAGATCATGCGCGACAGCAGGTCACGGCCGAGATTGTCGGTGCCGAGCCAATGTGCTGATGACATCGGTTCCCAGACGTCACCGATGATCTCGCCATTGCCGTGTGGTGCGATGAAGGGCGCGAAGACTGCCGCCAGCACGAACAGTGACGTCAGCACGATGCCGATCAACGCGGGGATGGGGATGCGTTTGATATCGAGCATGCCCGCCCCTTATTTCGGATGTCTGAGACGCGGATTGGCGACGATCGCCGCTATGTCCGCGATGATGTTGAGGCTGATATAGACGGCGGCGAAGATCAGGCCGACCGCCTGCACCACAGGCACGTCGCGCTTGGTGACGTGGTCGACCAGATACTGCCCCATGCCGGGATAGACGAAGATCACCTCGACCACGACGACGCCGACGATGAGATAGGCGAGGTTGAGCATGACGACATTGATGATCGGCGCGATCGCGTTCGGGAAGGCGTGCTTGCGAATGACGGCGAAGGCTGAAAGCCCCTTGAGCTCCGCGGTCTCGACATAGGCCGACTGCATGACGTTGAGGATCGCCGCGCGGGTCATGCGCATCATATGCGCCAGCACCACCAGCGTCAGCGCCGTCGCCGGCAGTGCGATGGCCTGCATGCGCTCGCCAAAAGGCATGCCGTCATAGACGGTCGAGATGCCGGGGAAGATCTGCCATTGCACGGCGAAGAAATAGACGAGCACATAGCCGATGAAGAATTCCGGAAAGGATGTCGAGGCGAGCGCCAGCCCAGAGATCAGCTTGTCGACCCAGCCATTGCGGTAGCGCACCGCGATGAGCCCGAGGATGATCGCCAGCGGCACCGCGATGATCGCCGCCCAGAAGGCGAGGAACAGCGTGTTCCACAGCCGCCCCTTGATCGAGGTCGCAATATCCTGCCCGCTCGACATCGCGGTGCCAAGATTGCCAGTGAGCACGCCGCCGAGCCAGCGAAAATACCTGATATAGGCCGGGTCGTTGAGGCCGAGCTGCTCGCGCAGATTGGCGAGCGACTCCGGCGTTGCAGACTGTCCGAGAATGGCTTGCGCGACGTCGCCGGGCAGGATCTGGGTGCCGGCGAAGATCAGCACCGACACCGCAAGCAACAGCAGAATGCCCAGCGCAATGCGCTGGGCCACAAGTTTTTGGATGGATGACATAAAATACCCGTCGGGCTTACGCCGTTAGCCAGCACTTCAAGGCAGCCATATTATTCATTAGACTCCAGTTCGGGTCGGGGACAAATCCGCCAACCTTGTCGGAGACTGCATCAATCCAATCGTTGAAGACTGGGGCGATAACTCCTCCTTCGTCGCGCAGAATACGACCCATATCGCTGTAGTCCTTCTTGCGTTTAGCGGGATCAAGCTCGGAGCGCGCAGCTACTAGGAGTCGATCGAAATCGGCGTTCTTGAAGCGGGTATCATTCCAGGGTGCGGTCGATAGATAAACGGTCGAATATATTTGATCTTGGGTCGGTCGCCCAGCCCAGTAAGCAGCGCAGAATGGCTGCTTGTTCCAAACCTCGGTGTCGTATCCGTCGTTTGGCTCGCGACGGACCTCGATCGGTATCCCGGCCTTCGCCGCGCTCTGTTGAAAGAGCTGAGCTGCTTCGACCGCTCCGGAAAAAGCGGCATCAGCAGTGTGCAAAATAATCGGCGTACCGTCATGACCTGACTTTTTATAGTAGGCAGCAGCCTGTTCTGGATCATACCGCCGCTGCGGAATTGAAGCATCAAAAAGCGGATAGCTCGCGTTTATCGGCATGTCATTGCCGACGCTGCCATAGCCTCGAAGTATCTTATCGACGATCTCATCCCGGTCGATCGCGAGCTTGAGGGCCATGCGAAGATCCTCATTATCAAAAGGCGGGGTATCGATATGCATGATAAAGACATAATGGCTGCGACCGGAAACGTTTTTAATTGAAATGCCTGGCATCCCCTTGAGTCGATCAGCAACCTTAGGGTCGACGCGGTTTACCATGTGTACCTGGCCGGATTGCAAAGCACCGTTTCGGGCCGTTGGATCATTAATAACAAGAACCTCGCTTTCGGCGACATGGCCGATATTGGAGTCCCAGTAGTTCGGAAACTTTTTAAAGGCGTAGCGTATCCCAGGCTGATTCGACTCCAACTTATAGGGGCCGGAAGCAATGCCCGCGCCAGGGTCGTCCTTGCCTCCATCGGGCTGTATAACCAGATGAAAATCAGCCATGTAATATGGGAAATCTGCATTAGGTGACTTGAGTGCAACCTTGAAGGTGTCCCCGTCAGTGGACAAGCGGTCTATGTCGGTGAGTAGTCCCCGCGCGCCAGACTTAGACTTCTCATCGGAGTGCCGCTCGATGGTTTTAAGTACGTCTTCCGCCGTGACAGACTTGCCGTTATGAAACTCGACTCCCTTGCGAATTTTGAACTCCCAATTGATGCCATCCTTGGATGCGTACTCCTCCGCCAGCCTAGGCTCAAGGTCGCTCGTGGGTTTCACATTGAGAAGGGTTTCACCGTAGTGCCGTAGCGCTAGAAAGTTTGTATCGTTGGCGGCATACGCCGGATCAAGCGTATCGGTGCTTGCTCCATTGCCAGCGCCAATCTTGAGGTGACCGCCCTTGATCGGCTCGCCTGCCATGGCAAAGTTAGGAAGGATCGAAGCCGCGGCGGCGCTGAGGCCAAGTGCCGAGGCACGACCGAGGAATTCACGCCGCGACATTTGGCCGGCGTCAAAGCTAATTTTCAGGCCCTCAAGTTCAGTAGTCATGTGAGATCCTCCCAGTGAAGATTAATGCCGGCGAACACACGCCTTTTTCGAAGCACGTTACATAGCTTATAAGATTTACGGCATTCGCCGCTATATACACATTGGGAGATAGTTGCTGATACTGAATTGATATTCTCCCATCCCGAACTGGACCTCAGCCCAGCATGAGGGGTGTTCCCTCTTAATGTTTCAGAAACGCTAGCGGCACGGGAGTACCAAGACAACTGGATAAAAAGTTATGTTCCGCGGGACTAAATGTTATGTGCCGATTCGGTGCTGTAGGTTCAATCTCGGCGACGCCCACCGAGGCTAGCCTTGTGTGTTCCGCAGCCGGTGGGATCAAGATTTGCGACCTGTGTCAATTGCGGAAACGGCCTCTCAATTGCGGTATCCGGAATCACCAGGGAAGGCGGCTAAGGCGATCACCTCAGATGGCCGACGAAGCGATTTGCGTTGTGAGGATCGCCTACCGCGAATCCAGCACCGCGCCTAAGCCTTCCGGCGCACCGTCGCGGCGGCGGGACGTCCAAAATGCGCGGCCTGCTTCCAAGATGGTGCGGAAGCGGTTGCGGATGGTAGGATGGAGCGCGGAATGGACTGTGCATTCCTGCGCCGCAGCCTTGCCACCCAACGGGTCACGCAGCGGGGGGCGATGAACGAGGTCGCCGATCTTGTCGGGAACCTGTGCGATCAGAACAACAAGGCTATGCTGTCTCGGTTGTTTGCTAACTGAGGTCCCCTGCACTTTGCGGGAGGCGTCGCATGACCGCCACTGCCAGTATCTCGGCGAGAAGGCCGAGCGTTACATCGAGGTGCGCCTTCGGCAACGCTAGTCCTATTTCGGCGCTGACCAAGCAGCGCAACTCCCGCAACCGCAGCCTGCTATCGTGACGCCTTGTGCATGGCGATCCGCTTTCCCGCCGCCGTGCGTACCGCCGAACCGCTCCTTTGGGCGTCCAACGTGTGCTAGCGATCGCCATAGGACGGGCGTGCAGCGAGCTGACGCAGCCCTCATCATCGAGGATACAAAATGATCAGGTTGGATCAGGACGGTGGGCTCAAACGCTGCCTACGATTTTTCGTTGCTTCGCTATCTTGGTCCACTATCTCTCCATTCTTCTGGTCGGCACTGATGCGCCCGTTGGCAGTCTTGATGCTTTGGGCGTCAGCGCTAACCTGAAGAGCCTGCTGTCGCGCCCAAGAGCGAATCAAGCCCAGATGCAGTTTCAACTGTGAGCGCTGAACGCCACTCGTCCAGACAGCTCGATTTGTCACGCCGCCAGCGCTCAGACCGAAGATAAATGTGACAATCGAACGTAGCGCGCTCCCGAAGATTTCCTTTGGCCACTCGGCACTTTCTGGCCAACCAGAGCGGATGACTTGGGCGAAAATGCTCACGCCTTCACGATGCAGCGTAGCGTTGAGCTTACGAAATTCAGAATCGGCAGCAATTACCCCCCAGAAATTCACCCAGATCAGGCTGTCCTCAAAATGGGCCCTGGATGCTGGAATCGCGACATCAAGTAGAGTGGCAAGATCCGTTTCACCTTTTGCCAGCCGATGAGCCATGTTGCGTTCCATGTTAAGAAGTGGGATGCGCAAGGCAGCTGCGATAATGTCCGCTTTGCTTTCGAAGTAATGGGTAATCATTCCCGTCGTTACGCCAGCGGCATTGGCGATATCGATCATCGTGACCGCGGCAATGCCCTTCCCCGCTATCGCCTTACAGGCTGCCTTGGCGATGCGAAGTCGTGTCTGCTCAACATCAATAATCTTTGGCATGGCTTCCAGTTCATCTCTCAGTTAATTTCGCGAGCGTGTCCATCTGCTTCGAAGAGGTGCCAGATGGTGGCGAATTGGTGGTCCTTAGCACGATTAGCTTCATGCTCTAGGATCATTAGGCCGTCTGCTCTTACGAGCAAATGCGAGGCGGTCAATACTAATCCGGCGGCCGTGAAAAATGATAGGGGGCCAAGCTTTGATCGGGGTTGACCGACTCTGGATGGCGAGGATAACAAACCATAAAAGCGCACGCTAAACCAGTTTTGGGAGACAGCTAGAAGTTGTCGCCGTCCGGCACCAGGACAGCCTTGACGGCATCTGCCGGCGAGATAGTTGCGGCCCATCGCCTCCGATGACCGGCTCGATTGCGGAACAACACCGCATCTGTCGCTTGATGGCCGGGGTGACGGGGCGTTTCTGGCGAAGACCCCGGCGCGTTATGGCTGCGATAGCCGGCGTCGGCAAGGATGCGACTGATCTCGTTAGCGATGGTCCGCTCTATGTCAGAAATAACGGCCTTGCGCGCGTGGCCGCCGGCGAACTGGCCACTCTTCGAGCGTTTCATTGGCAATCTTGCGGCCGCGCTGGCGCCCACGCTGATCGAGAACGGTGGAGGCCTGATAGAGTGCCATTTGAACAGCGCATCCAATTCCGCATGGCCTGATCGGCGGGAGGTGTCGCGAAATGGTCCGGCCGAGATAACGGCGGTGATCTTCCACATCCGAGCTTCCTCAGTGCGCAGGGCCATGTCGTCGTGGTTCTCGTCAATTCCTCCGTAGGAAAGGGGCCGCGAGCTTTTGATTCAATCCGGCTCGTGTCAAGTAGCGATTAAGGCTAGCGATTTGTCGACGAGCAGGCCAAGCCTTCGGTTCCAGGACCGCGCGGATGCCCATGCCATTGATCAACGCAATCAGTTCTTCCGCCTGATCTTCCATTTCCTGTTTGCTCAGAGAGGCAGATCGTTGGCTCAGGCCCGCGATACAGGTCTTTACCTGCTCCAGCCAAGCGGCATGGTCTGCCACAAGAGCAGCAGGGAATCTGTATCAGGAAAATAATGGGTCAAAGCACCGGTAGTGAACCGCCGTGCTATCTTGACGAGTTTGACTTTGTCGAGACCCCACTCCGCGATAGCCTCGCAGGCGGTTTCGGCAAATTGTTCACGTCTTAGATCGTGGTCGACTATCTTTGGCATGATTCTTGATATATGGCGGTGACAGGTCGCGCAATGCCCTTTGAGAACGATGTCCCTGCCACCTGTCGAGCCAGCCGAATGCAAGAAACTTCTTTAAAGCGGCCGGATATGAGGGCAGTTAGTCGCGACACGTTTTTGAGCTCGCCCGGGATCAACTTTGTGACCTCCGCCGATCGCACGCGCACTAACTCCGGCATCCTACTTACGACATACGCAGGAACGGAGCTACCCAGCCCAAGTGGTAGCGGTTGGTACATCGCGATCTCCTCCAGCCGCAATGACTCATGACTCAAACAAACTGGAACCCTGAATCCCTTTAAGACGCGACACAGATTAAGTCGGTGCGTGCATCGAATGCATATTGCAGCGCCGCTGATGTCTAGCATGCATACAACCCGGGCGCGAGAGTGGTAAGGTCCACACTCGCACCCAGCGCAAAGTCTTACATATTCGAACTCGCCAGTCAGATTCCTGGCGGCGTCCGATCCTGTATACTGGTATCTGTTCCGACGCCTGACCGCACTCCGTGCCACTGAGGCCGCTTGAAATGATGCACCCCACAAACGTTCCCGTAAAGGACAAATGCAGGCTCTACACTGCGGCCTTTGCCCGGATCCGCGCTTCAAACTCATTCAGAGTTTTCCCAGCTCCCATGTTGTACTTTGCCAGAACTCTCTGGATGGCAACCATACACTCGTCTCGAATCTTCTCCTGTTCCCTAACCGATTTCCCTGCCACCTGGTCCGCTGTACCTTTTGCGAAGCGATCGATTATTTCTCTGGTCACAGCGGGGGCCGTGTTGTGTGACCAGGGCCAATCAACCGATGGCCCAAATTGCTTAAAGAAATATTCAACGCCACCCTGCCCAGCCGAGAGCATGTAGAGTTGGCTCATTCCCATGATTGCCCAACGTAAACCGGGACCATACACGATACTTTCGTCGATTTCGCTTGTACTTGCTATATCGTCATTGACCATGTGGAGAATTTCACGCCACATTGACTCCTGAAGCCTATCCGAAAGATGACCCGAGACCTCACGCCTTAGCGTCAGGACGTGCATTCCAATCGATCGGTAGAATTCAGCGGCTGCCTCCTTCACCTCCGGACTCGTTTGGCTGTTTCCCACGACCTCAACCAGGGGACACAGGTAGACGGGATTGAACGGATGACCAACGATCACTCGCTCCGGATGGGATATGCCAGTGTGCAATTCGCTTGGCATGAATCCCGACGTGCTTGAGGATATAACAACGTCCGGGTCGGCCACTTTGGAGACGGACTCCAGCACCCGCAACTTTAGTTCGAGACGCTCGGGCACATTTTCCTGAATAAAGTCGGCCTGGGCCGCCATCGCTGCTGCGTCTAGGGTGAATGCTAACTTGCCCGGGGCCGGCATGGGCACTCCAGCAGTTAGCGCCTGCAATTGTGGCATTGCATGTTCAACAGTCTCTCGAATCCATTCCTCCATTTTCGGATCGACGTCAGCGGCGATCACGTCGATACCACAATGCAATGCACGTGCAGCCCAACCACCACCGATTACGCCAGTACCAAGCAACCCAAGGGTCCGAACTTTACGCATATTTCCTCCTATAATTTTGACGGTAAACGGTAAAAAGAGGACCGCAGTTCAGAGGGCGGCCGCTCTCTTCTCTCCCAAATCCTCCGCGCAGGTGACAAGCACGTCCATGTCCATATCTCACCCTTGCTGCAGATTTTATAACAGAGGATATATAACATTCCTTTTCGTAAACACGCAACCCAAATGAGCGGCATGCTGGGGCTCAGGGCTCGTCAATTTAGAGATAAAACCAAGCTCAATGCACGGGACCACGGACGCTGGGTGTGATTTTTCGTGGAATGAGAACCCTGTTTGAGGGGTGATTTTCGTTCAAACGGGACCCCTCAACGTGGGGTCATCAAGATGCCTCCGGTTTCATCGGAGGCATTTGTTTTGGATGTTGGTTGTGGAGACGATTGCAAAGATACGCCGACTGTCGCTGGTGCAGGGAAAGTCGATCAAGGCGATCTGCCGGGAGCTGAAGATCTCCCGGAAGGTGGTGCGCAAGGTTTTGCGTTCCGAGGAGACAGAGTTCCGCTACGAGCGCAAGCATCAGCCTTATCCCCGGATGGGCGCCTGGCGTGACGAGTTGGATCGGCTGCTGTCGGCGAATGCGGCCAAGTCTCAGCGGGAGCGGCTGACACTGATCCGCATCTTTGAGGAGCTTCGCGGCCTTGGCTATGACGGCAGCTACAGTTCGGTCTGGCGGCATGCTCAGAATTGGGAGGCGGATCGCGGCAGCGCCGTGGCCGAAGCCTACATTCCGTTGAGCTTCGCGCCGGGCGAGGCCTACCAGTTCGACTGGAGCCACGAGATCGTTCTGCTCGACGGCGTGACGGTAACGGTGAAGGTGGCGCACATGCGGCTTTGTCACAGCCGTATGTTCTTCGTGCGGGCCTATCCGCGCGAAACGCAGGAGATGGTGTTCGACGCCCATGACCGGGCGTTCAGCTTCTTCCGCGGCGCCTGCACGCGCGGCATCTACGACAACATGAAGACGGCGGTGGACGCGATCTTCATCGGCAGGGATCGCCGCTACAACCGCCGCTTTGCGCAGATGTGCGGGCACTATCTTGTCGAGCCGGAGGCCTGCACGCCGGCGGCCGGCTGGGAGAAGGGGCAAGTCGAAAACCAGGTCGGGCTGGTGCGCGAGCGCTTCTTCACGCCGAGGCTGCGCTTCAAAACGCTGGAGGATCTCAACGGCTGGCTGGCCGACAAATGCGTCACCTACGCCAAGGCGCACCGGCATCCCGAGCAGGGCGAGCGTACGGTCTGGGAGCTGTTCGAGGAAGAACGCGCCAGCTTCATTCCCTATGCCGGTCGCTTCGACGGCTTCCATTGCATTCCCGCGTCGGTGTCGAAGACCTGCACGGTGCGCTTCGACAACAACAAATACTCGGTGCTGTCGAGTGCCGTCGGCCGGCCGGTCGAGATCCATGCTTATGCCGACCGGATCATTATCCGCCAGGACGGCGTGGTCGTGGGCGAGCATGCCCGCTGCTTCGGCCGCAACGAGGTCATCTACGATCCCTGGCACTACGTGCCGGTGCTAGCCCGCAAGCCGGGTGGATTGCGCAACGGCGCGCCGTTCCTTGGCTGGGTCCTGCCGTCGGCAATGGAGAAGGTGCGCCGCAAGCTCAAGGCGGTTGATGACGGGGATCGGCAGATGGTGTCGATCCTCACCTGCGTGCTGACCGACGGATTGAGCGCCGTCGAGGCCGCCTGCCAGGAAGCCATCGAGCACGGCGTCTCGTCGGCGGCGGTGATCCTCAACATCCTGGCCCGCAGCCGCGATCCGGCGCCGGGCACGATCCTTTCCATTCCCCAGGCGCTGAAGCTGGCTCACGAGCCGATCGCCGACTGCGCCCGCTATGACAGCCTCAGGAGGACGAACAGCCATGGAACGCACCGAAGTACTGGAACTGATGGGGGCGCTGAAACTCTTCGGGATGCGCGCGGCCTATGACGAGATCATGGGCGTCGCCATCAAGCGGCAGCACGAACCGCCGAAGATCGTCGGCGATCTGTTGCAGGCCGAGATATCGGAGAAGCAGGCCCGCTCCATCAAATACCAACTCACCGTCGCCAAGCTTCCGCTGGCCAAGGATATCGAGGACTTCGACTTCACCGACACGCCCGTCAACGCGAGCCTGATCCGCGACCTCGCCACCGGCGCTTTCGTCGCCGATCAGCGCAAATCGTCCTGGTCGGCGGGACAGGCACCGGCAAGTCGCATCTGGCGATCGCCATTGCCCGTTCTCTCATCCGCAACGGCGCACGCGGGCGCTTCTTCAACGTCGTCGACCTCGTCAACAGGCTCGAGACCGAGACCCGTGCCGGCCGGCAGGGCCGCATCGCCGATCATCTTACCCGGCTCGACTTCGTCGTACTCGATGAGCTCGGCTATCTGCCCTTCGCTCTGGCCGGCGGGCAATTGCTCTTCCATCTGGTCTCGAAGCTTTACGAACGCACCAGTGTCATCATCACCACCACGGGCACGATGTTGACGCGCCGACAATTATCGTGGAAAACCAAATTAAATCGGTTCAGCTGCTTCCGTAGCGTCACTCAGCCCAGCCAGATCAGGGATCATGGACCAGCACGAAAAGCCGACCAGGCAACGCAGATCTGGAGGCAAGGGCAGCAACGTCAAGGCAGACCTGATCGCTGTCGTCGTCGCCATGAACAACAGCGTCCCCTGCGTTCTCACTATCCCGCAGGCAAACGCCGTGCCGTCAGGTCCGTTCGAACTCGCTCACCGTTCACTGCAGTCCGGCCTCAGGGGATGGGTCGAACAACAGACCGGCCACCCGCTCGCCTATATCGAACAGCTCTACACCTTCGCCGATCGCGACAGGATCGGCGCCGAGGAGCGCGTAATTTCGATCAGCTATCTCGCGCTTACGCAGATCGAAGATGCGGGCGCCGCAGCCAGGCGATCCTGGGCAAGCTGGTACGACTATTTTCCCTGGGAGGATCATCGCTCCGGCGCGCCGGCGGCAGTGTTGGAAGATTTGCGGCCGCGCCTGAGGGAATGGGCGGACAGCGCCGACGAAACCGCCATCCGGCTCGATCGCCGGCGGCGCACGGCTATCGCTTTCGGCTTCGACGACCGGTCATGGAACGAAGAGTTCGCGCTGCAGCGCTATGAGCTTCTCTACGAGGCGGCGCTTGTGGAGGAAGCGATACGGGGTAGATCTTCAGCCGCAACTACTCCGGTAGCGGGCAAATCCATGATCGCCGATCACCGCCGCATCCTGGCAACGGCTATTGCGCGGCTGCGCTCCAAAATCAAATACCGGCCGGTCGTGTTCGAACTGATGCTGCCACTCTTTACACTATTGCAGCTGCAGCGAACCGTGGAAGCGCTCTCCGGCAGGCTCATCAACAAACCAAACTTTCGCCGGCTCATCGAACAGCAGGAGCTGGTTGAAAAGACCGGAGAGACGACCACTGAGACCGGCGGCCGCCCGGCGCAGCTCTACCGCTTCCGCCACGACATTCTCGATGAGAGGCCGGTGGCTGGGACAAAATTGCCGCTTATGCGGGCTTGACATCCATTATAGTCATAAAGGATACATGTCTTATATTCTCATAGACTATAACTGGAGGCTCGATGAGCGCGTCGGCAAGCGTCAAAGCCGAGTCCGACATCTGCTGCACCTCCGGCAACGCAAAGGCCGTTGTCGAATCCCTTGGCGTACCCCGGGTGATCATGCTGCCGGACGAATATCTGGCTGCGAATATCGCCGCCCAGACCGACGTCCAGTGACGGTGCGGCAGAATGCGATCAGAGGCGTCTGGGCGAGCTGTTCGATAGGACCGGTTTTCTTCGGCTCTCAGCGGGTCGTCCTCGCCACCGGTGGCGTCGGAGGGTTGTTTTTCGACACCACCAATCCTTCGGGCAGTTGCGGACAGGGCCTGGCGCTAGCAGCCCGCGCCGGAGCTATCCTTGCCGATCTCGAGTTCATCCAGTTCCGCCCAACCGCGCTTGACGGCCCGGTCCGCCCTATGGCGCTGGTCAGCGAGGCTGTCCCCGGCGAAGGTGCTGCCCTGATCGATGAAACCGGCCAGGCTTTTCTGCAAAGGGTGCCAGGGGCGGAACTAGCGCCTCGCGATGTCTTGGCGCGCGCCGTCTGGAACCATCTTGCGAACGGCCACCGTGTTTTTCTCGACGCGCGGCAACGGCTTGGCCCCGAATTTGCGCGGCACTTCCCCACAATCGCATCCGCGTGTCGTGGAGCCGGCATTGATCCCACGCGCGATCTCATCCCCATTCGTCCTGCCCAGCACTATCACATGGGCGGCGTTGACGTGGACGGCGCCGGGAGGACATCCGTCGAAGGGCTTTGGGCCTGTGGCGAAGTCGCCTCGACCGGACTGCATGGCGCCAACAGGCTCGCGAGCAATTCCTTGACCGAGGCCGTCGTATGCGCACGCTGGGTCGCTGAAAGCGTGGCCGGAACGCCTGCTCGCAGAACAAAGCCTGCGTTTGCGGGCGAGTACCCATCGCCTGACCCGGCAACGGTGCGTCCTTTCCTGTCGCGGGCACTCGGCATTGTCCGAGATGGTGAAGCTTTGAAAGCAGCTGCACGGAGCCTGTTGCCGCTCGCCGAAAGCGAGGCCGCGGCATCGGATCCGGCGGCTGTCGGGCTGATGATTGCGATTGCCGCCTTGCGGCGCCGAGAGAGCCGCGGCGCTCATTACCGCGAAGACTTTCCCCATCATGAGGCTGTTGCCCGACGTTCCTCGATCACCCTCGAAGCCGCCTTGGCGGCAGCGCGGGAACTCGGACATTCCCCAAGCTTCGAAGGGCAAATTGATGAAGCTCTCACCGCTTCCCACGGTCATGTTCGAGCCGCTCGTGCGGGCAGCTCTTCTCGAAGACCTTGGCAGAGCCGGCGATGTGACCACGGATGCAGTCGTCCCGAAAGAACACCAGGCGAGGACCGTGCTGGCGGCGCGCCAGTCCGGAGTTGTGGCCGGCCTCGATCTGGCGATGCTTGCTTTCCGCCTGATCGATCCTGACGTCGAAATCCTGGTGGAGCGGGCAGACGGCAACAATGTCACGCACGGTGAGGTCATTGCGTCAGTGATTGGCCCGGCGCGGGCCATTCTCACAGCCGAACGGACAGCACTCAATTTTCTGTGCCATCTGAGTGGCGTCGCCACGGCAACCGCATCGATTGTCACCGCGGTTCGCGGACATGGCGCCAAGATCGTCTGCACGCGCAAGACGACGCCCGGATTGCGGGCGCTGGAAAAGTACGCCGTGCGCGCAGGTGGCGGCTCCAATCACCGCTTCGGCCTCGACGACGCCATCCTGATCAAGGACAACCACATCGCCATCGCCGGCGGAATTCGACCCGCGATTGAGCGGGCACGAAACAGCGCCGGCCATCTGGTCAAGATCGAAGTCGAGGTCGACACCCTGAACCAGTTGGAGGAGGTGCTTGGTTCGCGCCCGACGCGGTCCTTCTCGACAACATGTCCCTCGACGATCTCCGTCGCGCCGTCGCAATCGTTGGCGGTCGGGCGATCACGGAGGCTTCCGGCACGATCACATCCGATACCGCGCGTGCGATTGCCGCGACCGGCGTTGACCTGATTTCCATCGGTCGACTGACGCACAGCGCGCCGATCCTGGATATCGGCCTCGATTATCGCAGTTCATGATCGAGCGATGAACGGAAAGGCGCAGGTCGATGACGGTTCGATCGCCGTCAGGCGCACAAGAAGGCGCGGCAAAAGCAGGGCCGAGGGAACAGGATGGACATGCACACAACCAGTTCGACGACGACATTCTCACAAGTTCAAGCCCCTGACGCCGGGATGTGGACCCGGGAGAAGGCTCGGGCACTTCACGATGCGCCCTTCAACAATCTCCTCTTCCTCGCGCAAACCGTCCATCGCGAGAACTTCGATCCCAACAAGGTCCAGCTCAGCCGGCTTCTCAGCATCAAGACAGGCGGCTGCCCGGAGGATTGCGGCTATTGCAGCCAGTCCGCGCATCACGAGACCGGTCTGAAGGCGTCGAAACTGATGGAAGTCAGGCGCGTCATCGCCGAAGCGACCAAGGCGCGTGACGCCGGCGCCACCCGCTGTTGTATGGGTGCGGCCTGGCGAAACCCCAAGGCGCGCGACATGGATGCGGTGGTGGCGATGGTCGAAGGCGTCAAGGCGCTCGGCATGGAGACCTGCATGACGCTGGGCATGCTCGATCTCGAGCAGACCGCTCGACTGAAGCGGGCTGGTCTCGACTACTACAACCACAACATCGATACGTCGGAGCGCTACTACAACGAGATCATCAGCACGCGCAGCTTTGCCGACCGGCTCGATACGCTCGAGCAGGTTCGCCGATCCGGCATCAAGGTCTGCTGCGGCGGCATTGTCGGCATGGGCGAAGAGCCGGTGGACCGGATCGACATGCTGGTGACGCTGGCCAATCTGCCGGAGCATCCGCAAAGCGTTCCGATCAACATGCTGATCCCGATCGCCGGCACCCCGCTTGCCGAAGCCAAGCCCATCGAGCCGATCGAATTCGTGCGCGTGATCGCCCTGGCACGCATCATGATGCCGAAATCGCACGTGCGCCTTTCCGCCGGCCGCACCGCCATGACCGACGAGATGCAGGCGCTGTGCTTCTTCGCGGGTGCCAACTCGATCTTCGTCGGCGACACGCTGCTGACGGCGGACAATCCCGGCGAAGACAAGGATACCCTTCTCTTCCGGCGCCTCGGCATCGAGCCGATGGACCTCGAGGCGCAATGACCGGGGCACCGCTTGCCCGCTATGATGCGACCCTGCAGGGGTTGGCGCGCAAGGACCGGTTGCGGACGCTATCGCCGCGCGCCGGGCTCGACTTCTCGTCGAACGACTATCTCGGGCTTGCCGCCTCCAGGAGACTGGGCGATGCGGTTGCGGCGGCGATCGCGCGGGGCACGCCGGTCGGCGCCACAGGATCGCGGCTGTTGCGCGGCAATGCACCGGAACATGAGCAACTGGAGGCGGACGCGGCGACGTTCTTTGGCGCCGAATGCGCAATGTTCTTCGGCAGCGGCTACATCGCCAACTTCGCTCTGCTGACGGCGCTGCCGCAGAAGGGCGACCTGCTGGTCCTTGACCAGCTCGCCCATGCCAGCACGCATGAGGGCGCGCAGGCCGGGCGCGCCCAGTTGCTGGCCGCGCACAACGACGTCGACGCTGTCGAGGATGCCATCACGCGCTGGCGCGCCGACGGCGGCATGGGGCGCGTCTGGATCGCGGTCGAAAGCCTCTACAGCATGGATGGTGACTGTGCGCCGATGGAGAGCCTGGTAGCGCTTGCTGATCGGCACGAGGCATTCCTCGTCGTCGACGAGGCGCATGCCACCGGCGTCTGCGGACCGGACGGCCGCGGGCTGGCCGCCGCTTTCGAGGGCCGCGACAACATCATCGCGCTCCACACATGCGGTAAGGCGCTTGGCGCTTCCGGCGCGCTGGTCACCGGGCCGCAAACACTGTGCGAATCAACCGGTGCCGGCCATTCATCTACGCCACCGCGCCATCGCCGCTGATGGCGGTCGCGGCACGCGAAGCGCTGGCTGTTCTGTCCGACGAGCCTATGCGGCGTGTTCGGTTGCATGAGCGTGTCGCCTTCGCCGGCCGTCTATTGGCCGAGCGCTGCGGTGTGAGGCCCAGCGGCTCGCAGATCCAGCCATTTGTCATTGGCGACGTCAGGCGCGCCATGACTGTGGCGGCGGCTCTGCAGGCGCGCGGTGACATACGCGGCATTCGTCCGCCGACCGTTCCCAAGGGCACGTCGCGTCTGCGCATTTCGCTGACGCTCAACGTCGACGAAGCCGACATTTGCGCCATGGTCGAGGCGCTCGTCGAGGTGTTGGCCCAAACATGACCGGAGGCGGCATGACCAAGCGCATCGTCATCACCGGAACAGACACCGGAATTGGCAAGACGGTGTTTGCGGCCGGGCTCGCTGGCCTGCTCGACGGCTTCTATTGGAAGCCGGTGCAATCGGGCCTCGATGACGAGACCGACAGCGAGGTCGTTGCGCGGCTTTCCGGCCTGCCGTCGGGGCGCGTGCTGCCGGAAGCCTATCGCTTAAAGAACCCGCTTTCGCCGCATCGCTCGGCCGAAATCGACGGCGTCTCGATCGAGGCGGCAGACCTCGCGCTTCCGGACGTGCCGGGTCCGCTCGTCATCGAGGGCGCGGGCGGGCTGATGGTGCCGCTCAACCGACAGACAAGGTTCATTGACATATTAGCACAATGGCAGCTGCCGGTCATACTGTGCGCCCGCACCGCGCTTGGCACAATCAACCACACCCTGCTGTCGATCGAGGCGCTGCGGGCGCGCTCCATCCCGCTGATCGGCGTCGCCTTCATCGGCGACGAGGCGGCCGACACCCAAAGGACGATCGCGGAATTCGGTGGCGTGCCACAGCTTGGCAGGCTGCCGCACCTCGATCCGCTGACCGGCAAAACGCTGAGGGACGCGATAATTGCCGGCTTCGACCTCGCTTTGATTACCGGAGGCGAATGATGTCGCAGTCCCACGTGTGGCATCCCTTCACCCAGCATGCGCTCGAGCCGGCGATTCCTGAAATCGTGCGGACCGAGGGCGCCTATCTCCACAAGGCCGACGGCGCGCGCATCCTGGACGCCATCTCCTCCTGGTGGGTCGTCACGCATGACCACCGCCATCCCCGCATCATGAAGGCGATCGAGACGACCGCGTCGAGCCTCGACCAGATCATTTTCGCAGGCTTCACGCACGAGCCGGCCGAACGACTGGCCAAGGCGCTTGTCGGTCTCGCTCCCTCCGGACTCGACTGGGTGTTCTATTCGGACAGCGGCTCGACCTCCGTCGAAGTCGCGCTGAAGATGGCGCTCGGTTATTTCCGCAACATCGGCGCGCCGCGCTCGCGCATCGTCGTCATGGAGCATAGCTACCATGGCGACACCATCGGCACGATGAGCGTCGGCGCCCGTGGCGTGTTCAACGCCGCTTACGAACCTTTGCTGTTCGAGGTCGACACCATCCCCTTCCCGGCCGCCGGGCGCGAGCAGGAAACGCTGGATCGGTTCGAGGCAGTTGCCCGCGACCGGCGCGCCGCCGCGCTGATCGTCGAGCCGCTGGTGCTTGGCGCCGGTGGCATGCTGATGTATCCGGCTTGGGTGCTGGCCGAATTGAAGAAGATCGCAAAAACCTCCGGCACGCTGTTGATCGCCGACGAGGTGATGACCGGCTGGGGCCGCACCGGGACCATGTTCGCCTGCGAGCAGGCGTCCATCTCTCCGGACATATTGTGCACCTCGAAGGGGTTGACCGGTGGCGCCATCCCGCTGGCCGCCACGCTTGCCACCGACGCCATCTTCCAAGCCCATTATTCGACGGACCGCAAGAAGACGTTTTTCCACTCGAGTTCCTACACCGCCAATCCGATTGCCTGCGCGGCCGGCCTCGTCAATGTCGAGATCTGGCGCGACGAGCCGGTGGCCCAGCGGATCGCGACCTTGAGCGCGATGCAGGCCGCCGGGCTTCAGCGCTTTCGCGACAACCCCTTCTTCAGCGACAGCCGGGCGACCGGCACGATCGCGGCACTCGACCTGCGCGCCAGCTCAGCCGGCTACCTCGCCGAGATCGGTCCGAAGCTGCGCGCGTTCTTCCTCGACCGGGGGCTGCTTGTCCGTCCGCTCGGCAATGTCCTCTACCTTATGCCGCCCTATTGCATCACCGGCGGCGAATTGGACGGGCTCTATGACGCCATCGAGGAGGCCGGCGAACGCTTCGGTTCGAGGCCATGAGCAGGTGGTCGCGCATTCTCGGGTTTGGCCATCATGCGCCTGGGCGCAAAGTGGAGAATGCCGAGATCGAGAACAATCTCGGGCTCGAACCTGGCTGGATCGAACGACGCACCGGAATTCGTTCGCGCTTCTCTGATAGCTGACGCTTTATGGATTGGACGCGACAGCGATTTCGGCCCGGCTCCTCCGAGCCCGCCGTATCTTGCATTCGGATCGATTTAGATGCCCGAATTTTGCAGTTAATGCAGCCTTAATTATCCCCAGCTAATGTGAGTGGGAACGCGTATTCAGTTCGAGTAGCTGTGCAAAAGGCCCGCCGCTCTTTGCCCTGAAGAGTGGCGGGTCTTTTTTGGCTGTGAAACGCTGGCGCGATCGGTGCGGATAGACGAACAAAACTTAGCTTCA
Organism: Mesorhizobium sp. M1348; assembly: GCF_040317925.1. Classification (NCBI taxonomy): domain Bacteria; kingdom Pseudomonadati; phylum Pseudomonadota; class Alphaproteobacteria; order Hyphomicrobiales; family Phyllobacteriaceae; genus Mesorhizobium; species Mesorhizobium sp. M1348. The sequence goes on along the minus strand of NZ_JAMYLH010000051.1, from coordinate 804 downwards.
CGGTGTGTGCGCGGCGATATCTTTTGCGAGCGGGAAAAGATCGATGAGGCCCCGCATACAAGGATCACATCGATGACCCTCTTAGAGGCGAGCTAAGGCCAGTGTGCTTGCGTGATTGACAATATGGCTTCTCAACTATTTTGGGCCTACGGCGGACCTTGATTCCGCCTGGCCGGCGCTATCAAGTAGGTCCCAAGCAGCGCCGGCCCCTTTGGCGATCATAGTGAGCCGGCGTTCAACGGTCGCATTCGGCGGCGGTTCATTTGGGCGTCTCTGTCGCCTTCATGATGAAGCGGTTGAGCTTAATCCCTGCTCAATGCGTACACTGATAACGCAGACGGCATCTTCACGCGCATCCTTTGGAGGAGTCGAATGCTGATCTCAAAAATCCTTGTCGCCAACCGGTCCGAAATCGCCATCCGCGTCTTTCGCGCGGCCAACGAACTCGGCCTCAAAACCGTGTCGTGTTCCTGGGCTCGTACTTGACGGGATCAAGCGCAATCATGCTCCACCTCTCCTACATCATCTGGCGTTTGGCATAGAGCGCGATCGTACGTGCAAGGACGACATCGCTGGTCATCATCAGCGATTTAGGCCGGCCGTAGCTTGCCGTGCATGGTCCGGGCGACAACAGTGCCGAAGCGGCCGGCGACCAACCCATCATTCTGCAGCAAGCTCGGCCATCATCTTCACCAGGGGATCACTGAAGTCGGGGTCGGAGGCGCTCGCGTTCTCGATCACGCCGAAGTAGACGACGACGGTGCCGGTGTCAGGGTTCGCGAGCATAAACTGGCCGCCGTAGCC
>NZ_JAMYLH010000050.1:0-21167 GCF_040317925.1 Mesorhizobium sp. M1348 | reverse complement strand
ATACGAGATCTTGGCAGCGACGTAGTTGAGCCCCCAGGAAAACGTCAGCCCGACCATGATTGCGGCTGCCGCCAGATCGACCGCGTCACGGCGGTCGAGGGTTTCTGTGGCGACGCCCACCAGCGCTAGTCCTCGGCACTCTGCTCGTCAAAGCCGAGCAGGTTCCAGCTCTGGCGCATATGCGGCGGCATCGGAGCGGTGACGTCGACAAAACCCTTGTCGGGATGCGGGATGACGATGCGGCGCGCGTGCAGATGCAGCCGGTTCTGCATGCCGCCGGGAAAATCCCAGTTGGTGTCGGCCTCGAAATATTTGGGGTCGCCGATGATCGGGCAACCGATATGGGCGGCATGGACGCGAAGCTGGTGGGTACGCCCGGTATAGGGTTCCATCTCCAGCCAGGACAGGGTCTGCGCCGCCCGCTCGACGATGCGGTAATAGGAGACGGCGTGATCGGCGCCCTTTTCGCCATGCTTGGCGATGCGCACACGATCGCCGTCGGGCGTCGGTTCCTTGATCAGCCAGGTCGAGATCTTGTCCTCGCGCTTCGGCGGCACGCCCTTGACCAGCGCCCAGTAGGTTTTCTTCGTCTCACGCGCCCGGAACGCCTCGGCGAGTTTCATGGCGGCGAGCCTTGTACGGGCGACAACCAGCACACCCGACGTGTCGCGGTCGAGCCGGTGCACCAGGCGCGGCTTCTCGCCCTTCTGGTTGCGCCAGGCTTCCAGCATGTCGTCGACATTGCGGGTGACTCCCGAGCCGCCCTGGACCGCCAGGCCGGCCGGCTTGTTGAAGACGAAGACCTTCGGGTCCTCATGGATCAGCATCTTGGCCAAGACATCGGCGTCGCCCTGGTTGCGGATCGAATGGCCTGTCAGCGGGCTTTCGCCTTTCTTGTCGACTTCGAGCGGCGGCACTCGGACCGTCTGGCCGGCTTCGACGCGTGTATCGGCCTTCACCCTGCCGCCGTCGACGCGGATCTGGCCGGAACGCAGCAGCTTCTGGAGATGACCGAAACCGAGACCGGGGAAATGGGTCTTGAACCAGCGGTCGAGCCGCATGCCCGCCTCGCCGGTATCCACAGTGATCTGTTCAACGCCTGCCATGATTCCAATCGCCGTTTTGCGAACATGCAACGGCATTCGCCGGCACCCGCAATCTCACTCGGTTATTCGTTGTCGGTTCCATATTGCAGAACCTGAACTTTCTCCAGCGTAATCAAACCACTTGTCATGATTGTTTCAAGCACGGGCAGGAAAGCGGCCAATTTTTCCTCGCTATCGACGATCTCGATGACGAGTGGCAGATCCTCCGATAGGCGGAGGATCTTCGTGGTGTGAAGCCGGCTGGAATGGCCGAACCCCATCGCGCCGCGCAGGACGGTCGCGCCGGCGATCTGCATTTCGCGGGCCCTCAGCACGATGACCTCATACAGCGGACGGCCATCTGCCTTGTCGTTTTCGCCGATAAATATGCGCAGCAATTGTGCCTGTGTTGGTATCTTCATTGCCTGGACCCTCTCAGCCGGTTGAGGCGCACTGCAAAGATGTGGCCAAGCCAGACGGCGGCAAGCCACGCCACCACGGAGATCGCGATATTGAGTCCCGCCGCCACAAGCCTCCCGTCTTGCGCGAGGGTGAGTGTTTCAAGGCTGAAAGCGGAGAAGGTCGTCAGGCCGCCGCAGAAGCCGGCCGTGAAGAACTGGCGCTGCAGCGGACCGGCGAAGACGCGTCCATCCGGTCCCGTCAATGTCGCGTAGAAGCCGATGAGGAATGAGCCGACGATGTTCACGAGGAGCGTGCCGAAGGGAAATCCAGCGCCCCACAGGGCAGTGCTCGTCGATGAGGCAAGCGCCCGCAGCACACCGCCGATCATGCTGCCTGCGGCTACTGTCGCATAGAGCCGAACCGTTTCGTTGGTTCTGCGCCAACCACTGAGGCGCCCGCCACGCCCTGCCGCGGCAGTGTCCGTCCCGTCGTGGCGGAGCTTCCGCGGGCCGCTCACGGCGCGCCGCTGCCAGTCAGAAGACTTCCCGCTGCAAAGCCCAGCGTCACGCCGCCGAGGCTCAGGAAAACCGAAAGCAGCACATTGCCGCCGGCGCGCAGCCATTCGCCGTCGCGCGCCAGCGCCAGCGTCTGCAGGCTGAAGGAAGAGACCGTGGTGTAGCAGCCGAGGCCGCCGGTAACGGCAAAGGCCCAGATGGCGGGCATGCCGTCGCGCGCCACCGCATGCGCAACGACTCCGATTGCAAACGCTCCCGAGACATTGACGGCCATCGTGCCCCAGGGAAAGGTCTCGCCGACCCGACGGGCGACGAAGCCGGATAGGAAGAAGCGGGCCATTGCACCGATCGCGCCACCAAGGCAGACAAGCAACAGATGATACATCGTGCTTCCTCGCGCCGGTCACACCACGGTGTCAGGCGGCTCCGGCCTTCTTCGGCTTGCTGGAGCCGATCATCTTCCAGTTCTTGTAGAACATAGCATTGATGCGCTCGACGCTGACCGAAACGATGGCGAGAAGAGCGGCGATCAGGCCGGGGAATGGCGATGGCCGGATGATGTCCATGAACACGCAGTAGCGGCGCCCGTCATACTCGTTGACCGAGCGATGCAGCAGCGTGTCGTCGAAGATGAACAGCGGGTTTTCGTGCCAGTAATTCTTGGCGTTGCCACACTGGACGAACACTTCCGATTTCACCGGGATGAGGTTGTAGAGAATGCGCAGGCTGAGCCGGAGCGGGCCAAAGTGCCAGGAAGTCGATTCCCTGCCGCTGAACACAGAGACGGCAATCGTCTTGATGTATTTGAAATCCTTGTTGAATTCGGCGACGTTGTCTATTTTGTGCTTGCCATACCACTGATAGACATACATGCCGCGCCGGCCGCTGCCGAAATTGGCGTCGATGTCGGCGATGATCTCGTCCTTGCGTGCCTTGAAGACATCCAGGACCTCGTTGACCTCGCGCTGGTAGTCCGGAGGAAACTGGTCCAATTTCCAGACACCGCGGTTTCTATAGCACAGCAGATCCACCAGCAGATTGAAGGGCGAAAGCAGCCAGGTGAAGATGCCGTTGCCCAGGAAATAACCACTGAACAGCGCCCAATTCTTGTTGTCGTTGCGCAACACGTCGATCAGGCCGAGGACGATGAAAATCGTCGTCAGAATGGGAATGAAATAGAAGCCGAGCGCCAGCAGCGGGATCGCTATGGCGAACTTCCGAAGGGTTTTGCGAGATTTTTTTGTCATTTTTCCACGCGCCAGGCGCGATTCCGTTCTGAATATCGTCGGTACGTTCTGGCCTGTCCGCCGGCCGAAGGCGCATCTTGATAGGGTTTTTTATCCCGCCAGACAACGGCGATCACACCAGTGTGCGATCGGCGACTATTTTTCCCGCTCGCTGCGCAGCTTCGCCCAATAGTCCAGCCGCTTCCTGATATCGCGCTCGAAGCCGCGCTCGGGCGGGTCGTAGAATGTCTGCCTTCCCATCTTCTCCGGAAAATAGTCCTGGCCGGAAAAAGCGTCGGGCTCGTCGTGGTCATAGCGATAGCCGGCGCCGTAATCTTCCTGTTTCATCAGCTTGGTCGGCGCATTGAGAATGTGCTTGGGCGGCAGCAGCGAACCGAATTCCTTCGCCGCCTGTGTGGCGGCCTTGAACGCGGTATAGACTGCATTGGATTTCGGCGCGGTGGCGAGATAGACGGTCGCCTCGGCGAAGGCCAGTTCGCCCTCGGGCGAGCCCAGATAGTCGTAGGCGTCCTTGGCGGCGTTGGCGACGACGAGCGCCTGCGGGTCGGCCAGCCCGATATCCTCCATCGCCATGCGCACCAGCCGGCGCCCGAGATAAAGCGGATCTTCGCCGGCGTCGAACATGCGGGCGAGATAGTAGAGTGCCGCGTCGGGGTCGGAGCCGCGCACCGATTTGTGCAAGGCTGAGATCAAATTGTAGTGGCCGTCCTGGCCCTTGTCGTAGATCGGTGCGCGGCGCTGGACGATGCGCTGCAGGGCCTCGGCGCCGAACACCTCCTTTGATTTCGCTGCGCGCCAGACCTCTTCGGCGAGCGTCAGCGCCGCGCGGCCGTCGCCGTCGCTCATGCGGATGAGCATCGCCCGCGCGTCTTCATCGAGCGGCATCGCCCTACCCTCTGCCTCCTCGGCCCGCGCCAGCAGCTTGGCGATGCTGTCCTCGCCGAGCGAGTGAAAGACCAGCACACGCGCGCGCGACAACAGCGCGGCGTTAAGCTCGAAGGATGGATTCTCCGTGGTGGCGCCGACCAGCACGACGGTGCCGTCTTCCATCACGGGCAGAAAACTGTCCTGCTGGGCGCGGTTGAAGCGATGGATCTCGTCGACGAACAGCAGTGTCTGGCGGCCGTTGGAGCGGCGCAGCTTCGCTGCCTCGAACACTTTCTTCAGGTCGGCAACGCCGGAAAACACCGCCGAGATCTGTTCGAAGGCGAGGCTTGTCTCGCCGGCAAGCAGCCGTGCGACCGTGGTCTTGCCGGTGCCGGGCGGGCCCCAGAAGATCATCGAGCCGAGCGAGCCGGAGCCGATCAGCCGCGTCAGCGCGCCGTCGGGTCCGGTCAGATGCTCCTGGCCGACGACCTCGCCGAGATTCTTCGGGCGCAGACGGTCCGCCAGCGGCCTGCCGGGCGGCGTCTTTTCCGGTTCATCGACACTGAACAGATCGGCCATGCAACTTCTTCTGCCTGGAGCCCGATCATGCTGACGGTCGGGCTCAGTAACGCAACACCTGGCGCAGTATCTGCCCGCCGCGCTCGACGGTAAAGCGCCACCAGCGCGTATCCTGCTGGGCTACCTGTTCCAGGGTCGCCGCCTTGTCGATCGTCAGGCCATTGACCTCACGCACGATGTCCCCTGGCTGGAAGCCAAAATCGGCAGCGGGCGAATCGCGGTTGATGTCGACCACGGTTACGCCTTTGACATCGGTGCGCAGACCGAGCCGTTGGGCAAGCCGTGGCGACAGTTCGGCAATCTTGGCACCGGAAAACGGGCTGCGGCCGCGCAATGTGAGTTCCGCAGCTTTGGCGCCCTCAGGCGGCCGTTCCAACGCGATGTCCATCGTCGCTTGCTGACCCTTGCTCAGAACGCCGAAGCTGGCATTCGTACCAATCGACAGCGTCGCCATCCGGTAGTCCAGCGCCCCGACGCTCTCGACCGGCCTGCCATTGAGCGACAGCACCACGTCGCCAGGCTTGAGCCCTGCCTTGGCAGCAGGTCCCGCCTCTTCGACCGAAGAAACCAGCGCGCCGGTCGGTTTGTCCATGCCGAGCGATTCGGCAATCTGCGGCGTCACCGCCTCGAACTCGGCACCGGCATACGGCCGCTCGAAGAAGTCGAGCCCGGCCTTGGCCGCATCGGCGAAAGCGCGAACCATGTTCGAAGGGATGGCAAAGCCGATGCCGATCGAGCCGCCGCTACGGCTATAGATCGCCGTGTTGATGCCGATCAGTTGCCCTCCCATGTTGACCAGCGCGCCACCGGAATTGCCGGGATTGATGGCGGCGTCGGTCTGGATGAAGAAGCTGGAATCGGAGACGCCGATATGGCTGCGCGCAACCGCCGAAATGATGCCGCTGGTGGTGGTCTGGCCGACACCGAACGGATTGCCAATCGCCAGCACTAGGTCGCCGACCTCGAGCGCGTCGGAATCGCCGATAGCGATCACCGGGAACGGCTTGTCAGAAGAAATCTTGAGCACGGCGAGGTCGAGCGTCTCATCCTTGAGCAGCACCTTGCTGTCGAATTCGCGCCCGTCGGCGGTCGCGACCTTGACCTGGTCAGCGTCCTTGACGACATGGAAATTGGTGACCACGACGCCGGTGGGATCAACCAGCACCCCCGAACCGAGCGAAGACTGCGCGCGCGGCTGCGAGCGGCCGAAGAACTCCTCGAAGAACGGATCGCCGTCAAAGGGCGACGTCACCTTGGCGGTCTGCGAGGCGTAGACATTGACCACGGCCGGGGCCGTCTGCTTGACCAGCGGCGCGAAGGACAGCTGCACCTCCTCGCGGCCGAACGGCACGCGCTTGTCGGGGCCGGAAGTGGCGTTTTCGCCTTCGACGCCATGCAGCAGATCGGTCAGCACGTCGGACAGACCGGGATCTGGCTTGGTCTCCTCCGCCAGCGCGTGCCTGGCCGCCGGCACGACGGCCAACGCCATCAAGGCGCAGATCAGAACAAGGGACAGCCGTTTAACGCGCATTCCGAATCCTCCAAGTCGGGCGCCATTGTCCTGACGATTGTGCAAAATGAAAGGCTAAGCCGCTGAAATCCGATTAATTTGGGTGGTCGCCGCAAAAACCGGTGACAAAACGCCTACCAGCCCTGCCCGGCACCTTCGGAAACAGAAAAAGGGGCCCGCAGGCCCCTTTGAACTTCTCAGGACAACCGAAGCTTATGCAGCTGCGGCTTCCTCTTCGGTGCCTTCGGCCTCGATGCGGGCGCGGTCGCCGGCGCCTTTGGCCGAGGTGTCGCGGTCGACGAACTCGATGACCGCCATTGCCGCATTGTCACCGTGGCGAAAGCCGGCCTTCATGATGCGCAGATAGCCGCCATTGCGAGTGGCATAACGCGGCGCGATGGTATCGAACAGGCGCTTGACGACGCCTTCATTGCCGATCTGGGCAATCACCTGCCGGCGGGCATGCAGGTCGCCGCGCTTGCCGAGCGTCACCAGCTTCTCGACGATCGGACGCAAATCCTTCGCCTTCGGCAGCGTGGTGAGGATCTGCTCGTGCTCGATAAGCGACACGGCAAGGTTGGCAAACATCGACTTGCGATGGCTTATGCTGCGGGCGAACCGGCGGCCTTTAAATCCGTGGCGCATGGCTCTTCTCCTTCATTGCGGGTTCAAGAGGCCTGAGCCTCAGTATTGATCTTCGTAACGCTTGGCGAGGTCTTCGATGTTTTCCGGCGGCCAGTCCGGCACTTCCATGCCGAGATGCAGGCCCATCGCCGCCAGGACTTCCTTGATCTCGTTCAGTGACTTGCGGCCGAAGTTCGGGGTGCGCAGCATCTCGGCTTCGGTCTTCTGGATCAGGTCGCCGATATAGACGATGTTGTCGTTCTTCAGGCAGTTGGCCGAACGCACCGAGAGCTCGAGCTCGTCGACCTTCTTGAGCAGCGCCGGGTTGAAGGCAAGCTCGGTAACCTGTTCGGCGGCGACTTCCTTCTGCGGCTCGTCGAAATTGACGAACAGGCCAAGCTGGTCCTGCAAGATGCGAGCGGCGAAGGCCACCGCGTCCTCGCCCGAGATCGAACCGTCGGTCTCGATGGTCATGGTCAGCTTGTCATAGTCGAGAACCTGGCCCTCGCGGGTGTTCTCGACCTTGTAGGAGACCTTCTTGACCGGCGAATACAGGCTGTCGACGGGGATCAGCCCGATCGGCGCGTCTTCGGCGCGGTTGCGGTCGGCCGGCACATAGCCCTTGCCGGTGTCGACGGTGAATTCCATGCGGATTTCAGCGCCTTCGTCCAGCGTGCAGATGACGTGGTCGGGATTGAGGATCTCGACGTCGCCAACCGTCTGGATGTCACCGGCGAGGACCGCGCCCGGTCCCTGCTTGCGTACGACCATGCGCTTGGGGCCGTCGCCTTCCATGCGGATGGCGATTTCCTTGATGTTCAAGACGATGTCGGTCACGTCCTCGCGCACGCCGGCGATGGACGAGAATTCATGCAGAACGCCGTCGATCTGCACGGCGGTCACAGCCGCGCCACGCAGCGAAGACAGAAGCACGCGGCGCAGCGCGTTGCCGAGGGTGAGGCCGAAGCCGCGCTCGAGCGGCTCGGCGACCAGCGTGGTCAGCGTCTTCTTCTTCGACGAGAACTCGATCTTGTTCGGCTTGATCAGTTCTTGCCAATTTTTCTGGATCATAGTGCTTTCCTTCCGTTGTCCCGCCACCATCCAATCGTGGCGGGCGACCTGGAATGCCGTGGAGGAGCGCCCTTGAGGCGCTCGCGCGGCGTTCGGTAAATTCTTTAGACGCGGCGCTTCTTGCGCGGGCGGCAGCCATTGTGCGGGATAGGCGTCACATCACGGATCGAGGTGATGGTGAAGCCGGCTGCCTGCAGCGCGCGAAGCGCCGATTCACGACCGGAGCCGGGTCCACAGACCTCGACCTCGAGCATGCGCATGCCGTGTTCCTGGGCCTTCTTGGCAACATCCTCGGCGGCCATCTGGGCAGCGAACGGGGTCGACTTGCGCGATCCCTTGAAGCCCTGGGCTCCGGCCGACGACCAGGCAATGGAATTGCCCTGCGCGTCGGTGATGGTGATCATCGTGTTGTTGAAGGTCGAGTTGACGTGGGCAACGCCCGACGAGATGTTCTTGCGTTCGCGACGGCGAACACGAGCGGCTTCCTTGGCCATGATAGTCCTTTCAGTTGATCTCTACACCGCCGTAATGCCAGCGGCTCCACCTTCGTAAGGGAGTAGGGGAATAGGGCAGTAAGGGAGTAGGGAAACGCGCAATCCAATTGGCGGCTGTTCCCTATTGCCTTACTGCCCTACTCCCTTACTGCCCTAAATTACTTCTTCTTTCCGGCAATCGACTTGGCTGGGCCCTTGCGGGTGCGCGCATTGGTGTGCGTGCGCTGACCACGAACCGGCAGCGAGCGGCGGTGACGCAGGCCGCGATAGCAGCCGAGGTCCATGAGCCGCTTGATGTTCATCGACACTTCGCGGCGCAGATCGCCCTCGACCTGGTAGTCGCGGTCGATGGTCTCGCGAATCTGCAGCACTTCCGCGTCGGTCAGCTGGTTGACGCGGCGCTCGGCCGGGATGCCGACCTTGTCGACGATCTCCTGGGCGAACTTCTTGCCAATGCCGTGAATATACTGAAGCGCAATGACGACGCGCTTGTTGGTCGGAATGTTGACGCCGGCTATACGAGCCATGTTCTTCTCTTCTCCATATAGGCCGGACGAGCCGGCGCTTCAAGTTGCCCCGCGTCCGGTGGAGGCCGGCCCTTGCGGGAGTTTCCAGTTCAAAGCGGCCTGCCTTGCCCTTGCGGACAAGCAAGCCTCATGCCTGATAGGAAGACGGGCCGCCATACCCCAGCGGACCGCTCCAGTCAAGCGCAATCGTTCGATTCTCTAGCCGGCCGCCTGGCCAACCTGCCGGGTTGTCGCCCTGAGCACCGCCTCGATCTGCTGCGTCACCGCATCGATGTCGGCCATGCCATCGACGCCCCTGAGTTTGCCCTTGGCGTAGTAGTAGCCGATCAGCGGCGAGGTTTTCTTGTAATATTCCCTCAAGCGTTCTTCGAACACCGCTGGACTGTCGTCCTTGCGCACCGGCAGGCCTGCGGCCTTGGCTTCTTCGGCGCGCTTGACGATTCGGCCAACCAGCGCCTTGTCGTCGACGACAAATTCGATGACCGCGTCGAGCTCCAGTCCGCGATCCGACAGCATTTCCTCAACGGCGTCCGCTTGCACCAGGGTTCGCGGGTATCCGTCAAGGATGAAGCCATTTGCGCAATCAGCTTGATCGATGCGCTCAGCCACGATGGCGTTGACGATAGCGTCGGACACCAGTTCGCCAGCGTCCATCACCGCCTTGGCGCGTTTGCCGACTTCGGTGCCGGCCTGAACAGCAGCACGCAGCATGTCCCCCGTGGAAAGCTGTGGGATGCCGTGTCGTTCTACCAGTCTCAGTGCTTGTGTCCCCTTGCCCGCCCCCGGCGGTCCAAGCAATATCAACCTCATCTGGCCTTTTTCCCCCCGCGCAGCTTCGACTTCTTGATCAGGCCCTCATACTGGTGCGCGATCAGGTGACCCTGAATCTGCGCCACCGTATCGAGCGTTACACTGACCACGATCAGGAGCGAAGTGCCACCAAGGTAGAACGGTACGCCAGTCGCTGAAATCAGGAACTCAGGCAGCAGACAGACCAGCACCAGATAAATGGCGCCGACGACGGTGATGCGGGTGAGCACATAGTCGATATAATCCGCAGTGCGCTCGCCCGGACGATAGCCCGGGATGAAGCCCGAATGCTTCTTGAGCTGGTCGGCGGTGTCCTTCGGATTGAAGACGATCGCCGTATAGAAGAAGGCGAAGAACACGATCATCGCCGCGTAGAAGGCCATATAGAGCGGCTGGCCGTGGCCGAGCGCCGCTAGGATGGTGCTGGCCCAGGCAGGCATGTTGGTCGTCTGTGAGAAGCCGGCAACCGTTGCCGGAAGCAGCAGCAGCGACGAGGCGAAGATCGGCGGAATGACGCCGGAGGTGTTGAGCTTAAGCGGCAGATGCGAGGTATCGCCCTGGAACATGCGATTGCCGACCTGGCGCTTGGGATACTGGATCAGCAGGCGGCGCTGCGCGCGCTCGAAGAAGACGATCAGCGCGATGACGATGATGGCCAGCACGATGATTGCCAGGATCAGGCCGGTCGACAGGGCGCCGGTGCGGCCAAGCTCCAGCGTGCCGGAGATGGCGCGCGGCAAGCCGGCGACAATGCCGGAGAAGATGATCAGCGAAATGCCGTTGCCGATGCCGCGAGCGGTGATCTGCTCGCCAAGCCACATCAGGAACATGGTGCCGCCAACCAGCGTGACGACGGTAGAGATGCGGAAGAACATGCCGGGATCGTTGACGATGCCGTTGCCGCCCTCAAGCCCGACCGAAATGCCGTAGGCCTGAACCAGCGCCAGAAGCACGGTGCCGTAGCGCGTGTACTGGTTGATGATCTTGCGGCCCTGCTCGCCTTCCTTCTTCAGCGCTTCCAGCGATGGAATGACCGAGGTCATCAGCTGCATGATGATTGAAGCGGAGATATAGGGCATGATGCCAAGGGCAAAGATCGCCATGCGCTGCACGGCGCCGCCGGCGAACATGTTGAACATGCCGAGCACGCCCTTGCTCTGCGACGAGAAGGCCTGGGCGAAAGCGTCGGGATTGATGCCGGGCAGCGGGATATAGGTGCCAAGACGGTAGACGAGCAGCGCGCCGATGGTGAACCAGATGCGCTTCTTCAGATCCTCGGCTTTGGCGAAGGCCGAAAAATTCAGATTCGAGGCTAGTTGTTCAGCAGCCGAAGCCATGCCTGATTCTCCGCTTGGTCACGCTCGATGCCCGCAGCTCAGGCGGCGCGTGTCACCGAAGCTCACGAGATAAGCTCCGGACTGCAAACATGCAAGCGGCCGCGTTGATGCGGCCGCCACATCTGTCGGATCAAAGCACGACCGAAGGCAAAACCGAATTCCACCTTTGCCGACCGTGCTTCAAATTGCCGTTACTCGGCGGCTGCCTTCTCAGGCAGCTTCACCGAGCCGCCGGCCTTTTCGATCTTCTCGATCGCGGCCTTGGAGGCTCCGGCCACGTCGAAGGCAAGCTTGGCCTTGATGTCGCCGTCCGAAAGGATGCGCACGCCGTCCTTGACCCGACGGATGACGCCGGCCGCAACCAGCGCCTCGGCCGTCACAACAGTCTTAGCGTCGAGCTTCTTGGCATCGAGCGCCGCCTGGATGCGGGCCAGCGACACGACGGTGAAGCTCTTGGCGAAGATATTGTTGAAGCCGCGCTTCGGCAGGCGGCGGTAGAGCGGCATCTGGCCACCCTCGAAGCCGTTGACGGCGACGCCGGAGCGCGCCTTCTGGCCCTTGACGCCGCGACCCGCGGTCTTGCCCGAACCGGAACCGATGCCACGGCCAAGACGCTTCTTGGAATGCGTCGCGCCGTCGTTGTCACGCAGATCGTTAAGTTTCATCTGGGTTCTCCTGCGCTTTGGCTCAGCCCTCGTCCACGACGCGGACGAGATGCTGGACGGCAGCGATCATGCCGCGCACCGAGGGCGTATCCTCAAGCGTGCGCTGCTTGTGCATCTTGTTGAGGCCGAGGCCGACCAGCGTTGCGCGCTGCTCCTTCGGCCGGCGGATCGGCGAACCGATCTGCTCGACGGTGATGGTCTTGGTTGCTTTCTTGGCCATGGTCAGATCCCTGGTCAGCGTCGACTATTCTTCAGTCGCAACGGCGGTGCCGCGGCGGGCCTGAAGGGTCGAATACTTGATGCCGCGCGCGGCAGCCACATCCTTCGGATGCATCTGGCTCTTCAGCGCGTCGAAAGTGGCGCGAACCATGTTGTAGGGGTTCGAAGAACCCATCGACTTGGCGACCACGTCATGCATGCCGAGAGTCTCGAAAACGGCGCGCATCGGGCCGCCGGCGATGATGCCGGTACCTTGCTTGGCGGCGCGCAGCAGAACACGTCCCGCGCCCCAGCGTCCCTCGACGTCATGGTGCAGCGTGCGGCCCGAGCGCAGCGGCACGAAAATCATGTCGCGCTTGGCCGATTCGGTCGCCTTGCGGATCGCCTCCGGCACTTCGCGTGCCTTGCCGTGGCCGAAGCCGACACGGCCCTTCTGGTCGCCGACGACGACGAGTGCCGCGAAGCCGAAGCGCCGGCCGCCCTTGACGACCTTGGCGACACGGTTGATGTGGACGAGCTTGTCGACCATGCCGTCGTCGCGCTCTTCGCGATCACGGCCGCGGCCGCCATCCCTACGTTCCTGTGCCATATCCTGTTCCTTTTTTTTTTCCGGAAGCACGGTTGATGATGATATCGGCACCTCTGTGGGTCGCCGGGGGCGAATTTCGTTTTTAGAAGCTCAGACCACCTTCACGGGCAGCCTCGGCCAGCGCCTTGACGCGGCCGTGGTAGATGTAGGCGCCGCGGTCGAAGACGACTTCCTTGACGCCGGCCTTCGAGGCACGCTCGGCGATCAGCTTTCCGATGGCAGCTGCGGCCGCGGTGTCGGCGCCGGTCTTGAGCGAACCCTTGAGCTCCTTCTCGAGCGTCGAGGCAGCAGCGATGGTGTGGCCCTTGGCGTCGTCGATCACCTGGACGTAGATGTTCTTCGACGTGCGATGGACCGACAGGCGCGGGCGATCGCCGGCAACCTTCTTGATTTGGCGGCGGACGCGCTGAGCGCGGCGTTGGGTGGATTCTTTCGAGCCCATGATGTCAGTTCCTTGCCTTCAAAAAACGGGGGCAACCATATGCGGTAGGACAAGCCTCCCGCGACCGCTCCCCGCGGCGTTAAAATTACTTCTTCTTGCCTTCCTTGCGGACGATCTTCTCGCCAGCATAGCGAACGCCCTTGCCCTTGTAGGGCTCGGGGCTGCGATACTCGCGGATTTCGGCGGCAACCTGGCCGACCTGCTGCTTGTCGATGCCGGTCACCGTGATTTCCGTCGGCTTCGGCACCGAAATCGTCACGCCCTGCGGCGTCTCGTAGACGACGTCGTGGCTGAAGCCTAGCGCCAGCTGCAGGTTCTTGCCCTGCATGGCGGCGCGATAGCCGACGCCGGTGATCTCGAGCTTCTTTTCGAAGCCGTCCTTGACGCCCTGCAGGATGTTGACGATCTGCGTGCGCGACATGCCCCATTTGGAGCGGGCGGTCTTGGTCTGGTCGCGCGGCTGGACAGCGATCTCGCTGCCTTCCATCTTGACCAGCACTTCGTCGTTCACCACGAACTTCAGCTCGCCCTTCGGACCCTTCGCCGTCACGGTCTGGCCGTTGACGGTCGCGGTCACGCCCTGCGGCAGCGAAACGGGTTTCTTTCCAATACGAGACATTTTGTTGTCCTCGTCACTTCTCTTGTTTCAGGTCTCAGCTTTCGGGACTTGATCCCGAAAACCTGTTTCCAACCGGGTCACATACCAGATCAGAAGATCTGGCAGAGGATTTCCCCGCCGACATTCTGTTCACGCGCTTCGTGGTCGGCCATCACGCCCTTCGGCGTCGAAAGGATGGCGATGCCGAGGCCGTTGGCGACGTGCGGTATCGACTTGGCCGAAACGTAGACGCGGCGGCCGGGCTTCGAGACCCGGGCGATTTCGCGCACCACCGGCGCACCGTCGAAATACTTCAGCTCGATCTCGATTTCGGACTTGCCGTTGTCGAAGTCGGTCTGGCTGTAGTCGCGGATATAGCCTTCGGCCTTCAGCACGTCGAGGACGCGGGTGCGCAGGCGCGAAGCCGGCGTCGAAACGCTCGACTTCTTACGGCCGTACGCGTTGCGGATGCGGGTCAGCATATCGCCGAGAGGATCGCTCAATGACATGTTATGTCCTCCTTACCAGCTCGACTTGACCAGGCCCGGGATCTGGCCGTTATTGCCGAGATCACGAAGCGCGATGCGCGATACTTTGAGCTTGCGATAATAGGCACGCGGGCGTCCGGTGACTTCGCAGCGGTTGCGGATGCGGGTCTTGGCCGAGTTGCGCGGCAGCGCCGAAAGCTTCAGCTGGGCGCGGAAGCGCTCTTCCATCGGCTTGGACTGATCCATGATGATCGCCTTGAGCACCTTGCGCTTGGCAGCGAACTGGTCCGCAAGCTTGCGGCGCCTGTTGTTCTTCTCGACTGAGCTGGTCTTTGCCATTTCAGATTTTTCCTTTTCTCGCTGCCGTTACTGGCGGAAGGGGAAGTTGAAGGCCTTGAGCAATGCCCTGGCTTCGTCGTCCGTCTTCGCAGTCGTACAAACGATGACGTCCATGCCCCAGATCTGATCAACCTTGTCGTAGTTGATCTCCGGAAACACGATGTGTTCCTTGATGCCCATGGCATAGTTGCCACGGCCATCGAAGCTCTTCGGGTTGAGCCCGCGGAAGTCGCGGACGCGCGGCAGTGCGATGTTCACGAGGCGGTCGAGGAACTCGTACATGCGTTCCTTGCGCAGCGTGACCTTGGCGCCGATCGGCATCTTCTCGCGGACCTTGAAGCCGGCGATCGAGTTGCGGGCGCGGGTGACAACGGCCTTCTGGCCGGCGATCATTGCAAGGTCTTCCGCCGCGATCGAAGGCTTCTTCGAATCGCCGGTTGCCTCGCCGACGCCCATGTTCAGGACGATCTTGTCGATGCGCGGAACCTGCATTTCGTTCTCGTAGCCGAACTGCTCCTGCAGCGCCTTGCGAATGGTCTCGTTGTAGACCTGCTTGAGGCGCGGCGTGTTCTGGGCAGTTGCCTGCTTGGTTTGAGCCTTAGCCATTGATGACTTCTCCCGAGCGCTTGGCGACGCGCACCTTCTTGCCGTCCTTCTGGAAGATGAAGCCGACGCGGGTCGGCTTGCCATCCTTGGGGTCGGCCAGCGCGATGTTCGACAGCTGGATCGGCGCTTCCTTGGTGATGATCCCGCCCTCTTGGGACTGGGACTGCTTCTGGTGACGACGGATCAGGTTGACGCCGCGCACCAGCGCGGTGTCATCCTTCGGCTGCACCGAAAGGACTTCGCCCGAACGGCCCTTGTCCTTGCCGGCCAGCACGACGACCTTGTCGCCTTTTCTAATCTTTTGCATTGGTCCGGCTCCTTACAGCACTTCAGGCGCGAGCGAGATGATCTTCATGTGGTTCTTGGCGCGGAGTTCGCGCGGAACCGGTCCGAAGATACGCGTGCCGATCGGCTCTTTCTTGTTGTCGACGAGAACGGCTGCGTTCTTGTCGAAACGGATCACGCTGCCGTCCGGGCGGCGGATGTCTTTGGCCGTGCGAACCACGACCGCCTTCATCACATCGCCCTTCTTGACGCGGCCGCGCGGGATGGCTTCCTTGATCGACACCACGATGATGTCGCCCACGGAAGCGTATTTCCGCTTCGAGCCGCCCAGCACCTTGATGCACATGACACGACGGGCGCCGGAATTATCCGCGACGTCGAGGTTTGTTTGCATCTGAATCATGACTGGCCGCCTTCTTCTTTTCTAACGGGACGGGTTTCTCACCCCTCCCCGGTCTGTCCAAAATTCGTTTCGTTCGCCCTGATCAGGCCTGGTCCGAAGACACCACGACCCAGCGCTTGTCCTTGGAAATCGGCTTCGATTCCTGGATGAACACCTGATCGCCGACCTTGTGGGCGTTGTTCTCGTCGTGCGCCTTGTACTTCTTGGTCATGCGCACGGTCTTCTTCATCACGGGATGCGTGAAGCGCCGTTCGACCTTGACGACAACCGTCTTCTCGTTCTTGTCGCTGACGACGGTGCCCTGCAGAATGCGCTTTGGCATGGTTTTCGTCCTTAAGCCTTCTTGGCCGCGGACTTTTCCGCAGCGATGGTCTTGATACGCGCAATGTCCTTGCGGACCTGCCTCACGCGCGCGGTCTTCTCAAGCTGGCCAGTGGCCTTCTGGAAGCGCAGGTTGAACTGCTCCTTCTTCAGGCTGGCCAGGTCGTCGGTCAGCTGGTCCTGGGTCTTGGTCCGGATGTCTTCGGCTTTCATGATCAGCCCGTCCTTATTCTGCGATGCGCTGTACGAAGCGCGTCCTGACCGAGAGCTTGGCCGCGCCGAGACGCAGCGCCTCACGGGCGGTTTCCTCGTTGACGCCGTCGATCTCGAACATGATGCGGCCCGGCTTGACACGTGCCGCCCAGTAGTCGACCGCGCCCTTGCCCTTGCCCATACGGACTTCGGTCGGCTTCGACGTCACCGGCACGTCCGGGAAGATACGGATCCACACGCGGCCGGCACGCTTCATCTCGCGGGTGATCGCGCGGCGGGCCGCCTCGATCTCGCGCGCGGTGACGCGGTTCGGCTCAAGCGCCTTCAGCCCGAATCCACCGAAATCCAGATTGGTGCCGCCCTTGGCGGTACCGTGGATGCGGCCCTTGAACTGCTTGCGGAACTTTGTGCGCTTTGGCTGCAGCATCGTTCTAACTCCAAATTCCTAACTGTCTTACGCGTTTTCGCGACGGCGACCGCGTTCGCGCTCACCACCACCGCCATGCGCATGATCGCCCTCGGTGGCGCGGCGCTCCGAAGCCATCGGGTCGTGCTCGAGGATCTCGCCCTTGAACACCCAGACCTTGACGCCGCAGATACCGTAGGCCGTATTCGCCTCGGCCGTGCCGTAGTCGACATCGGCGCGCAGCGTATGCAGCGGCACGCGGCCTTCGCGATACCATTCCATGCGCGCGATCTCGGCGCCGCCGAGACGGCCGGCGCAGTTGATGCGGATGCCTTCGGCACCGAGGCGCATCGCCGACTGCACGGCGCGCTTCATGGCGCGGCGGAACGCGATGCGGCGCTCGAGCTGCTGAGCGATCGACTGGGCGACCAGGGTCGCGTCGATCTCCGGCTTGCGCACTTCGACGATGTTCAGATGCGTCTCTGACTTGGTCATCTCCATCAGCTTCTTGCGAAGCTTCTCGATGTCGGCGCCCTTCTTGCCGATGATCAGGCCCGGACGCGCCGCATGGATGGTGACGCGGCACTTCTTGTGCGGACGCTCGATCACGACCTTCGAGATCGCAGCCTGCTTGAGTTCCTTCTCAAGATATTTGCGGATCTTGATGTCCTCGTGCAGCAGCTTGCCGTACTCGCCTGTATTCGCGAACCAGCGCGAATCCCAGGTGCGGTTGATGCCGAGACGCAGACCGATCGGATTGACTTTCTGGCCCATTATGCGGCCTCCCCTTTTTCTTCGACTTCACGAACGACGATCGTGAGGTGCGAGAACGGCTTCTCGATACGGCTGGCGCGACCACGGCCACGGGCATGGAACCGCTTCATGACGATCGACTTGCCGACATAGGCTTCCGCCACGATCAGCGCATCGACGTCGAGGTCGTGGTTGTTTTCCGCGTTGGCGATCGCCGATTCCAGCGTCTTCTTGACCGTGCCGGAAATCCGCTTGGCCGAGAATTCGAGGTCGGAAAGCGCTGTCGCGACCTTCTTGCCGCGGATCAGCGCGGCAACCAGGTTCAGCTTCTGCGGGCTGATACGGATCGTGCGCAACACGGCGCGCGCTTCGTTGTCAGCAAGCCTGCGCGGAGCTTTGGCCTTGCCCATGATTATTTCCTCTTCGCCTTCTTATCCGCGCCGTGACCGTAATAGGTCCGGGTCGGAGCGAATTCACCGAACTTGTGACCGACCATGTCCTCGTTCACCGAGACGGGAACGTGCTTCTGGCCGTTGTAGACACCGAAGGTGAAGCCGACGAACTGCGGCAAGATGGTGGAGCGGCGGCTCCACATCTTGATCACCTCATTGCGACCACCTTCACGAACCTTGTCCACCTTCTTCAGAAGGTAGCCGTCGATGAAGGGGCCTTTCCAAATCGAACGAGTCACTTGGCGTTACCTCTTCTTAGCTCTTGCGCTGATGGCGCGAGCGCAGGATGAACTTGTCGGTCGCCTTGTTGGACCGCGTCTTCTTGCCCTTGGTCGGCTTGCCCCAGGGCGAAACCGGATGGCGGCCACCCGAGGTGCGGCCTTCGCCGCCGCCATGTGGATGGTCGACCGGGTTCATGGTCACGCCGCGATTGTGCGGACGTTTGCCACGCCACACGGTGCGGCCTGCCTTGCCGTCATTGATGTTGCCGTGGTCCGGGTTGGACACGGCACCGACAGTGGCCATGCAGGAGCCGTGGACGACACGCTGCTCGCCCGAGTTGAGGCGCAGGATCGCCATGCCCTGGTCGCGACCGACGAGCTGGCCATAACCACCGGCCGAACGGGCGACCTGAGCGCCCTTGCCGGGCTTCAGCTCGATATTATGGACGATCGTGCCGACCGGCATCGAGGCCAGCGGCATCGCATTGCCCGGCTTCACGTCGACCGATTCACCGGCCACGATCTTGTCGCCGGGAGCCAGACGCTGCGGGGCGATGATGTAGGACAGCTCGCCATCGTCATACTTGATCAGCGCGATGAAGGCGGTGCGGTTCGGATCGTACTCGATACGCTCTACCGTGCCGACGACGTCGAACTTGCGGCGCTTGAAGTCGATGATACGGTAGGTGCGCTTGTGACCGCCGCCGATGAAGCGGGCCGTGATGCGGCCGTAATTGTTGCGGCCGCCCGACTTGGTCAGGCCTTCGGTCAGGCCCTTGACGGGCTTGCCCTTGTAGAGGCCCGAGCGGTCGACGATGACCAGCTGACGGGTGCTCGGCGTTACCGGGTTGAATTTTTTCAGTGCCATTGTTCTGTCCTCGCGACCTTGCTCAGAGACCCGTCGCGACGTCGATCGACTGGCCGTCGGCCAGCGTCACAACCGCCTTCTTGACGTCGCTCTGGCGGCCGATCGTGCCGCGGAAGCGCTTGATCTTGCCCTTGCGGACAAGCGTGTTCACGGCCATCACCTTGACGCCGAACAGCGCTTCGACGGCGGCCTTGATTTCCGGCTTCGACGCCTTCTTGGCGACATTGAAGACGACCTGGTTCTGCTCGGAAGCCATGGTCGACTTTTCGGTGATCGCCGGCGAGACGATCACGTCGTAGTGACGAAGGTCGGTCATTTGAAGCGCTCCTCGAGAGCCTCGACGGCGGCCTTGGAAAGGACCAGCGTGCCGCGGCGCAGAATGTCGTAGACGTTGATGCCCTGGATGGGCAGCACGTCGATGTTCGGGATATTGGTCGCCGCCAGCTTGAAATTCTTGTCAAGCTCGGCGCCGCCGATCACCAGGGCGTTGCTCAGGCCCAGCGTCGCGAAATTCGCGATCAGTGCCTTGGTCTTGGCCTCGGTCAGCTTCAGCTCGTCGATGATGATGATCGACGCGCTCTTGGCCTTGGCCGAAAGCGCATGCTTGAGACCGAGCGCACGAACCTTCTTCGGCAGATCGTGCTCGTGGCTGCGCACAACCGGGCCGTGGGCCTTGCCGCCGCCGCGGAACTGCGGAGCGCGAGCCGAATGGTGACGGGCGCGGCCGGTACCCTTCTGCTTGTACATCTTGGCGCCGGTGCGCGCGATTTCCGCGCGACCCTTGGCCTTGTGCGTGCCCTGCTGCTTCTTGGCAAGCTGCCAGCGCACGACGCGCTGCAGGATGTCCTCGCGCGGATCAAGGCCGAAAATCTCTTCGGAGAGCTTCAGCTTGCCGGCGTCCTTGCCGCCAAGCGTTGTAATCTTGAGGTCCATTATTCCGCTCCCTCTGTGGCCGGGGCCTCGTTCGTGGCGGCACCATCGGTCGCAACGGCGCGGATCGCGGCGGGCTTCGGCGCATTGGCCGGAAGCGCCACCTTGGCCGCGTCGCGGACCAGGATCCATGCACCCTTCGAACCCGGGACCGCACCGCGGATCAGGATCAGGCCGCGATCGGCGTCGGTCGAGACGACCTCGACATTCTGCGTGGTGACGCGGGTATCGCCCATGTGGCCGGCCATATGCTTGCCCTTGAACACCTTGCCCGGATCCTGGCGCTGGCCGGTCGAGCCGTGTGTACGGTGCGACACCGAGTTGCCGTGCGTCGCGCGGCCGCCACCCATGTGGTGCCGCTTGATGACGCCCTGGAAGCCCTTGCCGATCGTGGTTCCCGTCACATCGACCTTCTGGCCGACGACGAAATGCTCGACGGTGATCTCGGCGCCGACATCGATCATGTTGTCGGCGGAGACGCGGAACTCGGCAACCTTGGCCTTGGGCTCGACGGAAGCGGTCGCGAAATGGCCGCGCATCGCCTTCGACGTGTTCTTCACCTTGGCAAGGCCAACGCCGAGCTGGACGGCGGTATAGCCGTTCTTCTCCTGCGTGCGCTGCGCCACGACCTGGCAGTTCTCCATCTGGAGAACAGTGACGGGAACATGTTCCCCGGCATCGTTGTAGATGCGGGTCATTCCCACCTTCTTTGCAATCACACCTGAACGCATCGGTTCAATTCCTTTAGAGTTCCCTGTCGGGGCTGTCGCCCCTCCACGCCTCTTGTTCCTTCAGAGTTCCGGGTCGCCCCGCTGACCTCTGGTTCCTTAGAGCTTGATCTCGACGTCGACACCGGCGGCCAGGTCGAGCTTCATCAAAGCATCGACCGTTTGCGGGGTCGGGTCGACGATGTCGAGCAGACGCTTGTGCGTGCGCATCTCGAACTGCTCGCGGCTCTTCTTGTCGACGTGAGGCGACCGGTTGACCGTGAACTTTTCGATCCGCGTCGGCAGCGGAATGGGGCCGCGGACGTTGGCGCCGGTGCGCTTGGCGGTCGACACGATTTCCCGTGTCGAGGCGTCGAGCACCCGGTGATCAAACGCCTTCAGGCGGATGCGGATATTCTGTCCGTTCATGCGTCACTTCCTTGTTCTGGCGCGGCGCGGGCAGCGCCCGCGACAGATCGGTTTAAGTCCAAATTACTCTTTGATGGTGACGACGATGCCGGCACCGACGGTGCGGCCGCCTTCACGGATGGCGAAGCGCAGCTTCTCTTCCATGGCGATCGGCACGATCAGCTC